>CAJBBV010000029.1 GCA_903951405.1 uncultured bacterium
GTAGTGAGATGAAGTTCCACATTACCAGCCCACTCAGTATCGCCTATCAGTAAACGTGCAAATAGAAAATCGGGGCCTTGATTCGTGTTGCGTGTTCCAGTATCAATAATTTCGACTGATTTACCGCAAACCGTTATAAGCTTTTCATTGTACAACTTTTTCTCCCATATAAAATGCAGTAGATTTTCTGAAAATATCATTCCTGAAAAATAGAATAGATACTTTATGTATCAATGTATTAAACACACAATAAAAGGAGAAAATTACTATACTGGGAGGTTAACTAAATGCAGAATGAAGCATCCTAACTACTCTACTGATTGGCAGTCCCATTACATTATAAAAATCACCATCAATGGATTTTATGCCTACAACACCTATCCATTCTTGTATTGCATAAGCACCAGCTTTATCGAATGGTTTATAGTTAGAAACATAATGCTTGATTTGATCTTCTGTCAATTCATTAAAAGAAACATAGGTAGTATCTACAAAAGAAATTTCTTTGGATGTACTTTTCATAACCACAGCTGTCATAACAGCATGTTTTTGACCACTTAACTTTTTCAGTATTTCGATAGCATGATCATGATCATTTGGCTTTCCAATAATTTCATCTTCTAAAACAACAATCGTATCTGCTGCAATGATTATTCGTTCTGAATCAGGGGAAGAAGTATTCAATTGATTGTAGATGGCTGAATTTTTATTCTGAGCGATGAGTAAAGCCGCATCTGCTGGATGTGTACCTGGCGGAAATGATTCATCTATATCTGATACGATGACCTCAAATGGAATTTCAGCCCATTCCAAGAGCATTTTACGACGAGGTGAACCAGAGGCTAAGACAATTTTTCTCATCGATTATAATAGTAGTAGATAGTCATTGAAAAAATACCCGCCAACATAATTAACTTAATCAAACTACTTAATTGATGATAATCAGAAGATGTTATAGCCCTATTTATTTTTTTCAATAATCTAAATAAGGGGAGCAATAAAGTTATCATGATATAAAGCACTAACCAAGTCCAAGAATTAATAAAAGAATAGAAAAGCAGGACAAACAACATTCCGATTAAAACATATACCCATCCGGAAACAAATATTTTAGCGGTAGCTGTTCCCCATACTATAGGAATGGTACTACATTTATTTCTCCTATCTCCATCCTGATCCTCCATATCTTTAATGATTTCGCGTATGAAGGATACAACGAAAGCAAATCCAGCATAAACCGCTGCAATTTTATGTATTTTCAACAATACATTAGATCTATTAGATAACAATAAGTTAGTAGAAAAATCCAATTCAGCGATATATAAAATAATGATAACCCATGAAGTCAAAAGAGAAATTAAAATATTTCCCGAAAGTAATTTTCGCTTAAACGTTGTAGAATAGAAAATCAAAACAATTACCACAATAATATTAAACAAAAGTAAGAAAGGATTTCGTAGATCGTATGATACATATGCAGTATAACCAAGGCCTATTGCAGATAAAAGAAGATGGAAAAACATAGCCCAACGCCTGCTAATGTGTCTACCTATAATTAATCTTTGAGGCTTATTTATTCGATCAATATTTAAATCGAAATAATCATTAATTATATAGCCTGCAGCTGCAATCAATACTGAAGCTAAAATTAAATAATTCAAATTAGCCATGGATAAAATAGGGCCGGCAGAATTGTAAATGGCATACTGAGGACTGACAATGCAGTAGTAAAAGACCAATTGTGTGATTGCAATAAAAATCAGGTTTACGAACCGGATTAATTTTAAAAATTCAAAGAATCTTTTCATTGGATTTAAGAATTATAAACTTTGAATTTTCTCATTTTCACCCCATGTTCCCTGAACACGCATTACTTTCTCAATTATTTCTCGAACACATCCATTACCACCTGCTTTTGAGGAGATGTAATGAGCCATATTTTTAACTTCTGAAACTGCATCGATAGGACAAGCAGTGAATCCACTTTGCTGAAATCCCTCAAGATCAGGAATATCATCTCCCATATAAAGAACTTGCGATTGGGTTAGTGAAAATTCACTTAACAACATTTTAATGCCCTCTGCTTTATTTGACACATGTTGGATGAAACGGGATATTCCTAAGTGATTCAATCGTTTAGAAATCGGTTCAGAAAAAGAGCCAGTCAACACAACAACTATCATCCCACTCTTAGCAGCGGCTTGTAAAGCATACCCATCTTTAATATCCATGACCCTCTCCCATTCACCTGTTGACGATATCAATAGCTTTCCATCGGTTAAAACGCCGTCCATATCAAAGACTAGCATTCGTATAGTTAATAATTTATCAAGCATATTATATCAAATCAGATAAGCTAAGTTAAATCAAGTAAAACGAACTTTGTTGACCGATTGTCTGACACTCGGTTATCTTTGCTTAAAATAATTATTCAATGAATAATAGTCAAAAGCTATTTATTTTATACCTCCGTACAAAGCTAAAACTAATTTCTTGCCTATCCGTAAAATGGGCTGCTCGTATTGCATTTAAGATTTTCACTACCCCTTATCGTAAGTCTAACAAACAAAAACCTTCCATTTTCGATAGTGCTAATTCCATAGAATTGAACGTAGAAGGTCAAACCATCATGGGGTATTGCTGGAACAGTTCCTCAACACAAAAAATATTGATTGTTCATGGATTTGAATCAAGGGCATATAATTTTGAATCCTATATTTCCCCATTGATTGATAAAGGACTTTGTGTTTACGCCATGGATGGAAAGGCACATGGATTAAGTGATGGTAAGACCATTACCCTTCCTGAATACATCATGATGTTTCAAGAATTAGAAAAAAAGGTTGGTCAATTTGATGGATTTATTGCACATTCATTCGGCGGACTAGCCGTTTGCTTATATCAAGAACAACTAAATCAGGCGGATTCTAGATTGGTACTTATAGCTCCTGCTACGGAAACAAGCACCTCTTTAACGTTATTCTGTGCATTTTTAAAACTAGACGAAAAGATTAAGACGGCTATTTACCAACTAATAGAAAATGCATCTGGGAATTCTGCAGATTATTACTCACTGAACCGTATTATTCCTAAGCTTGAGAATAAAATTTTATGGATACACGATGAGGATGATGAGATCACACCTATTTCCGATCTAGCTGAGCTACTTCTTAAAAAGCAGGAAAATGTTGAATTTATGATTACAAAAGGCCTTGGTCATAGAAGGATATATAAAGATCGAGCCGTTATGGAAAAAGTCCTAAATTTTATAAAACCTTAATCGCTTTGACCATTTTATCTTTTTTTTAACAACGTGAAAAAGCACAATAGTTAGTGTGATTTTCTATTTGGGTTTCAATACAAAATCCTTCCTTTTGCATTGAAAATGTGAAAAATCATTCTCTTTATCTTATTATTGCATCAATTTAGTGGAGAATATTGGTATTAAAATAGCATTACAAGAATTGAATTGAACGAATGGCAAAAAATTTACTTATTGTTGAGTCACCGGCTAAAGCCAAGACGATTGAAAAAATTTTAGGCTCAGATTTTGAGGTTAAAAGTTGCTATGGGCATATACGAGATCTTGAAAAGGATGCCATGGGTATTGATGTAAATAAAGACTTCAAACCAAGATATATAGTATCAGAAGAAAAGGAAAAAGTTGTTAAAGAATTAAAACAAATTGCTAAAAAGTCAGGAGAAGTTTGGCTAGCAACGGATGAAGACCGTGAAGGAGAAGCCATAAGTTGGCACCTTTGCGAAGTACTAGGCTTAGATCCGGCCACAACAAAACGCATTGTTTTTCATGAGATTACAAAACCGGCTATATTGTCTGCGGTTGAAAAACCTAGGACAGTTGACATGAATTTGGTTAATGCTCAACAAGCCAGGAGGATATTAGATAGAATTGTGGGCTTTGAATTATCTCCTATTTTATGGAGGAAAATGAGTATGCGCGGAAACCTAAGTGCCGGACGTGTTCAAAGTGTTTCGGTTAGACTGATTGTTGAGCGTGAAAGGGTCATTAATTCATTCAATGCCTTAAGCAGTTTTAAAATAGAGGGCCTATTCCTTGCAAAAGACATTAATGGCAAGAACATTATTTTCAAAAGCGAAGGCAGTAAAAAAAGTACTACAGAAGATGCAGAGAAATTTTTACAATCCTGCATTGGTGCAACGTATAAGGTAGAAAACGTTGTCAAAAAACCAGCGAAGAAAACGCCAGCAGCTCCTTTTACAACGTCTACCCTTCAACAAGAAGCAAGTAGAAAACTGGGATATGGTGTAAGCAGAACCATGATTCTTGCCCAAAAACTGTATGAAGCTGGACATATATCATACATGAGGACTGATAGTGTGAACTTGAGTCAGACTGCCAAGGATGACATTTCAAATCAGATTACCACTAGTTATGGTAAACAATATCTTCAGATTAGAAAATATAAGAACAAAAAAGAATCAGCACAAGAAGCGCATGAGGCCATAAGGCCAACGTACATGGAAAAGTCACAGATAGATATCGCTGATGCTCAACGTTTGTATGATCTTATATGGAAACGTACTATGGCATCTCAGATGTCTGATGCTGAACTCGAAAAAACTACAGCAGAAATAAGCATTTCCACCAATCAAGAAAAATTACAAGCTGAGGGTGAAGTCTTAAAATTTGATGGCTTTCTAAAGGTTTATAATGAAGGCAAAGACGAAGAAGATGAAAATGAAGAAACCGATACGGAAGGCATGCTACCTCCATTAGAAAAAGGACAAGTCCTAACGTTAAGTGAATTGATCTCCACTGAGCGTTTCTCAAGGCCACAGCCTAGATTTACAGAAGCTTCTCTAGTAAAAAAATTAGAAGAACTTGGGATTGGAAGACCATCAACCTATGCTCCAACTATATCTACCATACTAAAAAGAGGATATGTTGAGAAAAGAGACAAGGAAGGAGTTAAGAGAGACTTTAGAGTCCTTAAACTTAAGGATGACAAAATCGTAAAAGTAACAGAGCAAGAAAATACTGGCGCGGAAAAGTCAAAGCTATTCCCTACTGACTTAGGTTCTGTTGTGAATGATTTTCTCCTAGTCCATTTTCAGAATGTAATGGACTATGGATTTACAGCAAAAATAGAAAGTGAGTTTGACCATATAGCTGAGGGTAAAGAAGATTGGAGCAAAATGCTAAAAGACTTTTATGTTCCATTCAAAAAAGAAGTCGATCTGACCATGGAAACGGCTGAACGCATTAGTGGCGAACGTGACCTTGGTATTGATCCCATTACAGGTAAAAAAGTAATTACGAGAATGGGCAAATATGGCCCAATGGTGCAAATTGGAGAAACTGCCGATACCGAAGAAAAACCTCGATTTGCGAAATTAAAAACAGACCAAAGCATTGAAACGATCACCTTGGCAGACGCCATGGAGCTTTTCAAACTGCCAAGGATATTGGGAGAATTTGAAAATGAGGTAGTTCAGGTTAATATAGGGCGATTTGGGCCATACATAGCTCATAATAAATTATTCTATTCTTTACCAAAAGAATTTGATCCATATGAGATTAAGCTTGAAGAAGCTACCCCAATCATTTCAGAAAAAAGAACAGCAAAAAACGAAAGAACTATAAAAGTTTTTGAAAAAGAAAAAATTCAATTGCTCAAAGGTCCTTATGGTAATTACATAAAAAAAGGCCTTCGAAATTTCCCTATTCCTAAGGAAAAACAAGATAATACTCCAGACTTGACTATTGAAGAAGTTCAACAAATGATTGATTATGCTATCGCAAACCCTTCAAAAGGTAAACGAAGAGCGAAGAAGAAATAAACCGATATATTTAAAGATGTTGAACAAATCAGGTGAAATACTTGCATTGATCAATTTGATTGATGACCCCGATGAAGAAATTTTTTTATCCATTACACAAAAATTCGTTGCCCTAGGAGAATCAGTTATTCCTATTTTAACGGAAGAAAAAGAATTCTGCCACGATGAATCAATCAGCAGTAAAATAGATTCAATAATCTATGAAGTTTCATTTTCGAGCTTAAAAAATTCCCTCGAAAAATGGGAAGAAACATCAGAAATCAGCTTGAAAGATGCTAGCATTATTCTTTCAAAATTCATTGATCAAAAAACAGATATCGAAGCACTTGAATTTGAAATTGAAAAAATCAAAAGAAGTGTTTGGTTAGAGCTAAATGATTACTTAACGCCACTTGAGGTTGTAAATATCTTTAACAAGATATTTTTCTCTTACTACAAATTTAAATGCCACGAAATATCTAGTTCGCAATTTGATGATTTTGGGTTAACAAACTTACTCATTCGAAAAACTGGAAACGTATTTTCCATGGGTTCTCTGTACATGATCATTTCAGACTTACTTAATTTACCCATTAGATCTACCCATATTCAAGGGCAACATTTGATTGGATATTTTACTGTAAAGAATAGTTATACCTTTCATGAAGAGGATGAGATTCTTTTTTTTATAGACCCAATAAGTGGACAAATTTATACTCATTCTGACATTGAAATATACTTAAAGAAGATTTCAGAATCATCCACTAATGATGCCGTTAAACCCATATCCAATAAGGGTTATATTAGTAAATGGATTAAAGAGTTAGCTCGAATTCAGAAAAAGAATGGAGAAATTACACGAAGCAATGAATTGATTCAACTATCTGAAAAATATCAAGATCAATAAGTATAAAAATATGGAAATTAGTTGGTCAGACTTTGAAAAAATTGATATCCGATGTGGTACAATTATATCTGCAAAACCATTTGAAAAAGCAGTAAAACCATCCTTCCAATTAGAAATTGATTTTGGGATACTTGGTGTCAAAAAGTCATCCGCCCAAATAACGCATCATTATCAACTAGATGAATTAATTGGCAAACAAGTTGTTGCTGTGATTAATTTTCCCGTAAAACAAATAGCTAATTTTTTTAGTGAATGTCTTGTTTTAGGGGTATACGATACTGAGGGACAAGTAATTTTACTTGAACCAACTAAGGCAGTTAAAAATGGATGTAAAATTGGATAATGACCAATATACTTGTCTTGTAGAAACTCCGATCGGAGAAATGATTCTTGCTCATAATTCTACTGAAATAATATCATTACTCTTCGCCGACTCGATAAGCTACTCAACCCCTATTGAGCATTATACCAATAGCTCCAATAAGCATACTATTGTTAACATCGTAAACAGTCAAGTAAAGGAATATTTTGAAGGAATTCGTACAACATTTGACATTCCAATTACCACACAGGGAACTTTTTTTCAACAAAACGTATGGAACAAACTAAACGATATCCCCTATGGAGAAACAATATCATATGGCAAATTGGCTAAAGAATTAGGTGATTTGAAGGCAAGCCGGGCAGTAGCTTCGGCCAATGCACGCAACCAAGTCATGATCATTATCCCCTGCCATAGAGTAATCAGTCAAACAGGCAATCTAGCTGGCTATGTTGGTGGAATTGAACGGAAAAGGTGGTTAATTAGCCACGAACAGTCAAATTGTAAAAAAGGCAGACTACTTTTTTAGGATTCTTTTCATTCAAGCAAGTTTAGAGCATAGAAAACGTCAAATAAAGATTAATTTTAGGATAAATCTATTCCGTTAACTGATAAAACAATGTAAAATATTTTAAATCTGAGCGCTCAAAACATCCTTTTGTTTTACTAGCTTATTATATTTTCGTCTATTATGAAAAAAATTATCACTCCCCTTCTTTTGATTCTACTTTTGGCCTCTTGCGGAAAGAAAAAAGAACAGACACAAATGGGTGGACAAACAAATGCTGGTCCATTGAAAGTTGAAGCGCTTATTGTAACATCCTCTTCTTTATCCAATAAAATTGAAGTAGCAGGAAATATCTTACCGTTTGAATTAACGGAAATTAGATCCGAAATTTCAGGGAGAGTGACTCAATTGAATTTCAAAGAAGGAACCAATATCAAATCAACCAGTTTATTGGTTAAGTTATTTGATGGTGATCTTCAAGCTCAATTAAAAAAGCTTAACGTACAACTTCAGATTGCCGAAAAAACAGAAGAGAGACAAAGGGAATTGCTTAAAATAAGCGGAATTAGTCAGCAAGACTATGACCTAAGTTTACTTCAAGTAAACAATATCAAAGCAGATATAGAATTGACACAGGTTAATATCAGCAAAACAGAAATACTTGCCCCCTATTCTGGAAGAATAGGATTAAGAAATATTAGTCTAGGGGCATACCTTACACCCTCTAACCTTATCACTACATTAAGCCAGGTAGACAAGAAAAAAATAACATTCAGCGTTCCAGAAAAATACAGTTCTGAAATTAAGCAAGGCACGAAAATTAATTTTGGGATTGAGGGAACTGATAAAAAATATACAGCAACTATCCTTGCTTCGGAATCAGTTATTGAATCTAATACTCGAAATTTAAAAATCTTAGCAACAATCAATGACCCTGATCAAAAACTAACACCTGGTACTTTTGCAAAAGTTAGTCTAGAGCTTGGTAAAAATGAACATGCCGTTCTTGTTCCTACTCAAGCAATAATACCAAGTGCACGATCTAAACAATTGATATTATATCGAGATGGTAATCCTGAATTTGTGAAAATTACCACTGGAGCACGTGGTGTTGAAACTGTTGAGGTCACAAGCGGTATTCAAGCAGGAGATACTGTAGTAACAACAGGACTCTTATTTATTCGTAAAGATTCAAAACTTAAGATTACCAAGATTCAATAGTACTATTCAAAAAGGCATCAATGAACTTATCAGAATTAAGCATAAAACGTCCTGTCTTTGCGGTTGTTTGCTCAATCATCATTATAATCTTTGGCGTAATTGGTTATTCCTATCTAGGGATAAGAGAATATCCGGCTATAGACCCGCCAGTTGTTAACGTAAGAACATCATACATAGGGGCTAATGCTGAAATCATCGAACAGCAGATAACTGAGCCGATAGAAAAAGCGGTAAATGGTGTACAAGGAGTAAAGAACATTACTTCTTCAAGTTCACAAGGCAGCAGTAACATTACCGTGGAATTTGAATTAGGTGTCGATTTAGAAAGGGCAGCAAATGATGTTCGGGAGAAGGTATCTCAAGCATCAAATAAGCTCCCACAAGATATTGATGCACCTCCTACTGTATCAAAACAAGATACTGATTCAGAGCCGATCGTATACCTTCAAATGCAGAGTAACAAAAGAACGTTGCTTGAACTGTCTGATTTAGCGGAAAATATTGTGCAGGAGAGATTACAAACTATTCCAGGTGTTAGTGCGGTTAATATATTAGGGCAGCGCCCTGCCATGCGAATTTGGTTTGACCCAGTAAAATTATCCGCCTATAAATTAACTATACAGGATGTAAAAACGGCATTAGATAAGGAAAATATTGAATTACCGGGAGGAAAAGTTCGTGGCAATACTACAGAGCTAACAGTTAAAGCCTATGGTAAACTTACTACGGAAGAAGATTTCAACGAACTAATTATAAAGCAAACCGAAGGAAATATTATTCGGTTAAAAGATGTTGGCTATGCTATTATTGGTCCTGAAGTGGAAGAATCTCTTTCTAGAAAAAATAATATTAGTTCCGTTAATGTAGCGGTAGTTGCACAGCCTGGTTCAAACCAAGTTGCTATCGCTGATGAATTATATAAACGAATTGATGTTGTTAAGAAAGATCTTCCTCAAGATATTATATTAGAAGTTGGTTTTGACAAAACACGCTTTGTTCGCAAAGCCATTTCTGAGGTAAAAGAAACGTTAATCATTGCGATACTTCTTGTTGTTCTAATTATATATCTATTCTTCAGAGAATGGTCAATTGCGTTTAGACCTTTAATTGACATTCCTGTTGCATTAGTAGGTGCGTTTTTTATTATGTATGTAGCTGGATTTTCTATCAACGTACTTACCTTATTGTCATTGGTATTAGCTACTGGATTGGTTGTGGATGATGGAATTGTTGTAACGGAAAACATTTATAAGAAGATTGAACAAGGAATGGATAAATGGAAAGCCGCACGAGAGGGTTCGAAAGAAATCTTTTTTGCCGTTGTTTCAACATCATTGACCTTGGCCGTTGTATTTTTACCGATCATATTCTTACAAGGATTTGTGGGCAGGCTATTCAGAGAGTTTGGTATAGTGGTAGCCGGAGCTGTTTTAATATCAGCGTTTGTTTCTCTTTCACTCACTCCTGTTTTAAACATTTACCTCACCAAGAAGAACGTTCATCAGCATTCATGGTTTTATACAAAAAGTGAGCCCTTCTTTAGGGGAATGGAGTCAGGATATAAGAGACTACTTGAACGCTTTATGCAGAAAAGATGGATTGCACTAATTATCGTATTAGCCTGCATGAGCATCATCTATCTTGTAGGAAAAGGCCTACCCAATGAGCTTGCTCCGATGGAAGATCGTAATAGAATTCGAACCAGCATCATGGCACCCGAAGGAACAGATTTCGATTACATGGATAAAGTAGTTTATGAATTGGCGCAAAAAGTAATCGATTCGATTCCTGAACGGAACATCATACTTTCCTTTGCACCTAACTTTTCTGGCGCTGGTGGATCCAATGGTGCAATGATGAGTATTGGACTAGTTGATGGTGGATCACGAGTACGGAGTCAAAATGACGTTGCGCAACAAATGAACGGCATGTTCAAGGATTATACTAATGTAAGGGTACTTGTGTTGCAAGAACAAACAATTGCTGTTGGTCAATCCTCTAGAGGTTCTCTACCCGTTCAATATGTTTTACAAAATTTAAATTTTGATAAACTAAAAGAAAAAATACCAGCTTTTATGGATGAGGTAGTTACGAGTCCAGTTTTTCAAGGGAATGACGTTAACCTGAAATTCAATAAACCAGAAATACAAGTAACTATAGATCGTCTAAAAGCAAGTGAACTCGGTATTTCAATTCTCGACATATCCAACACATTACAACTTGCATTGAGTGGCAGACGATTTGGATATTTCATCCGAAATGGCAAACAGTATGAAGTAATTGGTCAAGTTGATCGGAAAGACAGGGATGCACCATTGGATTTAAAATCATTTTACTTAAGAAGTAGAACCGGGGATTTAGTTCAGCTCGACAATCTGGTAGCGATCAATGAAACGGCTAATCCACCTACTATTTATCATTTCAATCGATTGAAAAGTGCTATTGTTTCGGCAGGACTAGCCCCTGGAAAAACTATAGGCGATGGTATTGCAGAAATGGATAGAATTAAAAAGAAAATATTGGACGAATCATTTACTACAACGTTGAGTGGTTCTTCTCGCGACTTTGCAGAAAGCTCATCGAATACCCAGAATGCCTTTTTCCTTGCCCTTGTCTTAATCTTCCTGATTTTAGCTGCACAATTTGAAAGTTTTGTAGATCCTTTTATCATTATGATTACCGTTCCGTTGGCATTAGCGGGAGCCGTATTAAGTCTATCATTATTTAATCAAACCGTCAATATTTTTTCTCAAATTGGTATTATCATGCTTATTGGTTTGGTAACTAAAAACGGTATCCTGATTGTAGAATTTGCAAACAAAAAACGAGAAGAAGGCCTAAATAAAATAGATTCCGTAATTGATGCATCAGCAGCAAGGTTGAGACCAATTCTAATGACTACCCTAGCTACTGCACTTGGTGCATTACCAATTGCTATGGCATTGGGATCTGCAGGGAAAAGCCGTATCCCATTAGGAATTGTTATCATTGGAGGATTACTATTCGCCTTGATACTTACCTTATTCGTAGTACCTGCATTGTATTCATATATTTCCAGGAAAAAAAGAGACGCACATGAGAGTTAGCAATATTGTCCTTATTCTTTGCTTATCTACTTCTGTTTTTTCGCAAGACAGTAAGTTTAGTGCCCAAGATGCCATCAGTCTGGCACTAGAACAAAACTTGTCCATTCAACTTGCACAAACAAACGTTGACATTGCATCCATCAATAACAATTGGGGAAATGCAGGTGCTTTGCCAATCATCACTGCCAACATAGCAAATACGGAAGCTCTATCTAATATAGATCAAAAACTTTCCAGCGGATCAGAAATTCAACGAAGTAATGTTGCCAATAATACATTGAATAGCAATATCGGCGTATCGTGGAGAATTTATAATGGATATAAAATCAAGGCAACCAAAGAACGTTTCACAACCATAGAGCAAATTGGAGAGATCGCTTTTAAACAGCAAATAGATCAAGTAATCTATGATGTGCTAAACAGTTATTATAATATTGTGCGTCTGAATAAACAAATAGCTTCCATCTCTGCTATTATTGACCTTTCTAAAGAAAGATTGAAAATTGCAGAAACTCGCTTTAATGTTGGTAGTGGCGCCAAAACAGATATGCTTCAAGCTAAAATTGACCTTAATGCCCAAAAAATAAACCTACAAAATATCCAGAAGCAAGTACAAAATTCTATAGCCATCATCAATACATTATTGAAACGAGAGCCAAGTTCCTCGTTCGAGGCTTCTGAAGTACAATTTTCTATTCCTACAATCGACTACAAATCATTGTCTGAAAAAATAGAATCTCAAAATAACGATATATTGATAGCTGAAAAAGAACGTTCTCTTTTAATCAATGAGCGAAAAATAATCAATGCACAGCGAATTCCAACTGCAACCCTTAACTCCAATACTTTTTTAAATAGATCTCAAGCTAGTGCAGGACTTTTTCTAATCAACCAATCGTATGGACCAAACATTGGATTAACCTTTGGCATACCCATTTTTAATGGTAATATTTATAAAACCCAATTAAAAGTAAATGCCGTTATGCAAAAGCAAAAGGGCATCGAAGTTAATTCCCTTAAAAATGACCTAAAAAGGGATTTGCTAATTGCCTATCAGGAATATCAAAACGCTGTAGCCGATGCTAAGATTGAAGAAAGTAACGTGAAGTATGCTGAAGAAAATAATATGATATCTACGGAACGATTTAAAAAGCTTCAAAGTAACTCAATAGAATTGAGACAAGCACAACTGAGTTTAAGTGAAGCGCAAGATAGATACATCAATGCTCAATACAGAGCACAAGTTGCAGCGTATACCCTGAAATTCATTACTGGAGAAATCAGCAAATTCTAATTTTTTAATCGATAGGATCAATAGATTAAAGAATCTTTAAATTACTTAATCAATTTGAAAATTCTATTCCAACGAGGGCCATTTTGCCAAGAGAACCAGATCAGTGATGCCTTACCTACTATATGATCTTCTGGAACAAAACCCCAAAACCTTGAATCCTGAGAGTTGTGTCTATTATCACCCATCATCCAATAATAGTTCATTTTGAATGTATATGAATCTGATTTAACTCCATTAATATAGACAGCCCCATCACGCTCTTCCCATGTATTATTCTCATATACCTGAATGACTCTTTTATAAAGCGAGCGAGTAGTTATATTCAACGAAATAGATGCCCCTTTTTTGGGCACCCACAATGGTCCGAAATTATCTTCGCTCCACTTAAAGTTTGTTGTGTCATATGGATATGTATTTCCAAATCCACTGGAGTTTAATTCTGGCAATAACGAACCTTTTATTACAAATGGGAATGCATTTACTTTATCCGCTTGCTCTGCTGTCAATGTAATTCTATACGTGTTAGTAGCATCAGGAACAGGCAAAAGATCACGCTGCTCTGGATCCTGTGGGTCTATGTTCAATTCATTCTTAACGAATTCATCTGGGAAAAATCCATTACCATCTAGCTTCACAGTATATGGTTTCTCAGATGCAGGGGGTATGAAATTTTTCTCATTATTCACATACAAAATGCCATCCACTATCTTCAGTGTATCACCAGCAATAGCAACACATCGTTTAATAAAATT
This sequence comes from uncultured bacterium, assembly GCA_903951405.1. Taxonomy (GTDB): domain Bacteria; phylum Bacteroidota; class Bacteroidia; order Chitinophagales; family Chitinophagaceae; genus Pollutibacter. Next base: position 13,893 of record CAJBBV010000029.1, read on the forward strand.
TTCTCGTTTGTCTACTGGTCTTACAAGAATATCATCACGTTCAGCAAAGAGCATCTCACGTGTACCACCTCTAGACTCATAAGCACGGAGGTAATCATAATAATTAATTTCAGATTGAAATTCTTTAATTACCGTATCACCAACTGGATAATTAAACACAACAACATCATTTCGCTTAACCGGTTCTTCAAGGTATCTCTTGTACGGTAACTTCAGCCATTCTAAATAAGACTTAGAGTTACTAAAAGGCAGTGTATGATGTACAAATGGAAATGCTAATGGGGTATTTGGAATGCGAGGACCATAACTTGTTTTACTCACAAATAGAAAGTCGTTCACCAACAATGTCTTTTCCATTGACCCAGTTGGGATAACATATGCTTCAAAAATGAACGTTCTGATAATGGTAGCAGCAACGATGGCAAATACTGCAGCATCAATCCATTCTCTTGTTGCTGATTTAGCATAATTCTTAACTACAGGAATACCTGCATAACGCTCATTTTTTGAAAACCCTAAGTATGGAAAATAGATAAAAGGGAAAAAAACGGTTGCGGTATGATGTAAGACAGAAAAGCGACCAAAATGTTCAACGAATTTTATACAGAGCCAGATTGTTATAAACTGACCTGCTATAGGAATCAATTGAAAGAAAAACCATTGTTTTTTGAGTTCCATCTTCTCTACCATTAGCCAGGTATTATAGAAAGGAACAAGTGCTTTCCAACCATCTATACCCGCCTTTTTGAACATGCCAAAAAGACCAATGTGAAAACCGATTGTAGCAACAACAAAAATAATCCAACCTAGACTCATGTTAATAATTTTACGTCTCCAAATGTAGTATATATGATTGATTTCTAATCTCCCACAAATACCATTCAAAAAATTTAACAAAAGTATTATTGGTCTGAAATAGTTGCCTTAAATATATCAAGGTTTATTCGATTGATAGCAACTCGACAAAGTATTATTGTTCAAGAGTTATCTTGACATTCATAAAAAAAATAACTGAGATAGGAATTAAAGCGAAAAAGGGGTGATTGCTTTTCTAGGAGATGACTTTACGGGAATATCTTTTATGGTTGCGTCTTGACTATACATCGTCTCTGAAACCTCAACAAGCTCTTCCATTAGTAAAGGCAACGGTGTGGTACAAAAACGCAAAGCAGTCCATACATGATCAATAACTACATCATCAATTTTATGAAATCCTTTCTGAATTAGGCATTCAAAGCCACAATCCCTATTTAGATCACTGACAATCTTTGAGGTAGGCTTTGGATAAGCTATCCAAAGTTTTCCTTCTTTACGTAAAGAAGGAATAACATCCTTTAATATAGCAGATAGTTGTGTGTAATTGATGGCAAATACCAAAGCAAAATCAATTTTTCTACTCCTTAACAAAGGGGTTACATTCTTAGCAAAAGATAATTTTGTAAAAAATTTTTCCAAGGTTGATGGGATACCTTGAATGAGGAGATTTTTTTCATCACCAAATTCTAGCCTTTCAAAAATATTGATGAGCATAATTCCTTGGTTTTGGTTTAGTCTGTAAAATTAACATTTTTTCCACAAACTTCAGAAATGATTATTAATCATTTTTTAAGCTGGAAACTAACTAGGATATACGCCTAGCTTTTCTTCTATCCCGATTTTTGAAGATAGGAACTTTGCTTTCACTACCAGAGAATAGTCGTCCAATGTTTTTCTGGTGTGTTAGAATTACAAGTAACGCAACTGCAATAGCAAATATGCGGTATGCATTATTATCTACATTAAATATAACTAGAATGAATACAGGGAAAGCTAAGCTTGCTAAGATGGAACTCAATGAAACGAAACGAGTAAGATACAAGACCAATAAAAAAACACCGCCACAACTTAATGCTGTCCAAGGAGAAATTGCGATAATTAGTCCAAATAATGTAGCCACACCTTTGCCACCACGAAATTCTGCCCAAAGAGGAAATATATGTCCAAGCACAGCAGCTAATCCCAGTCCTATTTGGAAATTTGTTCTGGCAAATTCATTATCAACATAAAAAGGAAGCAATAGCGCTAACTTAACAGCAAGTAAGCCTTTAAGCATGTCTAAAACCATTACTATACTACCCCATCTTGAACCCAATACCCGAAAGGTATTTGTTGCTCCGGCATTTCCACTGCCATAATCTCTTATGTCAATATTAAACTGCGTTTTGCTGATAATCAGCGATGTTGGAATCGATCCCAACATGTAAGCTAATATGATCAGAATAACCTCATTCATTATTGTGAATATCTTGTGAATCACAAATTTACGAAAAAATCACTAAAATGGTGGAGTATGGGGTTATGAAGGTCTTTTTTCAAATAACAAGGCAATCCAACCCGAGTCATCTAGTCTCTTAATTGGTTCCCCAAACAGTGGTGTAAATAAGTGAGATATATCATCATAATCCTCTTGTAATAAACCACTTATGAGCAATTTACCAGGTGTGCGTAGGTGCTGATGTAGGGATGAAACATGTTGAATCAATACAGATTTGTTAATGTTTGCCAATATAATGTCTGCCTCTTCCAATTCGTTGAGTGTTTCACCCAAGAAAACAGCACAACAGGTAGCATTATTCATATTCAGGTTTTCCTGAACATTTTCGATACTCCACGTATCATTATCAATTGCTTGAATAGAAATGGCACCTAATTTTTCCGCTAATATCGATAGTATACCAGTACCAGTTCCAAAATCAAGAATATGTTGATGTGTAAAATCGATGTCTAACATCGCGGTCATCATCATGCGAGTAGTAGCATGGTGTCCTGTTCCAAAACTCATTTTAGGTGTAATGAGAATTTCATGTGTAAACCCTTCTACTGGGGGGTGAAAATGTGCCCTTACATGCACTTGCCCTGGAATAAATACAGGATCGAAATTAGATTCCCATAAGGCATTCCAATTCTGCTGCTTCACGATTTGTTTGTTGAATACTAATTCATGTTCTATGCAGAGTTGTTCAAATTCAGCATGGTTGAATGCGTTTACATCAGCATAGGCAATCAGGCCTCCTTCGGTTTCTTCCATACCATGAAATCCCAATTCAGGCAGGTTTGCGATCAGCAAATCCCTTGATTGGTCAGATAATGATTGAAAGATAATTTCTACACATTCTACCATAAAAAAGCCGGTATGGTTACCGGCTATTTTTTTAACTATTAGATTCCCCTGAACCACCACCATCGTTTCCGTCTGGTCTTGGCATGAGGGCTTTTCTACTCAATTTGAATTTTCCTGTTTTTGGATCTAACCCAATCAGCTTCACTTTAACAGAATCACCTTCCTTCAAAATGCCATCTAGGTTTTCTAGACGTTTCCAGCTCACCTCACTGATGTGAAGCAATCCTTGCTTTCCAGGTAAGAATTCCACAAAAGCTCCATAAGGCATAATTGATTTCACTCTTGCCTCATATTCTTCTCCCACTTCAGGCATTGAAACAATTCCTCTGATCCAGGCTACAGCTCTATCAAGGCCTTCTTTAGCAGGACTGAATACACTCACTTCACCTTGATTACCAACTTCTTCAATATTGATTGTGGCTCCAGTTTCACGCTGAATCTCTTGAATTATTTTTCCTTGTGGGCCGATAATTGCACCAATGAATTCTTTGTCGACAAACATTTTCTCCATACGTGGCGCATGTGGCTTAACCTCACTACGCGCTTTGTCGAAGCAACTGTACATGGCATCAAGTATATGTAAACGACCTTTTTTAGCTTGTCCAAGTGCTTCACGCATGGTTTCCATACTCAAGCCATCAATTTTGATATCCATTTGAATACCACAAATTCCGTCGCGAGTACCGGTTACCTTAAAATCCATATCTCCAAGGTGATCTTCATCGCCAAGGATATCCGTTAAAATAGCATATTTACCATCAGATGGTCTAGTGATTAGTCCCATAGCAACACCACTCACGTGCTTAGGAATAGGAACTCCCGCATCCATGAGAGCGAGTGATCCAGCACATACCGTTGCCATAGATGATGAACCATTTGATTCAAGGATATCAGAAACAACACGTACCGTATATGGATAATCACTTCCAGGCATCATTTGTTTCAATGAACGAAGGGCTAGGTTACCATGCCCAACTTCTCTTCTACCTGGTCCTCTATTTGGCTTTACTTCACCCGTTGAGAATGCAGGGAAATTATAATGTAAAATAAACTTGCTATAATCAGACTTGGCAGCACTTTCGATGAGCAATTCATCTAAAGGAGTACCGAAGGTAATCGTTGTAAGTGATTGTGTTTCACCTCTTGTGAATAAAGCTGACCCATGTGGTGAAGGAAGAATATCTACTTCCATTTCGAGTGGACGCACTTGATCTAATTGACGACCATCAAGACGAATCCTGTCATCCAACATCATATTTCGTACTACATCCCACTTCAAGTCTTCGTAGTATTTTTTAGCTAATTTCTTTTGTTCTGGTGTTGCTTCAGCACCAAGAAGTTCCATTATTTCTTTCTTTACCTCATCATATGCTTTTGACCTATCGGCTTTGCTGCTAGCACTTTTTGAAATGGCATATACTTTTGCTTCAGCAAATTCATTTACTTTTAGTTGAATCGATTCGTCAGATGGTGGCTTTGGATAATCCCTCATTGCCTTAATACCAACTTTTTCGCGAAGCTGTTCTTGAGCGATGATTTGAACTCTGATGGAATCATGAGCAAGTTCCAAGGCTTTTATGAAGTCTTCTTCAGAACATTCTTTAGATTCGCCCTCAACCATCATGAGGTTTTTAGACGTAGCACCAATCATAAAATCCATGTCGGCAAGTGCTAACTCAGCCCTATATGGATTTACAATGAATTTCCCATCTACCCTTGCTACACGCACTTCAGAAATAACTTCCTTAATTGGAATGTTAGAAACAGCCAATGCTGCTGAAGCGGCAAGACATGCTAATGCATCAGGCAATACTTCTGGATCAGATGATATTAATGAAATCAATACTTGAACATCGCATAGGTAATCCTCTGGAAATAAAGGCCTTAGGGCCCTATCAATCAAGCGACTTATTAGGATCTCAGAATCTGTAATTCTTCCTTCACGTTTGAAAAAAGATCCTGGAATACGACCGGCAGAAGCGAATTTTTCTTGATAATCAACCGACAAGGGGAAGAAATCTTGTCCTTCTTTAGGCTCTTTGTTAGCACAAACTGTTGCTAACAAAATGCAATTTCCTTGTCTTATAGTAACGGCACCATCAGCCTGACGAGCAAGTCTACCTGTCTCAATTGTTACAATACGGTTATTTCCTAAATCAAAACTGGTTTGAAATGGTTGTTGTAGCATTTTATACGTTTTGGGATGTTCCAAAAAGCACTATTCCCAACATAAGCTGGGAATAGAACTGTTCAGTAAATATTTTTATTTTCTTAAGCCGAGCTTCTCTAACAAAGCACGGTAGCCGAGAAGGTTATGCTTGCTTAAATAAGTTAGAAGCCTCTTACGCTGTCCTACTTTTCTCATCAAACCTCTTTGGGTTGAGAAATCTTTCTTGTTGATCCTCAAGTGCTTAGAAATCTCATTGATTTCTTCAGTAAGCAATGCAATTTGACCTTCAATTGAACCGGTATTTTTTGAATTGCCACCGTATTCGGCAATAATGGAAGACTTTTTTTCTTTGGTTACGCTTGACATCTCTATTTTTTTTGATTCATCTATAATTCTACGTCGAAAATTTGGCTGCGAAGGTATGCTTTTATTCTAAAATAACAAAGAAATGCACATTCTGTATAGCTATTCCATATATTTCAGTTTAAAGGAATACAACAGAACAAAGAGAATGCCGAAAATGCCACCATAAATAGCAAAGGCTAGTCCCATTAAATTACCCGAACCAAAGACCAACAATGGGGCAATTATTCCAATTAGGGTTCCTAAAAGATATAGCCTAAACCCATTTTTCTTCAGCCTAAGCATGAGCATAGCACCCAATAATGTCAATAAATTGGACACCATGGAAAAAAAGCTATGATCACGCATATTAGATGCTGTATTCGTTGAAGCGGCATTCGCTATCAGTTTCTGCACTTGCTCACCTGCAGCGGGGTCTTTTTGAAAGGCTGATTCAAATTGTACTTGTAATTGTTCTAGATTCTTAGTGAATTCTATGCTAATCTGTTCTGGATTAGTAAGGCTTGCGATAGACTGCATCATTACCCAACTACTTCCAAAAATAGAGAGATAGCAAAGTATGGCTAGAAAACGCGGGCGAAATGGCGCTGAATTTGGAGTTTGGTCAGTTGAAGAATCCATTACTAATAATACAGTTTATACCCGAAGTTAAGTTAGAAATAGGGTGTTGTCTAAAAAAAGAGCAAATTTGAACAAATTTGCAGTGATTTCTATTATACTCTGATTGGCTTAACTGGGTATTCTAATTGTAACTACATTTAATTCACCATAACTCTCCCATTCTGCAAAAAAATCTCCATATAATCAGTCACCTTGAACCAAGTCCATTTGACTACCGGGGTGGAAGTGATTTATTCTGGTTGATTAAAGCACTTCATGCAGAAGGCACTAAAATCCACTTGCACCTCTTTATTGAAAGAAGTAATCTTTCAAACTCGCTTCAACTGGAATGTGAAAGCATTTATTATTACAAGCAGAAAAAAGGACATACCGCTTTCAGTTTTGACATGCCAGATTCCGTTAGTTCGCGATCAGATGAATCGTTGTTGGAAAGATTGAATGAGAATGATTTTCCGATTATTTTTCACGGTATAGAATCTACCTATTTCTTATCAAGAGGACATTTCAATGACCGTAAAACTATAATACGATTACAAACATGGAAACATCAGAAGTATAAAAAACTCTTTCATATCCACCCTATTGGATTACATAAAATTAAGTATAAACTGAAAGAACTTCGGTATAAAAAATTCGAAATTGAATTATCTAGAAAGTATACATGTGCCATAATTCATTCAGCGAATGAATCTACAATCACATCATACGCTAATGAGATTGCTCATGAAATATTACCTGATTTTATTGGGATGTCTACCCCAATGGGAATTGAGGGTAATGGTCATTACTGTTTTTTTCATGGCGATTTTTCTAATACATCAACTGAATTAACTGCACAGTGGCTACTAAAAGAAGTCTTCAACGAAATAGAACTTCCTTTTGTTATTGTTGCGAAAAATCCATCTGTAGAAATTGAAAATTTGGCACATGAAAAAATGCATACGTGCATCGTTTCAAATCCAAGCGATAAAGAATTGGTTGAACTAATCAAAAAAGCCCATATTCATATACTTCCAACAAATGAATTAAGTGAAGAGAACAACGACCTGATCCTTTCCTCACAACTTGGTCGACACATTTTAATTAAACGTGAACACCCTGCTAATAAAGGATTACAGAGCATTTGTCATACTGCGTATACAGCTACAGAATTCAAAAAGAAGATAACAGCTTTATTTGATTTGCCATTTACAAACAGCGATATTGAGAGTAGAGAGCGAGTGACTAGAGAAGAATTTGACGACAAAAAAAATGCGTCGAAGCTACTTAAATTACTATACTAGCATTATCCAATACTTTTCCACCTTCTGTTTTAATCATTCGCGCAGGGTATTTTTTTATCACCATATAATCATGCGTGGCCATCACAATAGCAGTACCAAACTCTTGACCAATTTGAAATAACAATTGCATTATTTCTTCAGTGGTTTCTGGATCAAGGTTACCCGTTGGTTCATCAGCAAGTAGTAATTTTGGAGAGTTTAGTAAAGCTCTTGCAATATCGATACGCTGTTGTTCACCTCCAGATAATTCATACGGGAATTTGAACCCTTTGGTAGATAGTCCGACCTTTCGAAGTACTTCCTGAATTTTATCTTCTATCTCTCTTTCATTAGTCCACCCTGTAGCATTCAATACAAACTTTAAATTGTCATGCACATTCCTATCCGTAAGCAATTGAAAATCTTGAAATACAATACCAATGTTTCGTCTTAAATACGGAACTGTTTTCCAGGTAACTTCTTTCAAATCGAATCCAGCAACCTTAGCTTCACCTGTTTTCAATGGTAATTCACCGTATAATGTTTTGAGCAAACTCGATTTCCCCGAACCTGTCTTACCCACTAAATAAACAAATTCACTTTTATGAATTTGTATGTTCACGTCAGATAAGATTAGCGATTCTCCCTGGTATATATCAGCCTGCCTAATATCTAATACTGCTTCGCTCATGTTAACTATTTTCTATATGAAGTTACAAATTAGGTAAGAAAATGATGAACTGATTTAACTAAAACTATGTACAGACCCATTGAGGTGAATATCCAACAATTTAGTTGCAGACTCATCTACATGACCAATAATTTTAGCCTCAATACCATATTTTGTTGCCACCGCAATCATATTATTGGCTTTATCAGAAGATGTATAAATTTCCATTCTACATCCCATATTAAATACCTGAAGCATTTCTCTATCATCCGACTTACTGGCTTCTTGTATTAATTTAAACACAGGAGGAATGTCGAACAAGGAATCTTTCACCACCTTCATCGGTGAAGGCAAATACTTAAGGCATTTTGTTTGTCCACCACCACTACAATGTATTAATCCATGTACCGCATTAAAATCTTGTTCGAGAATATCTTTAATGACTGGGGCAAACGTTCTAGTGGGACTGAGCACCAATTTACCTGCATTAACAGCAGAGCCTAAACCGGGAATCTCCTCAGTTAATGTGTGTTTTCCGAGGTATACTACTTCAGATGACAAAGCTGGATCAAACGATTCTGGATATGAATTAGCATACTGATTTGAAAACATATCATGCCTTGCACTAGTCAATCCATTACTACCAATACCACTGTTGTATTCAGATTCATAAACGGATTGTCCATAACTAGCTAGTCCAACGATTACATCCCCAGCAGCTATTTTATCATTTGTAATCAACCTGTTTTTAGGCCATCTCGCCGTCATGGTGCCATTAACTGCTACAGTGCGCACAACATCACCTACATCAGCTGTTTCTCCCCCTAAATAGGCTATCCTTACTCCCATCTTAGACAGTGAATCAAACAATTCACTTGTACCGTTGATAATTTCTTTTAAGACATTACCGGGAATAAGCCCTTTATTTCGATCGATGGTGGAGTTAAAGATGATGTTATCATAAATTCCAATACAAAGCAAATCATCCAAATTCATCACAACGGCATCTTGAGCGATTCCTCTCCATACAGAAATATCACCTGTCTCTTTCCAATATAAATAAGCCAATATACTCTTCGTTCCTGCTCCGTCGGCATGCATCACATTGACAAAATCATCATCGCCTGCAATGTAATCAGGGTAAATTTTACAGAATGCATTGGGGTAGATACCTTGATCCAATCCTTGAATGGCAGCATGAACTTCTTCCTTTTGGGCGGAGACACCTCGTTTGTTGTATAGACTCATGGTAAAAAATAGAGTACACAAATTTACTTTAGAAGGTGGACATGGCAAGAATAAAAAAGGAGTTCTTGTCAACACTATGTTCATTCCTATTTTTTGAAGTAATTTCGCGTTTCATATGCAGGTACATTACGACATTGATAAATTACCCCTTTTTACCAATTCAGTCATCACGATCGGTACATTTGACGGAATACATTCTGGACATCATGCTATCCTAGATCAACTGATCCAGGAAGGTAGCAAACACGAGGGGGTTTCAATTGTAATTACCTTCCATCCTCATCCGCGTAAGATTATTCGAGCTGGGGAGGCTCCTTCTTTGTTAACCTCCATAGATGAAAGGATAGCTCTTTTTCAAAAAAAAGGAATTGACCACTTAGTTATTGTTCCATTTGACCTGACTTTTGCCGAATTATCTGCGGAAGAATATATAGA
>CAJBBV010000030.1 GCA_903951405.1 uncultured bacterium
GGGTCGAATTTTGCAAGGCATAGGTGGGGGAGCAGGTAATGTGGTTGCACGGGCTATGGTGCGTGATTTATTTGAGGGCCCAGAAGCGCAACGTGTCATGGCGACTATACAAATGTTATTTGGTATTGCACCTGCAGTAGCGCCTATGATTGGCGGTCTTTTGTTAGGTATTCATTGGCATAGTATTTTTATATTCTTGGCAATCTATGCGACCATTTCATTAATTGCCGCAATTAAATATCTTCCTGAAACAATGCCTCAATCAAAACGCGTTTCCTTTTCTTTCTCAGCAGTCACACATCGATATAAAACTATTTTTTCAGATAAAGAATTTTTGCTGCTTGTCATTGCACTAGGCGCAAATTTTTCAGGATTCTTTTTGTATGTTTTATCAAGCCCGATATTTATTGTTGACCACTTAGGCTTGAGTTCGACACAATTCGCGTATTTATTTATACCCACTGTGTCAGGCATGATTTTTGGCTCTTACTTATCAAAAAAAGCAGCTGGAAATTTATCTCATAAAAATACAATTCAAATTGCCTACATTTGGATGGGCCTTATAGCTTCTCTTAATGTACTTTTTTGTACTTTCTTTGAAACGAACCTATTAATTAACATTGGTTTCGTGGCTCTTTATAACATAGGAATGTCTTTTGTAATGCCAGTACTATCGATTGCAGCGCTTGATCGTTTTGAAAAGATACGGGGCACAGCTTCCTCAGGACAAGCTTTCATTCAAATGCTGCTTTCAACAGTATCGGCAGGTCTGATAGTTCCTATTCTTTGGTTTTCACCTCTTGGCTTGTCTATTGGTATGTTTGGATATTTTATTATTAGTATTTTAGTAATTTCTCAAACAAAATCACTAAGTTAATTATCCAATAAACTTCTTTTATTTGGTTTTCCGTTAAAAGAATCTGCATCAGGAAGCGGTTCTTTTCTTGAAGAAATCACAGGCCAAATTTTAGACATATCTGCATTGATCTTGATAAAATCTTGCTGATCTGCTGGCACATCATCTTCTGCAAATATAGCTTCAGCAGGACATTCAGCCACACATAATGTGCAGTCAATACATTCATCTGGGTTAATAGCTAAGAAATTAGGACCTTCAACAAAACAATCGACAGGGCAAACGTCCACACAGTCGGTATATTTACATTTAATACAATTTTCGGTTACCACGTAAGTCATATCTGTCCTTTTATCTCTTCAATATTGTTATTTTAATCTATTTTTTTTCTTGATCCAATAATTATGCAATCATGCCGGCACCTACCGTATGGTAAGTGGATTCATCAATAATGATAAAAGACCCTGTGGATCTATTATTTTGGTAGGGGTCGGCCATAATAGGTTGCGCCAATTTAAATGCCACTTGAGCAATATCATTCATACTTAAATTTGAAATAGCTTCGTGAGCCAGTGTTTCGATATTCACTTTAAAATCGATTTTATCTAATTTCGCTTTGGATTCTCGAGAGGTATGACGAATTAAATAAGTTCTCGATGAAGCCATAGGTGTCTCAGATAGCCAACACACCATCGCATTAATATTTTTTGTAGGCTCTATAGCATCATCTGACTTGATAATCATGTCACCACGTGAAATATCAATTTCATCTTCCAGAAGAATAGTCACA
>CAJBBV010000031.1 GCA_903951405.1 uncultured bacterium
ATTTAAAAGTAAATGAAGGAACAGCACAGACTGAGTTGAAGGATGATAAGGGACTTGAAATTGAGCGTATTTATGTGTTGGCAGCATTTCAAGGAAAAAAAATTGGTCAGCTTCTCTATGATTATGCTGTTGACATTGCCTTGCAGGGAAAGTATGATTATATATGGCTAGGCGTTTGGGAGGAAAATCAGAAGGCGATTAAGTTTTATAAAAAAAATGGGTTTGTTGAATTTGACAAGCACTTATTTATATTGGGCGACGATGAACAGACGGATATAATGATGAAACGATATGTGTAAATTAATTTTAATATTCATTCACCGCATTTAATATTTTCAAAAACTATTTCATGAAAAAGGCATTAGCTAACATGTTATTCACCTTCCTTTCTATAGTAGGATATAGTCAATCTAATAATAAAATAGTCATAGAGCCACTATTAAAGACCGACACAAGTTACGGAGGACAAAAACTAGTTTATCCCAGTGGTGATTCTACTGAAACAACATTGGCTAAAGTTATTGTACCCCCGGGTGCTTCAACAGATTGGCATATGCATGATTATCCATTGTATGGTTATTTGATACAAGGGGAGTTGACTGTAGAGCGGAAAGGATACCCTCCTTTTTTAATGAAAGCAGGATCGGCCTATGCTGAAGTAATTGGAACATGGCATAATGGAACAAACAAAGGGAAAGTTGACTGTGTGTTTATCGTTTTTTCAACAGGTGTTCGCAATCACCCTCTTTCAGTAAAACGTGCTGGTTTCTAATAATGTATAGGTCTATTGAATTACCTTGCGTATAACAATAATTTAGTCAACCGAATCTTCAACTATGAATTATATAAAACAAGTATTAGTATACTCTTTAACGCTTTTAGTTATTGCATCAAAAGCGCAGTCAATTAAAAGTCCTTCATCTGAATGGCTCAAAAACAACACTGAAAAATGTTTTGATTGGTATAAATACCTTCATGCCAATCCTGAGTTGAGCTCTCAAGAACAGAGGACTTCAACCTATCTTAAAGAGATTGTTTCTGATTTTGGATACACTATTATAGACTCCTTAGGATTACACAGTTTTGCAGCTGTGTTGAAAAACGGGAATGGTCCTGTCGTCTTATTTAGAACAGATATGGATGGTCTTCCAGTAAAAGAGTCGACTGGTCTGCCTTATGCTAGTACTCAACTTGTTCAACAAAATGGGAAATCCGTTTCAGTCATGCATGCATGTGGACATGACTTTCATATGGCTACATGGCTTTCAGCTGCTGCGATCCTTAGCCAAAACAGAAAGAGCTGGAGTGGTACGATAATTTTTCTTGCACAGTCTGCTGAGGAAATTGCTCAAGGTGCAAAAAGGGTTTTATCATCTAATCAATATAGCAAATTGCCTAAATCAGATTTCCTTTTTGCAATACATGATAATTCTGAACTAGAGGCAGGTACCGCTGGCTTTTGTAATAACTACGCAATGGCTGGTGTGGATATGATGAATATTACGTTGTATGGTAAAGGGGGGCATGGCGCGGCACCCCATAAAACTATTGATCCAATTTTATTGGCAGCCAACTTTATAACTGAACTACAAAGTATTGTTAGTAGAAATCTTTCCTCTAATGATCCAGCAGTGATTACAGTAGGGGCTATTAATGGCGGGGAGATTGGAAATGTAATTCCTAACCAAGTTGAACTGAAGCTTACAATACGTTCATTTGATCAAAAGGCGAGAGCAATAATTTTAAATCGCATCAAAACCATTGGAGATAACCTTGCACGTGCCGCGGGCCTGACAGATGACAAGCTACCTAAGTATGATTTGTTAGACATGACTATACCAGCAGTGTATAATGATCCAGTAATGGGAGAAAAATTGAAGAAGAGTATTGTTCAGCACATTGGAGCATCAGCCGTAAAAGAGGTCCCAGCCGTAATGATTGGTGAAGATTTTGGAATGTATTCAGGATCAGATCATATC
>CAJBBV010000032.1 GCA_903951405.1 uncultured bacterium
AGAAAAAACGAATGTATACATTGTCTATTTCACCGCATTTATTGATGAAAATGGAAAACTTAATTTTAGGCCTGACATATACAACAGGGATCGGTATCGATTGCTTTGAGAAACCAGCAATCATTGATAGAATAGAAATCTTTTAAAATAAGCATTGGACGTATCCGAGAATGAACCATCGGGCTTTACATATAAAATATAAATACCCAAGTCCTTAATTTGATTGGCAAGAGAAAGAGAGGAGTTGATGCCCAAGACCATAAAACCATTATCATAGGCATCTGCAGTCATGGCATCTTTTGCAATAACGGTTACAGATACAATCTTATTGTCAACAGGCAAACCAGTTCTAGGATCAACAACATGGCTCCAATAGCGGTTTCCTAATTTTCGGAATTTTTTCATGCTGCCTGAAGTAGTTACAGCCATGTTTGACAGACTGACCTTTTTTGAGATAAAATGTTCATCACCTGAGTATAGTTCAGAACCCTCAATGCCAATGATCCAATCATTCCCAACTAAATTTTTACCGGAGGTATATACTTCCCCACCCAATTCAACCATAAAATCAGTAATGCCCTTGTTTCGTAAAAACAATGCAAGTTGGTCTACCGTATAGCCCTGTGCGATACCGTCACAATCAATCTTGGTAGCAGGATTGTCTTTGATCAAACTATCCAAGCGCCAACTCAAATGATGGGAACCCACGGCCAGGAGTGTTTTATGGACTAAGTCTTTAGAAGGTATTGATTGGGGAACGGAGGCGTTGAAACCCCATAACAGTGAAATTGGTTTTGACGTAATATCAAAACATCCTTGGGTGGTTGCACTGATCAATAGAGAAGTGCGTACTACACGCATAAGATGATGATCAGCTTTTACACCTCGTTTGGCTTGATTAAAATGAGATATCAAAGAATTAGGCTGATAGAGAGAAAGGGATTGATCAATGTCGGATAATAAAATATCAATTGAATGCTTTTCAATGATGGCTGATGTATTGATGTATTTGATGGAATAGGTAGTTCCTTGTGCCTGTCCTGTGATAATAAATAATGATTTTGGCGGATGCGAGTTGATTAAATGAACAAAACCTGAAGAGGAAACAAGGACGAGAATAAAAAGAAAAATGATTCTTTTGTTAGACATGATATAAATGTAAGCTGAAAAAACTTTTCTTCTCATTTAACAAACTAAGAAAGATCACACATTAATTTTTGGGCAAAAAAAAGCCCTGATCTTTCGATCAGGGCTCAATAAATATGGCACCTACCTACTCTCCCGGGACGAATCCCAGTACCATCGGCCATGAGGGGCTTAACTGCTCTGTTCGGTATGGGAAGAGGTGAACACCCTCGGCATAAGCACCATAAGAAGATATCCTGGTATTAGCAGGAACAATAATGTCATATTGGGAGTTGTAAACAAAGTAATTAAAAAAAATTAAAGCGTACGGGCAATTAGTACTACTCGGCTTTACTGTTACCAGTTTTACACCTATAGCCTATCAACGTCATAGTCTCTGACGACCCTTAAAAGGAAACTCATCTTGAGGAAGGTTTCACGCTTAGATGCTTTCAGCGTTTATCCTGTCTGTACGTAGCTACTCGGCACTGCTCCTGGCGGAACAACCGATACACCAGCGGTACATACGACC
>CAJBBV010000033.1 GCA_903951405.1 uncultured bacterium
CCATTTTGGAAAATATGGAACATAGGGGTGCCTGTGGATGTGAAACCAATACTGGAGACGGTGCTGGTATTTTCATTCAAATACCTCATGAATTTTTCTTTGATGAATGCGTAAAATTGGGAGTGCATTTACCTTCCTTCGGAAAATATGCTGTTGGTGTACTATTCTTTCCTAAGGATCTTAAACTAAGAGAAGAGTGTAGGGATATTTTTAATCGTGCTGCAGAAAAATTAGGACTAGAAATTATTACCTATAGAAGTGTACCGGTAAATACATTTGATATTGGCCCAACTGCTTTGTCTGTTGAACCAGTAATGGAACAAGTTTTTATTGCTTGTCCAGATTACATTATCAATCCAATGGATTTTGAAAGGAAGTTATTTGTGTTGCGTAAATACGCGAGTCATACAATTGATAGTACGGTTCGTAAGGATGAAATTGGTTTTTATATTGCTTCTTTATCTTACAAGACTGTGGTGTATAAAGGTCAGTTGACAAGTAGCCAGGTTAGGAATTATTTCCCCGATTTAAATAATAAAAGAGTTGTTTCTGCATTTGGTTTGGTTCACTCTCGTTTTGCAACTAATACATTCCCTTCCTGGCGATTGGCTCAGCCATTTCGTTACATCGCCCACAATGGGGAGATTAATACCTTGCAAGGAAATTTAAATTGGCTCAAAGCAAGTGAGAATGGTTTCTTATCTACTTTTTTTAGTAAGGAAGAAATGGAGATGTTGTTGCCAGTAATTAATGGTGTTCAATCAGATTCTGCTTGTTTAGATAACATGATTGAATTACTCACGCTTACGGGTAGATCATTACCGCATGTAATGATGATGTTGATTCCAGAGGCATGGGATGGCGATGATAGAATGGATCCTATTAAAAAAGCTTTCTATGAATACCATGCTTCTATGATGGAACCTTGGGATGGTCCGGCTTCCATTTCATTTACAGATGGTAAAATTATTGGAGCAACCCTAGATAGAAATGGACTTAGACCTTCTCGTTATTGTGTTACCACCGATGGTAGGGTAATCATGGCATCTGAAACAGGCGCTTTGCCAATAGATCCTTCTTTGGTAAAAGAGAATGGAAGATTACAACCAGGAAAAATGTTTGTGGTGGATATGGAGCAGGGAAGAATTATTAGTGATGATGAATTGAAAAGTACCATTTGTTCACAAAAGCCTTACGGCGATTGGTTGAATAAATATAAAATTCGTTTAGAAGAATTACCAGAGCCAAGAGTAATGTATACTCATTTGGAAAGTGATCAAGTATTCAAATATCAAAAAGTATTTGGTTATTCAACAGAAGATTTAGATGAAATAATAGCTCCAATGGCATTGGAAGGTAAAGAGCCCATAGGATCAATGGGTACCGATGTTCCATTAGCAGTGCTCAGTGACGAACCGCAGCATTTAAGTTCTTATTTTAAACAATTATTTGCCCAGGTTACTAATCCTCCGATTGATCCTATTCGGGAAAAACTAGTGATGTCATTGGCATCATTTGTTGGTAATAATGGAAATTTATTGGAAGAAGATCCTTTGAGTTGTCATACCGTTGCATTGAGACATCCAGTTCTTTCTAATTTTGAACTTGAAAAAATTAGGAGTATCGATACTGGTATCTTCCAGGCAAAAACGCTTCAAATGTATTTCCGTGCAGATGGAAAACCTGACTCGCTAAAAAAGGCATTAGATAGACTTTGTAGGTATGCAGTAGATGCTGCCGAAGATGGTTTTGAAGTATTAATTTTAACGGATCGTTCGATAGATTCTGATCATGCTCCGATTCCTTCTTTATTAGCAACCGCAGCCGTTCATCATCACTTAATTCGCAAGGGTTTAAGAGGAAGTGTAGGTTTGGTTGTAGAGTCGGGAAGTGTTTGGGAGGTTCATCATTTTGCTTGTTTGTTAGGATATGGTGCTACGGCTATTAATCCATATATGGCATTATCAAGTATCCGCGATATGAAATTGAGCGGAAGAATACAAACAGATTTAGAAGTTGAACAACTAAAAAAGAATTATACAAAAGCTGTTAACGATGGGTTGTTGAAGGTGTTTTCAAAAATGGGAATTTCTACATTACAATCTTATCAAGGTGCACAAATTTTTGAAATTCTTGGTTTGAATCAAACAGTGGTGGATAGATATTTTACCGGTTCTATTTCTCGTATTGAAGGATTGGGATTGGATGAAATAGCAAAGGAAACTCTAGCAAAACATGCTTTTGCATTTCCTAAAAAACATATACCTGTTGATCGTCTTCCGGTAGGTGGACTGTATCAATGGAAACGTAAGGGTGAGTTTCATTTATTTAATCCACAAACTATTCATTTGTTGCAATATTCAACAAGAATGAATGATTATGGATCATTTAAAAAATATTCCAAACTGGTCAATGATCAGGGAGAAAGAGCTTGTACTTTAAGAAGTCTATTTCAATTTAAAACACAAAGAACTGCTATCTCAATTGATGAAGTAGAACCTGCAGAAGCAATCTGGAAAAGATTTGCAACAGGAGCTATGAGTTTTGGTTCTATATCTCATGAGGCCCATAGTACATTGGCAATAGCCATGAACCGTATTGGTGGAAAAAGTAATACAGGCGAAGGAGGAGAGGATGAAATTCGTTTTGAAACGATGCCTAATGGCGACTCTATGCGGAGTTCAATTAAGCAAGTAGCTTCGGCAAGATTTGGTGTAACCAGTAATTATTTGACGCAGGCGGATGAATTACAAATTAAAATGGCGCAAGGTGCAAAGCCAGGTGAAGGTGGACAATTACCAGGACATAAAGTAGATGATTGGATAGGCAAGGTTCGTCATGCAACACCTGGTGTAGGATTAATTTCGCCACCGCCTCATCATGATATTTATTCTATTGAAGATTTGGCTCAGTTAATTTTTGATTTGAAAAATGCTAACAGAGCTGCAAGAATCAATGTAAAATTAGTATCAAAGGCAGGGGTAGGTACGATTGCTGCCGGTGTAACAAAGGCAAAGGCTGATGTGGTATTAATTGCTGGTTTTGATGGAGGTACTGGTGCATCACCGGTAAGTTCAATTAAGCATGCTGGGTTACCATGGGAGTTAGGCTTGGCTGAAGCTCATCAAACATTAGTTAAAAATAAATTACGTAGTAGGGTAATCTTACAAACAGACGGTCAGTTAAAGACAGGAAAGGATATTGCCATTGCAACTTTATTAGGAGCTGAAGAATGGGGAGTAGCAACGGCTGCGTTGGTTACAGAAGGATGTATCATGATGCGTAAATGTCATCTAAATACTTGTCCAGTGGGCGTGGCTACGCAGGATAAACAATTGCGTGAGCGTTTTACTGGTGATGCCGATCATGTGGTGAATTTGTTTAAATTTTTAACGGAAGAACTCAGGGAAATCATGGCTCAATTGGGCTTTCGTACCATCAATGAAATGGTTGGTCAAGTGGATTGTTTAGAAATGAGAGAAGGTATTGATCATTGGAAATATGGTAAGTTAGATTTGTCACCCGTTTTATATAAGGAGCCAGCTTCCCAGTATACAGTCGTTTATAACAATGAGCAGCAAGATCATGAATTAGAAAAAGTGTTGGACTGGAAATTGTTAGAAGCCGCTCAACCAGCCTTGGAACATCAGAAAAAAGTATCCGCTTCTTTCCCTATTAAGAGTATAGATAGAACAACAGGTACTATTTTATCTAATGAAATTTCAAAAAAATATCAATCAGCAGGTCTGCCTGATGATACGATTCATTTTAAATTTACAGGTACTGCCGGTCAAAGTTTTGGCGCATTCAACACAAAAGGTGTTACGCTAGAATTGGAAGGAGATGCGAATGATTACTTTGGTAAAGGATTAAGTGGGGCTAAATTAATTGTGTATCCGTCTGCTAAATCTAGTTTCATTCCAGAAGAAAATATTATTATTGGTAATGTTGCTTTTTATGGAGCAACCTCGGGTGAATCTTATATCAGAGGAAAGGCTGGAGAGCGATTTGCAGTTCGTAACTCAGGAGCTACAGCGGTTGTGGAGGGAGTGGGTGACCATGGATGCGAATACATGACTGGAGGAAGAGTGGTTGTATTGGGAGCAACTGGAAGAAATTTTGCTGCTGGTATGAGTGGAGGTATTGCGTATGTTTATGATGTGAAGGGAGAGTTTCCATTGCAATGCAATTTAGAAATGGTCGATTTGGATCCAGTATCCGAATCAGATAAAGATGAATTATTTACAATGATCAGCGATCATTATAAACTTACGCAAAGTACCGTAGCAAAATTTGTGATGGAAGATTTTGAAAATCAATTGAAGAACTTTGTTAAAGTATTCCCTAAGGATTATAAAAAGGTTTTACAAAAGCAATCTGGAATAGTAAAGAAGGAACTAAAGAAGTAAGATTTATTTTTTGATGCAGGATTACTATTTTTTTACATTAAAAAAACTCCACTTTGGAGGTAAATAATATATGGGCAAACCAACAGGATTTTTAGAATTTACGCGCGAACTTCCCTCTAAGCGTTCAACTGAAGAAAGAGTAGGAGACTATAAAGAATTTATAGAAAGGTATTCCGATGAAAAATTAAATCAGCAGTCCTCTAG
>CAJBBV010000034.1 GCA_903951405.1 uncultured bacterium
GGCCCGCAGAGGTCTTTGGAAGAAAAACAACCTTGCTCTGGGTTGGTGTCTTGTATCTTATTTCCTCAGTTGGTTCAGCGCTTGCGCCAGAGGTTTATTCATTTATGTTGTTTCGATTTTTAGGTGGACTTGGCGTTGGTATTTCTACTGTCGCTTCCCCGATGTTTATTTCAGAAATTGCTCCTGCAAAAAACAGGGGAACATTAGTTAGCCTTTATCAACTAGCTATTGTAATCGGTATAAACTTAATATACTTTGTAAACCTAAAGATTTCAAATTACGGGGATCAGGCATGGAATGTTGAATACGGATGGAGGTATATGTTGGCATCGGGTATGATACCGGCATTCCTATTTTTTATTTTATTATTTTTTGTTCCTGAAAGTCCAAGATGGTTAATTAAAAATAAAAAGTCTGATGAAGGGTTAGAAATTTTAACGAAAGTTAATGGGGTTGAAAAGGCAAAAGAAATTTTAGCTGAAATTGAAAATTCTTTAACGAGTGAAAATGGAACGCTTGGTGAGTTGTTTAAACCAGGTATTAGGATGGCTATGATTATTGGAATCGTATTGGCTATGTTTTCTCAAATAACAGGTATCAACGCTATAATCTATTATGCTCCAGAGATTTTTAAAACTGCAGGATTTGGAGCTGAGTCTGCATTGATGCAGACAGTTGTTATCGGTTTAGTAAATACGTTGTTTACATTTGTTGCTATTTGGTTGATTGATCAAGTAGGGAGAAAAAAGTTATTAATCGGAGGATTAATTGGCATGGCATTTTCATTGACAGCCATTGCTATATGTTATCATTTTGATCTTGCTAATGGTCCGTTATTGTTGGTTTTCATTTTATGTTACATCGCATCTTTTGCTTCTTCACTTGGTCCAATTCCATGGGTAATTATTTCAGAAATATTTCCAACCAAAACAAGAGGTATTGCCATGTCATTTGCAACGGTAGTATTATGGATAGGGGTCGTACTGATTACACAACTGACACCAATCATGCTTAAAAACTTTGGCGGTGCTCCAACCTTCTCTATATTTATGGTGAACACCTTAATCTTGTTGTACTTTACTTGGAAATTTATACCTGAGACTAGACAAAAAACGTTGGAAGACATTGAAGCCAGTTGGAAGAAGCGCAGTTAGTTTTTGTTTGTCTGAATTGGGTTTTAGATTGTTTAAAATATATGCCATGAATAGAAGTAGGTTGTTTTTAAGTGTTATGCTGCTAATTAGCTCGTCTAGTTTTGCAAACGTGCATTTGTCGAATATATTTCAACCTAATATGGTTCTTCAGCGCGATAAAGATTGTGCTATATGGGGATATGCTGAAGTAGGAGAGAAGGTGGCTGTTCATTTTGATAATCAGGTGTATGCTACAGTTGCAGGACAGGATGGCAAATGGAAAGTGTTGCTTGCTCGTCATGCTGCTGGCGGACCCTATCAAATCTCTATTGTTGGGAACAACACCATTACACTAAATAATATTTTATTTGGGGATGTTTGGGTATGTGGTGGACAAAGCAATATGCAGTTTGCCGTTGATGAATCAATGCCTAAAGAAAAAGATTCGGTTAGAAATAACCTACCTCAGATTCGGATTTTTACTGCCTATGTGAATACAGATTATGTTCCGAGGGATACGTTGAACGGCGGAGAGTGGAAAGTGGCTTCTGTTGCTACGATACAACGATTTTCAGCTGTGGCCTATTACTTTGGACGTGCTCTTCATGAAAAAACCAATGTACCAATCGGACTTATCAGTGATAACTTAGGTGCAACAGCTGTTGAAACATGGATGAGTCCGGATGCTATAAAAGCATTCTCTCAGTTTGATGATTATCATCAACAGTATTTAGCCCCTAAAAAAAGCTTCGCGACCTTGACATCAGATTTTGAAAAAAATAAAGCAAGTTGGCAGAAAGCTTATTATTTAAAAGGTGATCCTGGCCTTGATAAAAAATGGTATCTCCCTGAAACAGATATTTCAGATTGGAACACGATTGAGACGCCTGGATATTGGGAAGAGAAAGGAATTGGTGAATATGATGGATCTGTTTGGTTTAGAAGAACATTTGATTTGCCTGCATCATATGATCATAAGGGTTACTATGTAGGGATTGGACAAGTAGATGATTACAATACTACTTGGGTAAATGGACACCAAGTTGGTGAAACCTTTGGCAACGTAAATTATAGCAACTATATCGTTCCGGATTCTTTGCTAAAAGAGAAAGGAAATGTGATCGTAATTAGGGTATTTGATGCTGGTGGAAAGGGTGGCATTTACTCGCAGTTTTGGCACCCGGAGTGGGCAGGTAAATGGAATTATAAATTGGGTAAGAAGATTGATCCAGCGAAATTCAAGCGACCTGATATCGTAAACTCAGACCTCTTTAATTCTCCTTCTATATTATTCAATGGCTGCATTGCTCCAATAACTCAGCTTTCTATAAAAGGAGCTATCTGGTATCAAGGAGAAAGCAATGCAAGTAGGGCAGAAGAGTATAGAACGTTATTTCCTGCTTTCATTACTGATTGGCGTAAACAGTTTAATCAGGGTGATTTTCCATTCTTCTTTGTGCAATTGGCTAATTATTATGGGGAAGATAAAAAGCCAGAAGAAAGCGATTGGGCTGAATTGAGGGAATCTCAAGCAGCTGCATTAAGTCTAGCTAATACAGGTATGGCATCAGCTATTGATTTGGGAGAAGCTTATGACATCCATCCCAAAAATAAATTGGATGTTGGAAATCGATTAGCATTAGCTGCCTTAAAGGTTTCCTACCATGCAGATAGCATTGACCTTGGTCCTACATATGACCATATGTCCCAAGAAGGGGATAACATCATCATCCATTTCAAAGCAACAAAAAGCCTTATCAAAACGAATGATAAATATGGTTATGTGCGAGGTTTCTCTATTGCAGGAGCTGATAGTGTATTTCATTATGCCAATGCATACATTCGAAATAACGAAGTGGTAGTTTATTCTCGTGATGTGAAGTCTCCTGTTGCTGTGAGGTATGCTTGGGCTAATAATCCTGGCACATTGGATTTAACCAATCAAGAGGGATTGCCTGCTCTTCCATTTAGGACAGATAGTTTGACAATGAAAACACATAATAAGAAATTTGACTTTAAAAAATAGATATCCTTTCTAGTTTTCGATCTTAATAATAAGTATATGCGAACAAAACATGGTTTAAAGCTTACTAGTCTTTTACGAAACAGCGCTTCTTATTTGTTTTTTGTATTCTTGATGAATATCGTTTCGTGTGCGATAGCGCAAAAGCCTGCTTCATCAGTAGCTGGCACCAATGAAGTTCCTCATTTTACTGTAGAAGAAGCAAACGATTGGACCAATCTTTTTCATAGAGAAAGAGGTTGGTTTGGAGGAGATGGTATTTTCTTTATTCCTATGGATGGGAAAAGGAATCAGCATCATTCAACATCAGTTGACCAATTGGTTTTGTTTAGTGACAGTATGATTGGCGATGCAGTTTTAGGAAGAACACAAGGAAATAATAAGATGGTGCATAATGCAGTTGCTATGTTGAATGGCTCTGCGCCCAAGGAAGAAAAAATAAAATTTTATTGGGATAGTACTTCGAATGGTACTCCGGAAACGATGTTTATTCCATCAACCCCATCGGCCATTCCGAATGATTATTATTGGCTAGGAGATGGATTGTTTAATTATTTAACGGGTGAGACCTACATTTTTGGGTACAAAATGTTTAACGTAGAGTCAACTAACGACTGGTCGTTTACGCTGACTAAAACAAACTTGATTATTTTGCCTAAGGGAAGTAAGCCTCCATTTGCCAACCAAAAACAAATTGAAACACCTTTCAGCTTTATCAATGCAGCTGATGGAGATAATGGTTCTTTCGGATCGGCAATTTTTGTTTCCACAAAAAAAGCCGGGTTGTCTAATTATGATAATTATGTTTATGTGTATGGTATTAAGGGGAAACAGAAGAAGCTACTTGTAGCGCGTGTAACGATGGAGCAGTTTTTGGATTTTGGTAAGTGGACATTTTGGAATGGGTCTTCTTGGACTAGCAACATGTTAGATGCTGCGCCTATATGTGATGGCGTTTCTGATGAAATGAGTGTTTCTCAGCGTAAGGATGGTAAATATGTTATGATATTTCAGCGGGGTGGGTTAAGTCCTAAAATTGGTATGCGTATCGGAGACACTCCATATGGTCCTTTCAGTGATGTAATCGATATTTATACCTGTCCAATTGGGGCCACAAATAAAAATCAATTTGCCTATAATGCAAAGGCCCATCCAAGTATTTCTGCAGATGGGGAGTTGATTATTAGTTATAATGTAAACGCATTTGATTTTGACAAGGAACTATTGAAAGAACCTCAATTATATCGTCCAAGGTTTATACGATTGAAGTGGTAATTAACTTTTTTCATTATTGGCTTTCAATGAGGGGGCATAAAAATATAATGTTAGTCCAACAATAAATATTCCAATGGACGTCAATTGTGCTTGAGAAAAACTCAATCCGATTACTTCGTAGTGCTTGTTGATTTTTATGAACTCCATAAAAAAACGTTCAATTGAAATCATCATTAAGTAGATAGAAGTGATTCTTCCTACCATTTTTATTCTTAGACGAAGTTTCCACAGAATATAAAAAAGAGTCAGAATGATGATGCTTTCATATAAAGATGTTGGGTATACCGGATTACTTAATTGATAGCAATAGTTGTCCCATGTGCATGCGGGTATTAACTCACCTTCACCTATGATGTTATGTGGATAGGTATACCCCCAAAGCCAATCGGGTATCCAACTAACAGGTTTGGTGTTACCGTTTATGATTCCCCAATCACCATCGCCTACGAGATGACATCCAAGTCTGCCTAATGCATACGCTGGCATGAGGCTTGGTGCAACAGCATCGGCGACCTTATAGGGGTTTATTTTTTTTATGAGATAGTAAATCCAGATGGTGGCGGCAGCTGTTATTAATCCTCCTAGGAAAGCATATCCATAACTGTTGTTAAGGATATTGAGTGGATTTTCTACGAGTGCATCCCAATGTTCGAAGCTGCTCCATATTCTTGCGCCAACAAAACCCGTAAAGGCAGCGATTAATGTAACTAGAGGAATTGTATCGCTTGGAATTGTTTTATTGCCATTATTAAATTCATGATCAAATAGCCCTGCTGATTCTTTTCGTTTCAGTTCTTTGGTAAGAAAAAAAGCCGCTGCTAAGAATGCTAGGGTAACTAAGACGCCAAAGGTTTGAATAGTCTTTAGCGCGGGTAAATCTAAGCCCAGCAAGTCTTTTATGAGGTAGTAAAAATTAGGATACATATAATTAGAACGGTTGTAGTTAGGTGTTCTTTGATATACCTTATTTCTTAAAGTTAAGGTTGGAATATGATTGATGTATATTAAATGTAACCGTTAGGTACTGGTAGGTCTATATTTTAAATATAATGAGGATCTAATTTATTTTATAAAATGTTGATAATCAGTTATATAAAAACGAAAATAAAAAAAAGTAAATATTCTTTTAAACAAATTTTTTTTCTAACTTTAACAAAGTTTATTCACGAGGCCATAACGATTGAAATATGATCAAAAAAATTACCTTTTTACATCTTGCACTTGCCACTCTTTTATCGGGTGTATTTTTTTCTTCCTGTACAAAGCAGTTCTTAGATCAGACAACTACAACTGATTTGAATGAACAAAGTGTTTTTTCAGATAGTGCAAGGACAATAGATTTCCTAACTCAAATCTATACGAATATTGATTTTAGTTTTAATCCTGCTCGTTTTGATGGCAGGGCAGGTCTCGACGCTTGTTCTGATGAGGCTGAAGGACCATCTGCTTCTGTTGTAACCGCATATAATGAATTCGCAACGGGTTCAGTTAATTCTTATAGTATCTCTGCTGATGCATGGAGTATTTCATATCAAAATATCCGAGCAGTAAATCAATACATAAGTCACTTGCCTTCGGTTCCTTTCAATAATGCATTAAAGCAGAGGACAAGAGCAGAGGCCATTTTTTTAAGGGCATGGTATTATTCCATTTTGTTGAAACATTATGGTGGGGTGCCAATTGTTGGGGACTCAATTTATGATATTACTGATAAGATCAATACTACACGTGATACGTACGAAAATTGTGTTAATTATATTTTAGCTCAGTGCGATGATGCTGCAAGTGATTTGCCAGACTCATATACCGGAGCAGAATTTGGACGGGTCACCAGAGGTGCTTGTCTTGCACTTAAATCAAGGGTATTGCTTTATGCAGCGAGTCCATTATTTAATGGTGGAAGCATTGCTCAAGCAGATCCTCTTAAATCCATTTCAGGTTATCCGAATTATGATTTAAATAGATGGAAGAATGCAGCAGATGCTGCCAAGGCGGTCATTGATATGAATCTTTATCAATTGAATGAAGACAATGACACTAAGCCTGGATATGGATTCTATGAAGTCTTCCAAAAGAGATCAAATGTGGAATATATTTTCCAAAAAATGAAAGATCCAGGGAACTCGTTTCAGGATCTTGAATTATTATGGAGACCATCTTCTCGCGGAGGCTCTACCATCACAGGTTCATTCCCATATCAAAATATGGTTGATGCCTTTCAGATGAAAAATGGTAAAGACATTACAGATCCAACATCTGGTTATGATCCAGCTAATCCATATGCAAATCGCGATCCGCGAATGGATTATACTGTGAGTAGAAATGGTGTATTGATGTACAAGGTAAATTCAGCCCCTACTGTTTTGCATACATATCTAGATGAATCAAATGGTGATGGGTTTGGACAGGGTACTCCTACAGGGTATTACGTAAATAAAATGTGTGATGAAAACGTTGTGCCGAATTGGTTTAATGGTACTCAACGTTGTTATCCCATGATTCGATTTGCAGAATTATTATTAAACTATGCTGAAGCGTTAAATGAATTTTCTGGTCCAAACTCTGATGTATATGCAGCAGTTGAATTGATTAGGAAAAGAGCTGGTTTAGTTCCATTCAATCTTCCATCTGGGTTGACTACAGAAGAAATGAGAAGTGTTATTCAGCATGAACGTCAGGTGGAATTAGCATTTGAGGAACATCGTTTTTGGGATGTTCGCCGTTGGAAGATAGCAGCTCAAACAGATAATATGATGATGAAGGGCATGCGTATTACTAATCTTGGTTCTAATAATTACACATACGAAGTAGTTAATGTACGTCAACATAGTTTCAGAGAGCCTATGTACTTGTGGCCTATCCCACAAGTTGAAGCAGCAAAATCTACTGATTTACTTCAAAATCAAGGGTACTAAAAATAATATCATGAAACATTTTTTTATCAATAGTCTCATTGTTGGAATCTCAGCACTAATCTTTACGTCCTGTAAAATCGAAAAAGATTTATTGCCTACGGAGCCCGTTAAAAATTTTGTCGGTACGTGGAAGTTGACGAAGGTCTTGCGAAATGATGAAGACATAACAGCTTATGTTGATTCTACTGGGTTTAGATTTACATTAAACCGAGACAATTCATTTCTTATCCAAAAAAATAATATCCCATTCTTAGCCAATGCTTCAGGTACTTGGCTTTTGGATGACCCTGCCTATGTTTTTCATATTTCCCTTAAAGAAAATGATATGCCAACTTCGTTTTCTGCTGACTTGTCTGCACCTGTGCAGAATGGTAAGAGAAATATGATTATCAGTTTTAGCCCGGGTTGCATAGCAAATAAATACGTTTACACTTTAGAAACCATTCAGTAAGATGGAAAATAAGAATCAATCAAAAAAAGGTAGAAAAAAATTATTTCTTTATTTTTTTCTCGTAATCCTGGTCTTTGTTGTCGCAGAATGTGGTGTATTTTTTGATGAGGTAGATCCTGTAACAGAGGAATCCACTGTCAAAGCTGGTGATACACTTACCTCTGTCTTACATACGAACTTTGAGTCGTATGGTGATAAATTAGGGTTGCACTTAGTGGCAGGCATTTTAGCTCCAAAGAGTTGGAAGGCTGGGGAGCACACAAAAATGTACTTTGAAAGTTCCATGACCACTGGAATTCAAAATATGGAAATTATACCGGCTAATGAGTTGGCAGCTTTTGCTAATGGGTTAAATTGGCCTGAAGCGGTGAAGGGGAAGCTAGGCTTTGGTAGTAATACCAGCAATGATTTGGAGTGGATTATATTCTGGAGTACCAATACCTATGATATTGGTAGTAATATGTTCCCAACTGCAGATATTACCATTAAAGTTAAAACTGGTCCAGAAAATTTACAGTACAAAAGAGGATATTTTTTATCTGAAAGTATCGATGCATTCACAACACCTGGAGCTGGGGATAGTTATGCTACCGGCTTCTTTACAAATTGTTTCACCGTAACAGACGGGGAGGGTGAAATGGTAGACTTCTGTAACCCTAAGATTGGTATCGGAGAACCTTCCAATGCTACAATCGATGATATCTTAACCATAAAATATGATGGTGATCTTGATTCTTCAGAGTTGAAAAATCAAGACGAAATATTCTTGTGTGCAAAAGCCTATACTTCGTCAAATCAAACCATAGAAGTTTGTTCTCAATTGTCTGATGCGAAGTTAAAACGCTCGGGGTTAAATAAATGGAGATTAGATCTTTGGCCGCGAAAATTCTTTAGCCTTCAAGCAGGAGAGCAGTTAACAAAAATTGAATATTATTTCACAGATAAAACGGGCAATTTGAAAACTGGGTTTGCTAATACAGCCCTTCCGTTCAAATATAATTTTAAATGTTTGTAGACATTATTAAACCTATTCATTCGCTTGTACAAAATTACAATATGAGAAGATTATTTATTTCCATATACTTTATCACTGGAATTCTATTTTGTTCTTACAGCCAGACTGTATCAACTTCTCGAACGCTGTCGGGTAAAGTAGTGGATGTATACGGCCAACCAATTGAAGGTGTTGAAATCAAAGCCAAAGGATCATCGGTGGCCGTTTATTCAAATGAATCTGGTGCATTTGAATTAGCTGGAAATAGTTCAAGCGTTTTGACATTTTCTCGTAAAGGGTATGATGTAGTCAACGTAAAAGGGGGAAATAAGAAATCCTTAACTATACAATTGGTTGAAAATTATATAAAAAATCCAGAAAAAGCGGATGTCTTATATGATGTAAAGTCAAAAGATAAAATTCTCGGTTCAATAAGCACCGTATACACAAGTCAACTCGTTACCTCTCCCGCACCATTATATGCGTATGCTTTAGCAGGTAGGATGCCGGGATTGTATACACAGCAAACAAGTGGTTGGACGAATACTGGTTTAAATCCTATTACATATACAGATGCCATTTTCGGGCAGTTTCCTACAGCAAGTTTAATTGGATCAAAAGGCCCATCAGATAACAGTGAAATATTGATGAAGTTAAGAGGTCAGACGCCAGTTACTATGGTAGATGGTATTGAACGTGAAATTTATACATTATCTCCTGAAAATATCGAATCAGTATCTGTGTTAAAAGATGCTCTTTCAACTATCTTAATGGGCATGAATGGTTCACGTGGTGTTGTGTTAGTAACTACCAAAAAACCAATGAAAGGGAGTCCACATGTTTCATTTACAACCCAAACGGGTGTACAGACACCACTTGGCTTACAAGATCCATTATCAGCTTCAAACTATGCATACTTGTATAATGAGGCCTTGGCGAATGATCAGAAAAAAGCAGCCTATACATACGATGATTTTAACGCATACAAAACCGGATCTGATCCATATGGACATCCAGATGTGAATTGGTATAAGACTGCATTGAAAGATAATTCGTTGATGAAGAGATATGATCTCAACGTTTCAGGTGGTGGTAATGCGGCACGCTATTCAGTTGGATTGGGATATTTTCAGCAAGATGGATTATTGAAATCTGATGCTACAGATTATAATTCAAGCGCTCAGCTCAAGCGCTATACTATCAATACGAATATCGATGTAAATGTAACGCCACAGTTTACAACTCAACTTCAATTATATGGTCGCATTCAGGATGGTAATCAGCCTGGTGCAACATTGAGTTCAATTATGGGGGCTATTTATAATACACCAAATAACGCTTATCCGGTATTCAACCCCAATGGTTCTTTGGGTGGGGCTCAAAACTATCAGACGAATATCTATGGCATGATCAACCGGTCAGGGTATATCACTGACTATACTCGTGACATTTCTGCCAACGTGATTTTAAAATACAAGTTCGATAAATTAATCAAAGGACTTTATGCTAAAGTGCAAACCAACCTTTCTTCTTATACAGCGTATGCAGCCGATAGAAGTAAAAGTTCTTCAGTATTCAAAATCACAACAACACCTGATGGGGATATCGCTTACAATCAATATGGTGCAAATACGGATATTAAAAATAGCTTTTTACTTTCTAGCAGTGCACAGTATTGGTATTTGCAAGGAACTATTGGGTATGAAAAAACCGATGGAGATCATCACTTGAGTACAAAGTTATTCTATGATAGAAGAGAGGCTATCTTCAACTTCGATTTGCCAGAATTCAAGCAGAATAACGCCTTTACTGCTTCCTATGATTATAAAAACAAATATTTTGTTGAAGGGGCAGTTAATTATAGCGGAAATAATCGATATCCGCAGGACAAGCAATTTGGTTTATTTTATGCTGGGGGTATAGGATATGATATCGCACAAGAAAATTTCATCAAGAATAATTCGGGACTTGGTTGGATCAATAAATTGAAATTGAGAGCCACCTACGGGTTAACAGGAAATGCCAATGTTGGTTATTTCAGCTGGAGAGAATCATATAATACAGATTTTACGATTCCGGCATATCCAATGGGTATCAATAGAACAATAACTTCGTTTAGTCTTTCTCAAAACACCTTTGCTAATCCATTTGTATCATGGGAAAAAGCCAATAAGCTGAATGTTGGATTAGATATCGAGATGTTTAAGAATCATTTGCAGCTATCTGCTGAGTATTATTCAAATCGTTATTTCGATTTGTTGGGTATGCGTGGCAGACAAACTGCTATTGCTGGTATTATTTATCCAATGGAAAACATTGGAATCAATCAATATACTGGAACTGAATTTTCAGCAACGTATCAGAATCAACACAGGGGCTTCAATTATTTTATAACAGGTAACCTTTCTATTGAGCAGTCAAAAGTAATTTATATGGATGAAATCCAATCCTATCCATGGAATGCTCGAACTGGAAGGCCCGTGGGTATGACCTTTGGCTACATGGCGGACGGATTCATTCAAACTGCTGAAGAAGCTAGAACAAGTCCTTCAATTGCTGGAGTCGTATTACAGCCCGGTGATTTGAAATTGCAAGATATGAACGAAGATGGCGTCATAAATATTTATGATCAACAACCCATTGGAAGCGATAAGCCGGTTATTTATTATGGGCTGACGACAGGTATAAGTTTTAAGAATTTTGATATCACCCTTTTAGTTCAAGGAGTTCAGAATAAGATGTATTTATTGCCAGGTGATTATTCATTCGGCTTTAATGGCAGAGGTCAAGGCTACAGCCATATTTCTAACAGATGGATACCTGAAAATTCTTTAAGTGCCAGTTATCCTAGACTTACGGCAGGGGTTAATGCAAACAATGATTACAATGCATTTTATGGTGCAAATGCCAATTCGTTTTGGATGCATAAGGGAGATTATTTTAGAATAAAAAATATTGATATTGGTTACACAATCAATGCAGGATGGCTTCGTAGAATGAAGGTGGCTTCATGTAGGGTTTTCTTTAATGGAATGAACCTGTTTACTAAGGCAGCCTTTAATAGGGTAGACCCTGAAGTATATACACAGGTATATCCTATACAAAAAGTCATGAATTTTGGATTAAACATTAAGTTTTAATTCTTAACGCATAATTAAAATGATGATAATGGATCAACGATATAGAAAAAAAATGTCTGATATGCAATCTGATCAAAATAATGCGAAGCTTGTCATGAAGATACCTTACTTCACCTTGTTGTCTTTCATGGGACTAGTTTTACTATTTAGCTCATGTAGAAAAACATACGAGAGTGTTCCACTTGATGCTACCACTGATCCGTATATATGGGACGCAAGTGATTCTAATGCAACCTTTGCAAATCAGTATTTGAGAACTATTTATGCAAAACTTCCATTAACGTATAATCGAATTGGAACTGACCTACTTGATGCTGCATCTGATGATGCTGTTTCTTCTCAAAATTCATTGAGCCCTGTAGAGATAATGGCTACTGGGGGTATAACTGTTTTTTCAAATCCAGATAATACCTGGGCATCAAGTTATGCCGGTATAAGAATGGCTTCAATATTTTTAAACAATTTTGGTATTGTTCCATATAAAAATATAGCGGAGAAAAGGGCATGGTTTGGTGAGGCTAGGGTCTTAAGAGCTTATTATTATTGGGAATTGGTTAAACGTTTCGGGGGTGTTCCATTGATCGGGGATTCAATTAAAACACTTACCGACAACACGGATATACCGCGAAATACGTTTGCTGAATGTATCTCATATATAGTTTCTGAGTGCGATCGGGCCAAAGACAGTCTAAGGTCAGACCCAGTTGATGATAATAATCTTGGTCGTTGGTCAAAAGCAGGTGCTATGGCCTTGAAAGCACGCGTTTTATTATACGCTGCGAGTCCATTATATAACGGCGGTGGTAATGGAAATGAATTAGTAGCCTACTCAGGGTATGATGCAAATCGTTGGAAGCTTGCTGCCGATGCTGCTCGAGAGGTATTAGACTTGAATGCCTATACACTTGAGGATAATTTTGCTAGTATTTTTATTAGTCAGCGTAGTAGCGAAGTAATTTTTGCACGATTGAATGAGACCTCAACAAATGTGGAGACCAGCAATGGCCCTCCAGGATTTTCTACTGCACAAGGTGGGGGCAATACAAGCCCTACTCAGGAACTTGTTGATGTATACACCATGCTAAATGGTAAATCTATTACAGACCCTACTTCTGGCTATGATCCTAGTTATCCATACGTTGGCAGAGATTTACGTTTTGGGGCGACTATTCTTTATAATGGCGCTAAGTGGCTAAATGGTTATTTAGAAACATTTGATGGTGGAGTGAGTAGACCAGGTGGATCAATAACTCAAACCAAGACAGGCTATTATATGCGCAAGTTTTTGGGGAATTTCGAAAGTCAAGCTTCCTATTCTAAGCAGTATCACGATAACATATACTTCAGATTAGGAGAAGTTTTGCTAAACTATGCTGAAGCTGAAAATGAAGCTAATGGCCCTAGTATTCCTGTTTATGACGCACTTGAGGTGCTTAGATTAAGAGCAGGGTTGGATTCGAATTCAATTGCATCAAATATTACGAAAGATGAAATGCGTGAGGTGATTAGAGCTGAACGTAGAAAAGAACTTGCTTTTGAGGAGCATCGATTCTGGGATGTTAAACGTTGGAAAATTGCCGGTGAAGTATACAATAAACCATTGCACGGGATACAAATTATACGCTCTAGTCTTGGTGATTTAAATTATTTCCCAACAACTGTCTTGACCACTAATTTCGACGAAAGCAAGATGTATTTCTACCCTATTCCTTATAGTGAAATGGTAGCGAATAAGAATATGCAACAAAACCCAGGGTGGTAAACGAACTAAAATTACAACTGAAATCATTTTTATGAAAAGAATATATTACTTACTCTCCTTTCTTTTGCTATTTACCTTCAATGGGATAGTGGCGCAGAATAAAATTTCTGGAGTAATTAAAGATGCAAATAATGTATTGCCTGGTGTAAATGTTATTGAAAAAGGAATGCCTTCAAATGGGGTAATTACCGATAATGCAGGTATGTTTTCAATAACGTTGAAAGGGACTTCTAAAACACTATTGGTTAGTCGAGTTGGATATGCAACGCAAGAAGTCAAAGTGAGCGCACTCGGTAAAGACCTTGAAATTACGTTAGCTCCAAGGGATCAGGATCTTAATCAGGTTTTGGTCGTAGGGTTTGGTACTAAAAAAAGAATTACCAATACCGGATCGGTGAGCTCACTAAATGCTTCAGTGGTAAGAAATATTCCAACCTCAAATGTTCAAAATACACTTCAAGGTAAACTACCCGGTTTCTTTTCTGTTCAGCGAGGTGGCCAACCTGGTAGAGATGCATCAGACTTTTTTATTCGTGGTGTGAGTTCATTGAATACATCAGGCAATAAACCCTTGATTATTGTAGATGATATTGAGTACACCTATGAGCAGCTATCTCAGATAAATGTAAATGAGATTGAAAATATATCAATTCTAAAAGATGCATCCACCACTGCCATTTATGGTATAAAAGGCGCAAATGGGGTACTGATAGTAAGAACACGGAGAGGTAATTCTGGAGCACCTATGGTTAACGTGCGTGTAGAAAATGGTATCCAATCTCCAACTACTGTCCCTAAATTTCTTAATGCATTTAAAACGGCAAGTCTTGTTAATGAAGCATTAAAAAATGATGGTTTACAGCCTCAGTTCACCTCTGAAGACTTAAGTTTATTTCAATCGCAGCAAGACCCTTATACACATCCTGATGTGAATTGGTATAACGAAATTTTAAAATCAAATTCTTCTCAGTCTAATACGAATGTTGATATTTCTGGTGGAACTGAAAGTGTGAAGTACTTTTTATCTGGCGGTGCATTCATACAGAATGGTAACCTTAAAAACTTCGTAGATCCACGAAATGGAGATATGAATAATAATTATTTTTACCGTAGGTTTAACTTTAGGAATAACCTCGATATTCAGGCTACAAAAACACTGAAGTTGCGATTAGACGTAACTGGTCGATTCGGTCAAGTAAATGAACCAGCACTACATCCATATTTTGGAAAAGGTTCCGGTGGTATTATGCAAGAAATTTATGATTTCAAAAGTATAACTCCTTATGCCGCTCCTGTGCTGAATCCAAATGGTAGTTATGCATATGCATATGGGCCTAATCTAGACAACGAGGCAACAATAAACGCTCGTTTGGCTACACTTGGTTATTTCAGAACGAATAGAACTGACTACAATGTATTATTTGGAGTAACGCAAAAGCTTGATGCCATCACACAGGGTCTTTCCTTTGAGGCGCGTATTGCCTATGCCAGTACAAACGATATTATTCGGGATATGCGCAGAGAGAATAATCCACCTGCCTATCATTATAATTCTGATAATAATACTTATCTATTAGATAAAAACGATTTGTATTCTTTGAGTAAGTTTAACCTGAGATCAGGAAATAACCTATTTGATAAACGTGTTAACCTTCAAGCTTATTTAACGTATGATAGAACGTTTGGTAATCATCATTTCAATTCTATTGCATTGATGAACCAGAATTCATATACTACAAAAAACTATTTCCTTCCAACCTTGACTGTTCCTGAAAAGTTTCAAGGGTTCACCATGAAATTTGGCTATGACTACAAGAGCAAGTATTTGCTTGATTTCAATGCAGGTTATAATGGTTCGGATAGATTCCAATCCGGAAATCGTTTTGGTTTCTTCCCTGCACTTGGCCTAGGTTGGAATATTTCTGAAGAAGAAGGGTTTAAGGATAAGTTTCCATTCATACAGCTACTAAAACTAAGAGGATCTTATGGTTTAGTAGGGTCTGACGCGGTTCCAGATAACCGGTATTTGTATCAGCAGTTTTACAACAGAGGTACTCCTTATTATTTCGGACAAAATGCCATCACTTCAATTGGGTTGACGGAAGGTAGTTTGGGTAATGCATTTGTGACATGGGAAAAGGCGAAGAAAGCGGATGTGGGAATTGATTTGAATATGTTTAATGGACTTTCCATTACGTTTGATTATTTCAATGATTATAGATACGATCAGTTGTTCTATCCTGGATCAATTTCGTCAATCTTAGGTATTGGTTTTGCTAGACAAAACTTAGCTACAGTGCGAAACAAAGGGTTTGATGGTCAAGTGAAATACCAAAACAAAGTTGGTAAGGTTTATTACGATGCAGCCTTCGTTTTCTCCGTAGCTAAAAATAAAATCTTGTTTCAGGATGAGGCATCACCTGCTTATCCATGGTTATCTAGAACAGGATTTCCTATCGGTCAGCCTTTTGGTTATGAATATGTTGGATTTTACCAAAACCAAGAAGATATCAATAATTCAGCGAAGCCTAATATTGATGCATCAAACATTAAACCCGGTGATTTGAAATACAAAGACCTTAATGAAGATGGCATTATCGATCAACGGGATCAGGGACCAATTGGGATGCCTAATTTACCAAACACGACACTTGGCTTTAACGCTGGCATACATTATAAAGGGTTTGATTTGAGTGTATTGATTCAAGGATCATTCAATTACAGTTTTTCTGTTAAGGGAATTGGAATTGAACCTTTTCAAAGCCAAATGCAGCCAGTTCACGAGTTAAGGTGGACAGAGCAAAATGCTCAGAATGCCGCATTTCCTCGATTGTCATCAAATCCATCAAACATAAGCAGTCCAACTGCATATCCGTCTAGCTTTTGGTTAATTGATGCGCGATACATTCGTTTGAAAACGGTAGATCTTGGATATAAAGTACCTATTCAGTCTTCTAAATTCTCAATAAGTAGTTTGAGGTTTTACATGAGTGCATACAATTTATTTACGTTTACCAACTATTCATTGTATCAACAAGATCCTGAGGTTTCATCTAATTCAGCTGGGGATTCTTACCTGAATCAACGTGTTATCAATTTCGGAGCACAGGTTTCTTTCTAGAATAATTAAATATCTTTTTAAAAGGGAAATATTCGGGTAACTCTGATATTTCCCTTTTACATTTAAGGAAATATAAGTACATTAGAAAAGTGCATTATTGGAGATTCTAGATTGAATTATATAATATTGAAGAAGTGAATTATTTTTTTAAGTATTTAATGAAGAGTAATAAGTTGAGTTTAATCAGCTTTATCCTTTTTTTGTGTTGCCTTATTGCTTTGTTAACCTCAGATATTAATTCATCTGCATCTATACCATCCACTTCTTTCTGGCTATGGCGGTATCTTGGAAGACTTCATCCACTGATGGTGCATTTCCCCATTGGTCTATTAATTGTTGCAGCAATCGGTGAATTATGTACACTGAATAATTTTTTTACTTCGCTTAGGTCGGGCATTCGGTTAATGCTAGGTGTAGGTGTTGTCACTGCAGCATCTTCTGTGTTATTTGGTTTATTGTTGGCAAAAGATGGCGATTATGGAAAAGAATTGTTGTCACTTCATCAATGGATTGGGATCGCAACATTTTTCCTTGGGGCTATTTCGTGGTTTTTGCTGCAAAAAATTATCATTCATAATAAAATATCCTGGATAAGAGGGTATAGGTCATTTTTATTTGTAACAGCTATTGGTGTTGGTCTTGCGGGGCATTTTGGGGCATCGTTGACACATGGTACAGACTACTTGTCTAGTACCTTGCCTTGGAGTTCAGATTATGAGGGGGTTAATGTAAAATCTGTTGATCCATCATTGCTTAAAAATGATACAGTCAAACTTAATGCCCAACAAATTTTAGAATTGAACGTTCAGGTTAGAGCCATCTTTGCCCACAATTGTTATAAATGTCATGGTGCTGAAAAAGTAAAAGGAGATTTGCGACTTGATCGAAGAGACCTTATTTTCAAAGGTGGAGAACATGGTGAAATAATCATACCAGGTAATCCGGATGAAAGTGAGTTGTATCGTCGAATCAATCTACCTGATCATGATAAAGAGTTGATGCCTTCAAAGGGTAAAAAGCTAGCTGCTTCAGACATTGAAGTAATTAGATTTTGGATACAAAAAGGTGCACCATGGCCTGCAGGGGTTGATAAAGGCAGTGCTTTTAGGGTGGCTTCGTTAGCTCCACGAAACCCTGCGTTGCCTGCAGGGGCTACTAACTTGAATAATCC
The DNA here is from genome assembly GCA_903951405.1 of uncultured bacterium. Taxonomy (GTDB): domain Bacteria; phylum Bacteroidota; class Bacteroidia; order Chitinophagales; family Chitinophagaceae; genus Pollutibacter. The sequence continues at coordinate 17,986 of CAJBBV010000034.1, forward strand.
GATTGATTTATGGACCAATCAGTATTTTTCTGACAATAAAATTACATGGCCCACTCTAGTCAATGATAAAGTATTTTTAAAAAGAATTTTCCTCGATATCATAGGATTGTTGCCGACACCTGAGGAGCTTGATTTGTTTATCAATGATAAGCAAGCAGATAAGCGAGAAAGATGGGTGCGTTTACTCCTTGATCGCCAAGATGATTACGCAACGCATTGGCTTAGTTTTTGGAACGACCTTTTGCGAAATGACTATACCGGTACAGGTTACATTACGGGTGGTCGATATGAAATAACTGACTGGTTATATAAAGCCATTAAGGACAATAAGCCCTATGATCAATTTGCAAAGGAGCTTGTTAGCCCATCTGAAAATTCAAAAGGATTTATAGAAGGTATTAAGTGGCGTGGCGTTATCAATGCTAGTCAGCGTACTGAGATGCAAGCTGCACAAAATGTGTCGCAGGTATTTTTCGGTTTGAATTTAAAATGTGCATCGTGTCATAATAGTTTTATTAGTGATTGGAAGCTGGTTGATTCTTATGGGTTGGCTAATATTTTTGCTGATAGTTCTTTAGAGATTAATCGCTGTGATAAGCCAACAGGAAAGTATACAAAGCCAAGCATTCTTTGGAAAGAATTGGGTTCTATTGATAGTAGTGCATCACGGAAAATTAAGATGGCTCAGTTGGCGGTGAATATGATTAAGCCTGAAAATGGACGGTTTTATAGAACGGCAGTCAACAGAATCTGGAAGCAGTTAATGGGAAGGGGTTTAGTTGAACCCGTTGATCAGATGGATAATGCTCCTTGGAGTCAGGACTTACTTGATTGGATGGCCTATGATTTTCAACTGAAGGGTAGTAATCTTAAGGAACTTATATACTTAATTGCAACATCCAAAACCTATCAACTGCCTAGTGTCGGATTAAATGATGCCAATCAACTCGTAGCACAAGATTTCATGTTTAAGGGTATGTTGAGGAAAAGAATGTCGGCAGAGCAATTTGCTGATGCTGCAGGTTTGGTAGTAGCTCCGATTTTCCCTGACTCCATTGCCATGTATAAGCCCTTGTATAATCCAGGTTTTCTTAGATCGGGTCATTATTTTACAAGAGCATCTTTGGTAGCTAACAATAGCTTCCTTACTGCATTAGGAAGGCCAAACAGAGAGACTGTTACAACGAGTAGGGATATGCAGGCTAATTTGTTGCAAGCGCTGGAATTGACTAATGGAGATCGATTTAATGCTATGCTTGTTCGAGCAGCTGTGGCTTGGAAAAAACAATATGGTAAAAGTGATATCATCATTAATGAATTATATAAGCGAGCATTAGGTCGTTTACCCAATGCTGGCGAGAATGAAATAGCTATGAAAAGACTTGGTCCGAATGCATCTCCTGATGCTATACAAGATCTTTTTTGGTCGGTGATGTTGCTTCCAGAATTTCAACTCATTTATTAAAACCAAATTATGAGTAAGTCATCAGATAGAAGAAAATTTTTAAAAGCTACCAGTGCATTAACCATGGCAACGCTAGCCGGTGGTGTTCCTATGTCTAGCTTCTTGATGTCGTCATGCAACACGAAGAAAATAGTGTCTAAAGCAGACACGGTCATTTTATTGTGGATGGGAGGAGGTATGGCCCATACCGATACCTTCGATCCAAAACGCTATACGCCGTTCACGAAAGGAATGCAAGCCAATGATGTGCTCAGCACATTTAAGGCTACTCCAACCGCCTTGGATGGTGTTTATTTTTCAGAAGGATTAGAGTCAATAGGAAAAGTATTAGATAGGGGCACTGCAATTCGCTCTTATGTTGCGGCGGATATGGGATTTATTTTGCATTCACGTCATCAGTATCATTGGCATACTTGTTATAAACCGCCACAATCAGTTTCTGCACCACACATTGGATCTTGGATTGCAAAAGAGTTAGGGCCTGTTAATCCCGTTATTCCTCCATTTGTTAGCATCGGTCAACGATTTACTGTTGGTGAAGGAGAGGAGCTAAAGGCTTTTCATACTGCTGGTTTCCTTGGAAATGAATATGGCCCTTTTTTGATACCTGACCCAACAGCAGGACTTGAAAGCGTCAAGCCTCCTATTGGTATGAACGAGATGCGCTTTGAAAAAAGAAATCAGTTGTATAATGATTTGATCAGCAAAGGTGCTATGGGAGAGTATGGTAGTGATTATCAGAAAGAATCGCTTAAACGATCTATGGAGCAGGCCTATGTATTGTTGAAGTCACCCGAAGCAGCTGCGTTTGATCTCAGTAAAGAACCTAAAGAGAGTTATGATATTTATAATACAGGGAAGTTTGGATTAGGATGTTTGATGGCTCGCAGGTTAACTGAACAGGGTGCTCGATTTATAAGTGTTACAACAGAGTATGAGCCGTTTAAAAATTGGGATACGCATGAAAATGGACATACCCGTTTGGCCGAGATGAAAAAGCAAATCGATGCTCCCATTGCACAGCTCATAAAAGATCTTGATAAAACGGGGCATTTAGATCGTACTCTTGTGATATTAGCGAGTGAGTTCAGTAGGGATGTGATGGTTGAAGGAAGGCCTGAACTTAAAGTGCAGGAACAAGTAGAACAGCCTAATGTTATTGAAGAACTTAAGCATTATGGGATGCATCGACATTTCACTGATGGATGTTCTATGTTAATGTTTGGAGGTGGTATCAAGAAAGGTAATGTATATGGTAAAACGGCAGATGAACGTCCTTGTAAAACAATTGAAAATCCAATTGTGATTGACCAGGTCCATCAAACCATTTATCATGCGCTAGGAATTGATTCACAAACGCATTATGAAATTGAAAAAAGACCTTTCTATACTACCCCAGATGGGAAAGGTAAACCGGTGATGGAATTGTTTGGATAAGTTTAAATATTCAATTTATTTTATTCTTGATATTGAAATCTAGTATCTTTAGCAAGATGAGAATACATAAGAAAAATAGTAGTCCTGAAGTCGGTTCGAACTCTAAAGATGAAAAGCTACTTGCTGCGCTTGGCTACAAACAAGAACTGAGTAGAACATGGTCAGGGTTTTCCAATTTCGCTATTTCTTTTTCCGTTATATCAATCCTTTCGGGTTGCTTTACCACTTTTTCGCAAGCTTGGAATAATGGAGGGCCTATTGCTATATCTATTGGTTGGCCATTGATATCATTATTTATTTTGATAATAGGTTTATGTATGTCTGAACTTGCTTCAGCTTACCCAACCTCTGGAGGTATTTATTGGTGGGCATCGAAATTAGGTGGACCGAAAGCAGGATTTTTTACGGGATGGCTAAATTTAATTGGACTTCTAGCAGTCACGGCCTCGGTTGTATATGGGGCCGCTTCTTTTTTAAATATCACAATTAGGACCTACTCATCATCTTATACGACTGATTTCTTAAATGGTAATTCCATCAATCAACAATTTTTTTGGTTTATCATAATAATGATAGTGATTACCATCTTGAACACCTTCAGTAGTCAAGTACAAGCGCTGTTTAATAATATTTCTGTTTGGTGGCATGTTTTTGGAGCTGCATTAATAATTGGAGTATTGGTTTTTACACCAACTGAACATCAGAGTTTACATTGGATGTTCACTGAGCGAATTAATAATTCTGGATTTGAAGGCAGCAATACGTATTGGTTTTATGTATTGCCATTAGGGTTTTTATTAACTCAATACACTATTACAGGATATGATGCATCAGCTCATCTTTCAGAAGAAACCAAAGGAGCTTCTATGACTGCTGCCAAAGGAATTTGGAAGTCTATTTTTTATTCTGCAGTTGGAGGATATATACTTTTGCTTGCATTTTTATATGTTGCAACCAAGCCCGAAGTAGTAAGTTCTTTCGATTCAAAAATCAATCCCTATGGTGGTGGGTCTGTTATTGCCATATTAAGTAATGCATTATCTCCCGGCATCTTTAGATTGGTGCTTGTCATTTCTACCGTAGGTCAAATTTTTTGTGGTATTGCTAGTTTAACATCTTGCTCTCGTATGATGTTTGCTTTTTCAAGAGATGGGGTAGTGCCAGGCCATACTTATTGGGCTAAAGTCAACAAATATCAAGTCCCCGTTTATGCAGTTTGTTGTTCTGCTTTAGTTGGAATCATTATAACCCTTCCCGCTTTATGGGAAAGCCCAAGAGGAATACCTACAGCCTTTTATGCAGTTGTTTCTGTTGGTGTTATTGGATTATACCTAGCTTTCTTAATTCCAATTTGGTTGAGGTGGAAGGCTGGGAATAAATTCGTTGCTGGAGAATGGACCTTAGGCAATAAATACAAATGGATGAACATCATCGCAATTAGTGAAATTGTGATTATCTCATGTTATTTTATTTTACCCTTTGAACCTGCTGCTATTCCATGGAATCAAGATTTTACCTGGTTGGCTGTTAATTATGCACCCATACTCGTCGGTTTTATTTTGATTTCTTTATGGATATGGTGGCAGCTCTCCGTTAAATTTTGGTTCAAAGGGCCAGTGAAAACAATTTGATATTCATCTTTAATCAAATCAAGTCCTAACGTTTAGCCCTTTCGGATCATATAATGGACTTTTCTTGATGGTGGCTTTTATCCAATTTCCAAAGACCAATACTTCTGCTTCAGTTCCTTCAGCAGTAAGGGCAATAGGTAAGTAGGCAAAGGCAATTGATGATTCAACGGCAGCGCCATAAGAACCAGAAGTAACTCTGCCAACAATTTTACCATTTACACTAACAGGTTCATTGCTCAATACAATAGATCTAGGATCATCTAATATAAGTGTAACTAGTTTTTTGGTTGGAACATGCTTCATTAATGCTTCCTTGCCAATAAAATTTTTATTTTTTGCTACAGCGAAATTCAATCCGGCTTCATTCGGTTTTTGATCTGGACTAATATCTGATCCCCAATAGAGATAGCCTTTTTCGGATCTCAACGAATCAATCGCTTTATAACCACACGATATCATTCCATAAGGTTGACCTGAAGTCCAAAGCAGTTCCCAAAGAGCCAAACCATTTGATACATCAGCATATATCTCATATCCCAGTTCACCTACAAAGGTTACACGCACCAACTGAACGTTTATATTTCTGATGCTAGTTTCTCTCATGGAGAGAAAAGGCATTGCCTCGGTTGATAAATCTTGGTCGGTCAGTTTACTCAACATCTCTCTTGATAATGGGCCCCAAATTCCAAAGCAAGTAAGTGAGGCCGTTACATCTTTTAATACAACTGATCCGTCTTTAGGAAGATGATCTTTTAGCCATGCCATGTCATGACTATTCAACGAAGTTCCCGATATCATCCTAAAGGTATTTGTATCAATTTGTGTAATGGTTACATCACTTTCAATACCTCCATGTTCATTCAACATTTGTGTATAGGTAACATGTCCAGGGCCTTTGTTGACGTTGTTAGCGCATAGGTACTCTAAAAAAGATGGAGCACCTGAACCACTGATTTCAATTTTTGAAAATGATGATTCATCATAGATTCCAATTTTATTTCTCGTTGCAAGTGCTTCTGTAACGATTGCAGTATTCCAATTTTTACCTGCCCATCCAGCTGGTCTTAATGTTTCATAAGAGTTATCCTCATTCGATGTATAATAGTTTACGCGTTCCCATCCCGACTTCTCTCCAAATACAGCATTGTGTTGTTTGTGCCAATCGTAAACAGAACTCATCTTCAACGGTCTGCCTGCTTTTCGATCATCTCCTGGATAACGAATGTCATAGTATGATTCATAATTTTCTACAACCTTAGCTAGTGTATATGAGGTTGATTGATATTGTGGTCCAAATCTTCTGATATCCATTTCCCAGAGGTCCATAGTTGGCGTACCATCTAAGAGCCATGCTGCCATTTCACGTCCAACTCCACCTGCAGCGGCAATACCATGAGCGCAAAATCCAGCGGCTACGAAAAATCCTTTTACGGAAGATTCTCCCATACAAAATTCATTGTCTGGTGTAAATGCTTCAGGGCCGTTTATTATTTTTCGAATTGGAGCATGTTCCATAGCCGGTACTCGCATGGCAGAGTTTACCGCAATTTCTTCCAACCTACTCCAATCTTCTGTCAATAATTTTCCATTGAAGTCAAATGGAACTTGATCAAGTAATTCATCATTTAGGAATGCAGGTGCGGATTGCCTTTCATACCCACCCATAACTAGTCCTGCACCATCTTCACGATAGTAAACCAGATTATCGGGATCACGTAATGTTGGTAAATGTGGGGTACTCTTGTCTACTTCTCTAAATGCTGTAGTAACAAGGTATTGATGACTCATCGGAATGATTGGAATTCGAACACCAACCATTCTACCGATTTCTGGTGTATAAAGTCCAGCTGCAGCAACAACCTTGTTTGTTTCAATAATCCCTTTATCTGTTGTAACCGATACTACTTGATTATCTATTGTATTGATAGCAAGAACTCGGGTCTGTTGAAATATCTTCACACCCATTCTTTTTGCTTCGTTTGCTAATGAATTGCAAAGTAGACTGGGGTCTAGGTATCCATCTGTTGATAAATACGTTGCAGCCAACACATGTTCCGTAGACATCAATGGAAAAAGATCTTGGGCTTCTTTTGGTGAAATTTCTTCCAATGGAAGTCCAAATGTCTTTGCCCAACCCACTTGCTTTTTAAGCTCTTGCACACGTTCAGGTGTACAAGCCAATCTAATTCCACCGCATTCCACCCAGCCTGGATCCGTATCTGGGTTACTTGCTAGTTTTCTATATAAAGAAGCACTATACATCATCATGGATGTTAGTGATACGGACCCTCTTAATTGACCCACTAGTCCTGCAGAGTGAAACGTTGATCCACTTGTAAGTTCGCCTCTCTCTAAAATTACTACATCTGTTTCTCCTCTTTCAGCAAGATGATAGGCTATAGAAGCACCAGCTACACCACCTCCAATTATGACAATCTTTGCGCGTTCAGGTAAATTATTCATGCATCAAATTTATTTAAGTTTTTTATTATTTCAGTATAAACTTCCCCTTTCAATTCAGGAAGCACAGTGTTCCATTTTTTCATTCCCCAGGATTTGTAATCAAACGGTATGGATGATGTTGCATCTTGAATAGAGGCCCACAATACCCATCCGTACCTAGCTATGATTGACCATGCCTTTGCACGGGCCACTTTCTGTAGATTGTTCTCTTTCCAATAATGGAGGCATAATTCATTCAATTGCTCATCACTCATTCCAACCTCATGTGCAAAATTTCCAATTTCAAATGATGCTTCATTTTGTCCAGCATATTCGTAATCAATAATCCATATTTTATTACCATCATCCATTAAGTTTTCTGCTA
>CAJBBV010000035.1 GCA_903951405.1 uncultured bacterium
CTGACCTTCTAATTCTTAGCAATGAATTATTCTATGAAAATATCGGAAAAGATCAACCCAACGACTACCTTAAAAAAATCCTAAGGCAAACGGAATGTCCCATTATGCTTGTTCCTGAGGACTATAAAATGCCTACTAGTGTAGTGCTAGCATATGACGGAAAACCGGATTCAGTTTTTGCTATAAAACAATTCACATACTTATTCCCTCAGCTTTTCCAACTTGAAACAACCTTAATCACCATTGAGGATGAAGACGAACAACTTCCTCATCAAGAATTGATTGAGGAGCTAGTTGCAAAACATTTTTCAAACCTAACACTAGAAATAATTTCTTCTATTTCTGAAAGAGCTTTTTTAAAAAGCATGGCTGAAAAAGAAGATGCCCTACTTGTAGCAGGTGCTTTTGGAAGAAGTGAACTTTCCACACTCTTTAAAAAAAGTTTTCTATCTGAAATCATCCATGATCACCAAATCCCGGTTTTTGTGGCGCATAAATAATGTAGAGGCTAGAGGAAATAGGCAAGAGGTAAAAGTGAATTTTTATAAATCACTAACTATTGCCTCCTTGACTATTCCCTGTTTATTGTACTTTTGCGGCATAAAATCGATTTTATGCAAAAAGGTCCAGTTTCTCAATTCATTCAACACCATTACCGCCACTTCAATTCAGCTGCATTAGTAGATGCCGCCAAAGGATATGAACTCCATCTCACTGAAGGTGGAAAAATGATGGTCACCCTAGCTGGTGCCATGAGTACTGCCGAGCTAGGCATTTCACTTGCTGAAATGATCCGTCAGGGGAAAATTGATATCATCTCTTGCACTGGTGCTAACTTGGAAGAAGACATCATGAACCTTGTTGCCCATAGCCACTATAAAAGAGTTCCTAATTACCGCGACCTTACACCACAACAAGAATGGGAATTATTGGAAAAAGGACTTAATCGAGTTACCGATACCTGTATACCAGAAGAAGAGGCGTTTCGTAGAATTCAAAAACATATTGTAAAACTTTGGAAGGATGCTGATGCAAAAAACGAACGCTACTTCCCACATGAATTCATGTACACGCTATTAAATAGCGGTGTGATGAAAGCAGACTATGAAATAGATACGAAAGATAGCTGGATGATTGCAGCAGCAGAACGCAACCTTCCTATCATCGTAGGTGGATGGGAAGATAGCACCATGGGAAATATCTTTGCGTCATACATCATCAAAAATGAAATGAAAGCGACCACAATGAAAAGTGGTATTGAATACATGGTTTGGTTGGCTGATTGGTACCGTAAAAACAGTGGAGGCAAAGGAGTTGGTTTCTTTCAAATCGGTGGAGGAATTGCAGGCGACTTCCCTATCTGTGTTGTACCGATGATGTATCAAGATTTGGAATGGCATGATGTTCCGTTCTGGAGTTATTTTTGTCAGGTAAGTGATTCAACTACGTCATACGGCTCATACTCTGGAGCCGTACCTAACGAGAAAATAACTTGGGGTAAACTTGATATCAACACACCAAAATTCATTGTCGAAAGTGATGCTACCATTGTAGCACCACTGATATTTGCATATGTTCTTGGCTGGTAAATCAATTATCCAATAAATAGATCATCATGGCTTTTTTCTGCGAGCGTAAACAACAGAATGGTTGGGAAGAAGTTATTCTACGTGATGATGTTACTGGAGCGATAGCAACGATCATCCCTTCTGCTGGTGCTATCCTCAATAAATTTGAAATGCCACATAAAGGGGCTCTAATCAATATTATTGATGGATTCAAAGATGCAGCAGATTGGAAAGAAAATGTGACGAACGGACACAAGGGCACAAAACTATCTCCATTTGTTTGTAGACTATACAACTCAACCTATTCTTGGGAAGGACAACAATATACCACTGAGCGATTTAAATTGAGTGGGCATGCGATACACGGACTCTTGTACGATGTGCCACATGATATTATGATAGCAGAATCTTCTGCGTTCATGGCTGAATGTAAATTTCTATACCGCTACAAAGGAACGGATCCAGGATATCCATTTGCCTTTGATATGAATGTTCGTTATCGTTTAGAAGGTGGAAATCGATTAACCATAATTACTACTGTGCATAATAGAAGCGGAAGAAATATTCCGATGTCTGATGGCTGGCATCCCTATTTCAAACTGGGTGAATCGATTGATGTCGCATCCCTTCAAGTCAACTCCAAACAAGAAGTTGAATTCAATGATGCCTTATTTCCAACAGGCAAGATTATTAAAAATAAAAAATGGTTTACCGGATTATCATTAAAAGATGTTACGCTTGACAATTGTTTTTTGCTTGACATGAATCAACCAATGCCTCATTGCACCTTTAGCGATGAAGAGTTAGGTTTAGCGTTGATGATTTATCCTGATCGGGCGTATCCTTATTTACAAATTTATACGCCACCCCATCGAAAGAGCATTGCCATTGAAAACCTGAGCTCGGCGCCTAATGCGTTTAATAATAAAATGGGACTTATTGAACTCGGTCCAGAAGACAGCAAAGCCTTCCAAACGCGATTAAAGATTACAACTGTAGAAAAGAAGGTAGAGAAGAAAGGGTTTTGGAAAAGGTTGTTTGGGTAACGCCTGAGTTGGGCGTTGGGGGTTGGGGGTTTTGAACGCTTTTCGCTGGACGCTGAACGCTCTGGGTTGGGAGTTAGGGGTTGGGGGTTTTGAACGCTTTCGCTGGACGCTGAACGCTATGGGCTGGAAGTTCGGGGTTGGGGGTTTTGAACGCTTTTCGCTGGACGCTGAACGCTCTGTGCCTTTGTGCCTTCGTCCCTTTTCTGTATTCACTATTGCCTCTTGCCTATTCCCTATTGCCTAACTACCCCGCCCTCACCACATACACCTCCAACCACCGTGTAGTAAACCGTTTGCTTCTCATCTCCTGACGCATCTTCCAATTGCGTGTCAGTCCGGAGGAAACAAACTTCACCATATCATCACGCATAC
>CAJBBV010000036.1 GCA_903951405.1 uncultured bacterium
AAAACGGCAACACGTAGAATTAGTAATTCTACTTTTCGAACATTTTGAGCACTGAAATAGTTATCAAAATAATTACCAGATTTTTGTAATAAACTATTCATGCTCCATATGTTTTAGTCCATATTTTTGTTTCTATAATTATTCAGAGCTAGAATAAATCCTGCACTAAACAAGATAGTTATGAATGCTGCGAAATAAGGTATAATGTCAATCATTTTTGTTTGTTTATTAGTTTTAATAAGATAGCAAACCCTAATATAGAAGGTACCCATAGACCTATGAAAATTCCTGCTTCTTTTTCTCCTTTGAACCATAAAACTTCAGAAAATACTAGAGATAACAAGGCTGACAGTAACATGATAATATCAGATAGTGTGAATTTTTTAAGCATATTGTTTATTTATTTTTTTTGTAATATAGAATTATTAATTAAATCGACTACTAATAAAGTTTCAGTAAAAAGGGCGATTTACAAATAATTATCATCTTTGTTTATCAAACTATGAAAAAGATAGCCTAAAAGTTCTACACAATCAGTAGACAACTACGATCTAAAAATTTATACAATTCAACTTATCATAAAACATCTTATAATTTTATGTTTATCGTTATGCCTATCTTTTATTTTTCAAAGTCATGTTTATTCGTATAATAATGGCCTTTATTACTCTCCCTGAAGAAAGCGCCCATTAACAATGTGTAAAACTACTAACCTTACATTTTGCATAATATATTGATAATGAAGTTTTTATTTTTTGGTAAACAGATTTATCCCAGAGATTTCAATTTCATTTCTACTTTTTTAACATCAACATTTTAAATTTTATCTTTGCTTTTACTATGTGGAAAATCCTTGGTTTAGTATCGGCTTTATTTATCTGTTCCACAACAATGGCTCAGAAACCAAGTTCAGGAAAACTGAAGGTTTTTATCGATTGTAGAGTCGGCTGCGATTTCAACTATTTTAAATCAGAAATTAGCATTATCGATTTTATACGGGATAGGGTTGATGCAGATGCTTATGTCATGTTGACTGCCCAACGGATGGGTGGAGGGGGAGTTGAGTATAAGCTCAACTTTTATGGACAAGGCATTTACAAAGACTATACTGACACGCTTATGTTTACTACTGAGCCTAATACCACGGCAATGGAAGTTCGTAAAAGCATTTTACAATATATCATGCTAGGGTTCTCTCCACTAATAGTTCAAACAGAGTATATATCACAAGCTGAAAATGGTTTAAAAAATAAAGAGCATTCAAATTCAGCAGCTACTCTAAAGGAAGTAAAAGACCCTTGGAATTTCTGGGTATTTAGCGTAGCAGCAAGAGGTCAATTCAATGCAGACCAAGTATATAAAAACAGCGTATTCGGATCGGATCTTTATGCTGGTCGAGTAACCAAAAAAATAAAAGTTGGAATATCCTTGAATGGAAGCCTCAACAATTCCTTCTATAAGTATGATGCTACACAATACACCGTAAAAAATAGCAACTACCGTTTATATCATACACTCGTAAAATCGTTTAGCGATCACTGGAGCTACGGCTACCAGACTATCATTTCAAATAACACATTTGATAACTACAAACTTAAACTCTCTTTTAATCCCGCTATCGAATACAATATATTTAAATACCATGAAGTGAATGATCGCTTTTTCGTTCTACGATATGGCGCTTTCGGTAGCAGCAATGATTATTATGATACAACTATATTCAACCTGATTAAACAATCTTATCTAGGACATCGATTTTCAGGTGCCATAACATTAAACAAAAAATGGGGAACTTTTAATGGGGGTCTCTTTTATGCTAACTATTTATTCGACTGGGCATTATATACCACGGGGCTTAATGCCAATACGGATGTGCGAATTGGTAGTGGACTATCTTTTTTTGTTAATTTAAACGCAAGTATTGTTCACAATCAAGTGAATCTAGTCAAGGGTAATATTACCGAACAGGAATTGCTTACTAGGCAGCGACAACTTGGTTCTACATTCAATTACAATACATCCTTTGGCCTGGCTTATCGATTTGGTAGCATACTGAATAATTTTGTGAATCCACGTTTTGAGGGATATGGAGGCTTTTGATTTAAGGCATTCATCATTTTGTATTACAACGTTAAATCTACTCAATTGCATTTTCTAATTGGGTATTATTCAACTGAATTGAATATTTTTATATTGGGTTAACCTATCTATTCATTCTTAACGTTAGATTCATGAACAAAATTTGCCTTGTCTTATTTTTATTGATGATAGGTCAATCTCTTCTTGCACAACACTGGATTGATTATTTCGTAACACCAAGAGGTGATACAATTAACCGCATTGATAAACAGAAATTCAAACAAGGCCCATGGTCTTTTCATTATGAGCAAGTACGAGGTGAACCTGGATTCGACGAAGAAGGTTATTTTGTCGATGATAAAAAAGAAGGAGTTTGGAAGAAATATAGTTTGATGGGCGATTTAATCGCCAACGAGTTCTATAAATTTGGATACCGAGATGGGAAGCAACAATATTACACTGTCCTTGGTGATTTACTTCGAGAGGAAAGCTGGAAAGCCGTAAATCCTAAAAACCCGTACGATACTATTTTAGTCCCAGATTTAGATCATCCTGATATCATGGTTGAGAAAATAATAAAGCATGAGGCTGCTGAAGTAAAAAATGGAACCTGGACATATTACAATAGTTCTACGGGAGCAGTTGCTAAAACAGAGAAATTTATTTTTGGCCAAGTAGACAAAGGTCAGATAACTAATCTTGATTCAAATCGAAAAATAACTTCGAATAAAGATCCTTTACCTCCCGTAAAGCAAATTCCAAAAGAAGTCAAACAGTGGGATAAAACAAAGAAACCGAAGGGTGGGGGATAATACTATTTTATCAGTTTACTGTAAGGTAAATATTAAATTATATCAATTCCAAATCCCGGATTATTGTTGATATGCATATAGCCATCTATTATTTCAAATCCTCCAGTTACTATATCTTCAGCTAAATCAAAACTTCCATCGAGGTCAAGGTATTTTGTATTTTGACAACTATACGCCACATGAAGTGCAGCAGTGATACTAATAATGCTCTCGTCATTACACCCCCAGAATAAATCTATGGAAGAAGCCTGTGCAATGGTAGCAATTTCTCTAGCACCTATGATTCCACCGCATTTCATGAGTTTTATATTAAAAATTCCAAACGGGGGTTCTTTGGTTGCAAGGGAAATTGCTGATTGTACATTTTTTAAACTTTCATCTGCTGCAAGGATTTTGCGGTCTGCATGATTAAGCTTCAAGAGTTCATTTTCAAGCCCTACTTTTAAAGGCTGTTCTATTAATTCAATCTTATACGCATTTGTTGATTTCATAAACCAGGTCAACTCATCATATGTATATCCTTGGTTAGCATCTACTCGAATGATAAAATAGTCGCTAAAGATTTCAATTAGTTTAATTATTCTTTCTAGATCTACTTCTGGTATGTTTCCAGTTTTTACCTTTAAAATCCTAAACCCCATTTTTTTATACTCCAATGCTTGGGCCAATGTTTCTTGCACATCACAAATGCCAATAGTAATAGATGTTGGCAGTGATTTTATCTTTTGTCCATAGAATTGGGCAATAGGAAGTTGAATATATTTCCCAAATGCATCATGAAGTGCAATATCAATAGCGGAAATAGTTCCAGGAAACTGTTTAAACCGAATGGTAGTTTCATAAATTAATTCATTGAATTGCCTAATATCACGCCCTACAAAGGCTTGAACAAAATCTGTTTGTAAATTGATACTCGTTTGTTGAGTGGTTTCACCTACTACTTCTTCCGAGGGGCTACCAGATCCATAGCCAATTATTCCGTTTGCTAACTCCACTTCTAAAAATGCAAGTGAAACGTCATAATACGTATTATAGGCAATGGTATATGGCTTCTTGAGTCGAACATGCTTTAGGTATGACCTTATGGCTATTATCTTCATTGTTATACAGTATAGTTAAATTAAATTCTTTAGAATTGGAATCAGCTGTTCAACTCCTTCTTCTACGGGAAGCAATACAGGAATATTTAATTTATGCTCATATTCTTTTTGGAAAGAATATGCCTCTTCAGGTGAACAATTTTCAGTATGTATTGCTACAGCGATAACTTTCGACCCAATTTTTTCAATCAATTCAATCTCAGACTCTACAGAGGGAATTGAACCCCAATGTTCTTCATTGTCGAAATACTTCCGTTTAGGAGCAAAGAGCAGCACAACATGTTTGGCATTCCCTGAAATCATTAACTCCATGCCACAAGGACCACTGGGATTTCTGAGCGAAGATTGACCTTCAATAAAAATAACATCTGCGCTCGTATCTTTCCAACAACTCGTAATAGCATATTCCAACTCGCCCGATACAAAATCATTTAAGGTGGAATCAAATATGAAGCCATATCTACCTCCCTGTAGCCACCCTGTTTGACCAGTATAAATCATCTGTGCATTGATGTTATGTTTCTTACAGGCTTGAGTTAACATACGGGCAGCTGTTCTTTTTCCCATGGCACAGTCCATGCCTATTACTCCAATGATGGGTGCTTTCACGTTGAAAATGTCTCCTGTCCAAAAATGTAATTCCTCTCTTGATTTTGGTTTTCTTACATCAATCAGCTGAACATTCTTTTCGGTGGCCAATGAAACTAACGCTGGCTTGTCTTGCAAGAATTCATGTAGTCCGTTAACAATTGAAATGCCAGCATTGATGGCTTCTTCTATGATGATGAGCATATCTGCGGGTAATCGCCCTCCTATAGTGGCAATTCCAATGATTAGATAATCAATCGTATTGAATCGTGTAATGGCATCATTCAATGTAGCTAGTATCGGAATATTTCTATGCTGACCATCAAGTAATGCTCCTGCATCATTGCCTGCTGTTTCGGTACTGTCAATTAATCCAATTACAGAATACCGTTCTGTTCCTCTAATTAAACCATGTGCAGTTTTGGCATCGGAGGTTTTGAATAAACCATTGGTTAGCACAACTGCATTGTTCAT
Source organism: uncultured bacterium (assembly GCA_903951405.1). Classification (GTDB taxonomy): domain Bacteria; phylum Bacteroidota; class Bacteroidia; order Chitinophagales; family Chitinophagaceae; genus Pollutibacter. The sequence continues at coordinate 5,054 of CAJBBV010000036.1, forward strand.
ACTATTTTATTTAATGAATGATTTTTAATGTATTTCCCTTTTTAAAAGTACCCCTGAAAACTTGCCAGTAGATTTTTTATTGTTATAAATTAGCTGTCCATTGAGCCACACCATTTCAATTCCAGTAGACAATGCTTTGCTGTTTTCAAATGTTGCATTGTCTTTAACCGTGTTTGGATTGAATAACACTAAGTCTGCATAATTACCAACAGAAACAACGCCTCTATTTTTGATGCCTACATGTTCTGCCGATAATTTAGTCATCTTATAAATAGCCTCTTCTATACTCATGAGGTGCTCATCTCTGACATATTTTCCCAGCACGCGTGTGAATGTTCCATATCCTCTGGGATGCCCACCGCCTATGCCATCTGAGCAAATATTTGAATGTTCCCATTTGATGAAATGATTGATGTCAATATCAAGCATTGATTTTCCTATTATGGTTTCGATTGATCCACTATAGGTTGGATTTTTCTTTTTAAATTCTGCAGCCATAGCAATTAGCTTAATCAGGGTGATGGCTGCCTCTTCATTACGTTCTTGTGCAATAACAGATATTGTTTTTCCTTTATACGAAGGAATAGGGGCATAATTAACCAGTACAGACTCACTAGCATCGAAGAGTTGATCTACGGCGAAACGGGCACTCGTTAGGTTAGAGTAATCTCTTTTTGGAAATAATACTTTCAGTGTTGAATTCCAATGCGCATAAGGATAGATGTCGGCAGTGATATCTATGCCTTCCTTTCTTGCTTCATCTAGTTTTTTTAAAATCTCATTCGATCGGTTCCATTTATCTTTCATGCCAATTTTAATATGGGAAATTTGAACGGGCATCTGGGTTGTTCTTCCAATTTCAATGATTTCATCCACTGCATCTTCTAGTGTGATGTCCTCGCTTCTGATATGACTTATATAACGTCCGTGTTGTTTCGAAGTTAACTTAGCTAATTCAAGTACTTCTTCTTTGCTTGAATAAAATGCTCCTTCGTATTCTAATCCGGTAGACAAACCAAGTGATCCTTTATCTAATTCATTCTTAAGCAAAATCTTCATTTTTTCAATTTCTTTAGGCTTTGCTTCCCTTAATAAATCATTTTCGCCCATCACCAATTCTCTCAGTGTCGTTTGTCCGGTATAGGTCGCTACGTTTACTGCAACAGGACGATGATTAAAATAATATTCAAGCGTATCCATTGCATAACTATCGCCATCCTGACCAATTACAATAGTTGTAATGCCTTGGCTGACTGTTGCTAGTGCACCTGGGTCTTTTGCTAAATTGGAATAATGGTGGCTATGGGTATCGATAAATCCTGGACATAATATCAGTCCTTTGCCCTCAATAACCTCTTCACCTTTTAAAGGTTCAAGCTCCCCAATTGCTGAAATTTTATCATCTTGTATCCTAACAGATCCTTCATATGCGATACTTCCCGTGCCATCAATAATTTTTACATGGCGAATAAGCTGACTGTGCTGTATTGATGAGGTTGTATGTTTTAGTTGCGCTGACAAATCCTGTGCTGTCATGCAATGCATCATAAACAGTATAGCATGTAATAACGTAGAACGCATTTTCTTGATGTTTAAATATCTTAGGGGATTATTTATACTATAAATGATTAATTGAAATACCGCATTATTTCATTCGCAATAAATTCATGTCCCTTTTTATTTGGATGATTTACTTGCGACATAAAAGAAGGGAGTGGTAGGCCATCTTCAACTTGTTTCTTAAATATACCATAGCTGTCAATGAGCCCAACATTAAATTCTTTGGCTAACTCAATAATTTGATCTGCATGCTGTTGAAGCTCAGTATGGGTGTCTAAGATATTATCGCGTTGGTCTGGTGAAGGAGTAAGTAAAATAACTTTGCACTGTTTACTTAGTGCAGCTCTTATCATGGCAGACCAAGCTTTCTTCGATTTTGATAATCCTAAGCCTCTGTCATTTAATGCATAGTCGATAAACACAATATCAGGATGATGGCTCAACACATCTTTTCTAAATCTCTTTTGTCCATGATCTGAATTTTCACCACCTATAGATGTATTGATGACATTTATTACAGCAAGAGGATAAATCGTTTTTAATTGTGCTAAGACTTGCATAGGGTAGGCGTCCATTGTATTAACGACGGGCGTTTTGAAATACCCTGCTGGAACTGAATGCCCATGAAAAACCAAGTTGATGGTTTTGTTTGCTGGCCATTCTTTTTTGAACTCCATTTTTATGTCTGAAAGATAATCTTCAAATGCTGCGACATCCTGTTGATTGCTTGGGCACCATGAAAGCAACATAACAATAAATAAAGCGGTTAAAACAGATTTCATGTTAAATAGTATTGTACTTCGAATATAATTTATTTAGATAGTATTATTTATACTAAAATGGGAAGTATGTTGTTGTCTAAATTAAAAAGTCCTGATCATCGACCAGGACTTTTATAAATAATCTATAGGCTATGTTTAAATTGAGTTAGCGCGAATAACATTCAGTGCACCACCTGATTTAAACCATTCTATTTGTTGTTCATTATAACTATGTAGTACGTTCAATGTTTCCGTTGACCCATCTTTATGGTTTAACACAAGCTCAAGCGGTTTGCCTGGAGTAAAGCTTGTCAACCCAACGATATCAATATTATCGTCCTCTTGAATTTTAGTGTAGTCTTCTTTGTTAGAAAAAGTCAACGCCAACATTCCTTGTTTTTTCAAGTTTGTTTCATGAATACGTGCAAACGATTTCACCAATACCGCGCTTACGCCCAGATGCCTAGGTTCCATAGCTGCGTGTTCTCTTGAAGAGCCTTCGCCATAGTTTTCATCTCCTACGACCAAGCTACCAATGCCAGCAGCTTTATAAGCACGTTGTGTCAATGGTACTGTACCATATTCACCTGTAAGTTGATTTTTTACACTATCTGTTTTTTCATTAAAGAAGTTGATAGCACCGATGAGCATGTTGTTGCTGATGTTGTCTAGATGTCCTCTAAACTTCAACCATGGACCTGCCATAGAGATATGATCGGTGGTACACTTTCCTTTTGCCTTAATGAGAAGTTTTAATCCTTTGAGGTCTTGGCCTTTCCAAGCTGGGAAAGGATATAGCAGTTGAAGACGTTTGCTGTCTGATCTTACACTAACCTGAACTGTTGTTCCATCCTCTGCGGGAGCTTGATACCCTGCGTCCTCTGCTTCAAATCCTCTAGAAGGTAGCTCATCTCCACTTGGGGGATCGAGTTTAACCGATTCACCCTTTTCATTAATTAAACTATCTGTTAGTGGATTGAAGGTAAGATCTCCTGCAATCGCTAGGGCAGTTACAATTTCCGGACTTGCTACGAAGGCTAAGGTGTTGGGGTTTCCATCAGCTCTCTTAGAAAAATTCCTATTGAATGAATGTACGATTGTGTTGCGTTCTTGTTTTTCTGCACCCATTCTGTCCCACATGCCTATGCAAGGCCCACAAGCATTTGCAAAGACAGTTGCGCCAATTTGAGCAAACGTGTCTAAAAATCCATCTCTGTCAATTGTATAGCGCACCAATTCACTTCCAGGCGTAATCGTGAATTCAGCTTTAGTTTTTAAACCTTTTTCTGAAACTTGTTTGGCAAGGCTTACTGCGCGACTAATATCTTCATAAGATGAATTGGTGCAGCTGCCTATCAAGCCTACTTCTACTTTAGTTGGCCAGTTGTTTTTTGCAGCAGCCGCTTTCATTTGAGAAATAGGTGTTGCAAGGTCTGGTGTATATGGACCATTGATATGAGGCTCTAATTCACTCAAGTTTATTTCAATTACTCTATCAAAATATTTTTCTGGATTTGCATAGACCTCAGGGTCTCCTGTTAGATGAGCTTTCACCGCATCAGCCGCTTCTGCAACCGCTGCTCTTCCAGTAGCTTTTAAATACCTACTCATGCTTTCATCATATCCAAACGTAGAGGTTGTTGCTCCTACTTCAGCACCCATGTTGCATATGGTCCCTTTTCCTGTGCAACTCATGCTCGTAGCCCCTTCACCAAAGTATTCTACTATAGCATTCGTTCCACCTTTTACAGTAAGTATTCCAGCTACTTTAAGGATAACGTCTTTTGGAGATGCCCATCCGCTTAATTTGCCGGTAAGTTTAACTCCGATTAATGTGGGCATCAGCAATTCCCAACTTAATCCAGCCATAACATCACAGGCATCCGCACCACCTACACCAATGGCAACCATGCCTAAACCGCCTGCATTTACAGTATGCGAATCTGTACCAATCATCATTCCACCTGGGAAGGCATAATTCTCTAATACAACTTGGTGAATGATACCGGCTCCTGGTTTCCAAAAGCCAATTCCGTATTTATTTGAGATGGAGGATAGAAATTCATATACTTCTTCATTCTCGGTTACTGCCTTTTTAAGGTCAACGGTGCTCTCATTCTTTGCCACAATCAAATGATCGCAATGCACTGTCGATGGAACAGCCACTTGCTTTCTTCCTGTTGTATCAAATTGCAACAATGCCATCTGGGCAGTGGCATCCTGCATCGCTACACGGTCTGGTGCGAAATCTACATAGGCTTTACCCCTTTCAAAGTCAGTAAGTTCCACCCCTTTCCATAGATGTGAATAAAGGATCTTCTCGGCCAAGGTAAGCGGACGTCCAAGTGCCTTTCTGGCCGCATCAACTTTCGTTGGTAATTCATTGTATGTCTTTTGAATGAGATTAAGATCGAATACCATATGCTTTGATTTTTCTGAAAATGAGTAAATTTTTGGGGCTAACGTGAAGCCAACCGATTTTGCTCCGCGAAATTAATTAATTCATATCCCCTTACCAAGCAAGATGATGAAAAATAAATCAGAATTGGTATATTTGGGTAGATGAATCGCCTTAGAAATTATATTGAATGGCAGGTTTTCGGAGTTTGCACCCGTATTGGTGAACTTATGGGGGTGTCAACCTTCACTATTCGTAAGTATTTCATCTATATCTCTTGCCTTACCCTAGGTTCTCCGATTGTGGTCTATTTTTTTGTTGCTTTTTGGATGAACCTTAAGCAATACATCCTCCAAGGGAAGCGTAATCCACTAAAGTATCACTGATTCTTACAGCACTGCCTTGCGAATTCGGATAAGCTGTTTCAGTAAATCTTCCAATAAATCAAGTTGAAGCATATTAGCGCCATCACTTAGCGCTTTTGAGGGATCCGGATGGGTTTCTATAAATAGACCCTCAACCCCTGCGGCTATGGCTGCTTTCGCAATAGTACTGATTAAGGTAGGATTGCCTCCTGTAATACCACTGAGTTGATTAGGCTGCTGCAACGAGTGTGTGCAATCCATCACCACAGGAACCCCATGCGCTTGCATGAGTGGAATGTTTCTGTAATCCACTACTAAATCCTGATAGCCAAATGTTGTACCCCGTTCTGTCAAGATTATCTTGTCATTACCTGTTTTTCTAATTTTGTCGACCGCAAATTTCATGGCTTCACCACTAATGAATTGGCCTTTTTTAATATTAACGATTTTTCCAGTTTCACCTGCTGCCGTCAATAAATCTGTTTGCCGGCATAAAAAAGCAGGAATCTGAAGTATATCAACATAGGCTGCAGCTAAGGAAGCCTCCTCATGGGCATGGATATCGGTAGTGGTTGGTAATGCATATGATTCTCCAACTTGCTTTAATAAGGAAAGGCCAAGCTCATCACCGATACCTGTAAATGACGAAGCACTAGTTCTATTTGCTTTCCGGTAAGAAGCTTTGAAAATATAAGGGATTCCTAGGTTTCTACATATGCCAGAAACTCGTTCTGCTATGGCATTCATCATCTCTTGATCTTCAATCACACATGGTCCTGCGATGAGAAAGAAGTTACGCTCATCGATTTCTTGTCCGGTAAAAAGTTCTTTTAAGAATTCTTTCATTTGTCAAATATACAGCGGGTTAAATAATTCTAGAAGTTAGTTCGTCCGATATTATCTCTATTTTTACATTTAGGATCGTTATTCAGCTATGAAAAAGGAAAAGATATTAGTAATTGGTGCTAGTGGCCAGATTGGGGTAGAACTCACTCTTGCACTTCGAAAAGTATATGGTGGATCTCAGGTTATTGCATCTGATCTACGGGAAGAGAATGAGCTGCTCAAAGGAACTGGCCCTTATGTTAGTTTGGATGTAATGAACAAGGAAATGCTTCACGTTCAAATTCTTCGTCAAAATATAACCCAAGTTTATTTATTAGCAGCCATGTTATCGGCTACAGCCGAAAAAAATCCTCATCTAGCATGGCATTTGAATATGCAATCTCTTTTAAATGTGCTCGATATAGCGAAAGAGGAAAAACTAAAGAAAGTGTATTGGCCAAGCAGCATTGCCGTTTTTGGTCCAACTTCACCAAAAGTTAACTGCCCCCAGCAAACCATCATAGAGCCTACAACAGTTTATGGTATCAGTAAATATACAGGTGAGTTTTGGTGCAACTATTATTTTCAGCGATATGGTGTCGATGTAAGGAGTTTGCGTTATCCAGGATTAGTGAGTTACAAATCTTCTCCAGGTGGAGGAACAACAGATTACGCTATTGAAATTTTTCATGCAGCCAAGGAGAAGAAATCGTATTCATGCTTTTTGAATGCAGATACTCGTTTGCCTATGATGTACATGGAAGATGCTATTCGGGCAACCATAGAAATGATGGAGTCTCCTGCGGATAAGATACGTGTTCGGACTTCATATAACATTGCAGCAATGAGTTTTACTCCTGCTGAAATGGCAACTGAAATTCAAACTCATATTCCAGATTTTACCATTTCATATGCACCTGATTATAGGCAGTCTATCGCAGAGAGTTGGCCCCAAAGTATTGACGATGCAATCGCACAAGATGATTGGGGATGGAAACCTGCATTCAATCTTGCTAGCATGACAAAAGACATGTTAATGAATCTTTCATCATCGCAAGGATAACACTGTTTTCTTCACTAATTTTTTCAGTATGGCAGAAGATTTACACGTAGCAGAAGGTAACAAAGAAGATCAATATAATAATCTAATTCCTCAGCTTGTAGGGTTATTGCATGGAGAGGATGACTTAGTCGCTAATATGTCTAATGTCGCAGCAGCATTAAAGCAACAGTTTGGATTTTTTTGGGTTGGATTTTACCTAGTCAAACAGGATGAGCTCGTATTAGGTCCATTTCAAGGACCGGTTGCCTGCACTAGAATACAACGGGGAAGGGGTGTTTGTGGATCAGCTTGGGAGAAGGGAATAACCCTGATTGTACCGGATGTTTCTAAATTCCCTGGGCATATAGCGTGCAGCAGCTTGTCAAAAAGTGAAATTGTGATTCCTATCAAGCGTAAAGGAAATATTGTGGGTGTCTTAGACGTAGACAGTGATTCACTAAATGCATTTGATCAAATAGACAAGCTCTATTTAGAGAAAATACTTGGCTTGATTGAATGGAGCTATTGAGTTAGCGTATGTTCCTGTGGCGTATTATTTTTTCTTGATTGGAATGAGTAAGTCAGCAATGGTTTTGTTTTCAAGTATTTTTAAGTTGGCATCCCTTACTTGTATCATAATATCGTGAAGGCCACATTTTTTTTCATCACAATTTTTACATCGCTCATAAAAATAAAGACTTGCACAGGGTAGCATGGCAATCGGGCCATCAATTTTTCGAATGATATCGGCAATAGGTACCTTAGATGCTGGCACGTTTAAAAAGTAACCACCTCCTTTTCCTTTCTTACTGGCTAGGATACCTTCTTTTTTTAATTCAAGTAATATGTTTTCTAAAAACTTGAGAGGAATTTTTTTCTTTTTTGAAATGTCTGCAATCAGCACAGGTCCTTTGTCTTGCAATTCTGCGAGATAAATCAATGCCTTAATTGCGTACTGTGTTTTTTTGTTTAACATACTCGTATTAATTTCCAAATCCCAAGACATCTTTCATGGTAAAGATGCCTTTTTTATTGTGAATAAATTCAGCTGCCATGACAGCGCCTAATGCAAACCCATTTCTGTTGTGTGCATTATGGGTTATGATGATATCATCAATGGAGGAAGAATACTTCACTTCATGTAGACCTGGAAATGGATCAATGCGTTCACTTACAATCTGCAATTCATTTTTCACATCACTTTCATGATTTACCCAACTGTTTTTTGCATTGTTGTTTTCTATAACACCCTCCGCTAGGGTAATAGCCGTTCCGCTAGGGGCATCTTTCTTTTGTGTATGGTGAACTTCTCGAATAGAAACATCGTATTGTGGAATGCCGTTCATCAACTGTGCAAGTTTTTTATTTACTTCAAAAAATATATTTACACCAATGCTGAAGTTGCTAGAATAAAGAAAGCTGCCGCCTTTTGTTGAAATCTTATCTTCAACCACCGATAAATCTGCTAACCAACCAGTTGATCCACAAACAACTGGGGTACTTAGCTCAATGCATGTTAATATGTTCTGAAGGGCAGTGTGTGGACTAGTAAACTCAATGGCAACATCTACTGTTGAAAATGTTTCGGAATTAAATGTTGATAGGGTATCGATATCAATTTTTGCGGAAATCTGATGGCCTCGTTCAAGCGCAATTTGCTCTATAATCTTCCCCATTTTGCCATATCCTACAAGCGCAATGTTCATGCTCAAAATATTTAGGATTGAAGATAATTCCTTTGTTATTAAAATGAAATAATTTTTGAATGATTATCCTTTTGTTTAAAACTCAAAATCAGGCTAATCCCTCCACTAGTAAGGTTATTGCTTACTGTAGGCTTAAGCCCAAGCGTTATCTCATCGCTGATGTCAAAGGTTCTCATATGCCCATCTACTGTGGCATCTACAATATTGATTCCCCACAGTAGAAGGAGGCTAATGACTGAAAAATCCATATTTTTTCTAAACTCATTTCTGTACAATTTCAACGATGGGGTAGAGAGGGGTTCTAATTGTGGATCAATGTTTGGAAAATTTGCTACGTCATTGAGCGTTCTTACTGAAAAAGCAAACCTTGTTTTTTTATACCAAATTCGATTATAGCTAAACAAGGAGACTGGTATAGCCAGCGCGCCATATACAATCGGAACTTTCCAATACTTTTTATTATAAACCTGCCCAAGCCCTGGGAGCAAGGCAGAACGTAAGGCTGCTTTAGAAGCAATTGATTTGACTTTTTTGGAAGTATCTGCTTTAGCTATTTTTCGAGAAGAGTCTATTTTTTTTGTCGTTATCATAGAATCTCTTTTGTCATCTATGTTTTGTGAGTAGACAGACAATAGGCCAGTCGATAACAATAGAGTAAGGCAAAAAGGTATGATCCGTTGATTCATATTAATGAATAGACACGTTCATTTTATCTAGTAAGGCATTAAGTTCTTCCAAGGAATAATACTCCATGATTATTTTACCCTTTCCTGTCTGCTGATGTTCTACTTTTATTTTAGTTCCAAAATGTGAAGACATCTGATCTTCGATTTTTTGAAACTGAGGTTGAGGCTTTCGTTCTTTTTCTGTTCCTTTTTTAGAAGGCCTGTAGAGTTGCTTTACCAATTCTTCTGTTTGCCTAACAGACATTTTTTTTGATAAAATGGTATTGTAAACAAAAAGTTGTTTTTCCACTTCTCCAACATTAATCAATGCTCTAGCATGTCCCATAGACAATGATCCATTTCTTACCGCCACTACAATATCTGGTGGGAGTTTTAACATGCGCACATAGTTGGATACTGTACTTCTATCCATTCCCATTCTTGTTGCCACTTGCTCATGAGTCATGCTGCATTCATCCATTAAGCGCTGATAGCTTAATCCAATTTCAATGGCATTAAGATTTTCTCTCTGTAAATTTTCTAATAGGGCTAATTCCAGTATTTGCTGATCATTTACTTCCCTAATATAAACTGGCACTTCTGTGATGCCAGCAATTTTAGAAGCACGCCACCTTCTTTCGCCCGCTATCAGTTTATATTTCCCACTTGGAAGTTTAGTAACCGTTAATGGTTGAATGATATCATGTAATCGTATCGATTGAGCTAATTCTTCTATGGCTTTTGGATCAAAATCCTGCCTTGGTTGTCTAGGGTTTGCTACAATTTCATCTAATGCAATTTTTGAAATAGATGTTGTCTTAGTAACCACTTCAGATTTAAGGTTGCCTGCAGCATTTTTCATGTCTGCATCAATGCTGCCGAGTAGGGATCGAATGCCTCTGCTTAACGCTTCTTTTTTATTTGTTGGATTATTACTCATTCTCAGAATTTAAAGTCCTTTCAGATTGTTTGATCTTTGTCATATTGTTTTTCTGAAGTATCTCCTTGGCAAGACTCAAATAGTTAATTGCGCCTTTGCTCTCGGCGTCGTATAGAATAACTGGCTTTCCAACGCTTGGAGCCTCGCTTAATCTAGTATTACGGTAAATGAGCGTATCAAATACCATATCCTCGAAATGCCTTCTTACTTCACTTACGATTTGATTACATAACCTAAGCCTGCCGTCAAACATTGTCATCAAAATTCCCTCTATTTCTAGATTGGTATTCAGTCTGCTCTGAACTATTTTGATCGTATTGAGTAACTTCCCAAGCCCTTCTAATGCGAAGAATTCTGCTTGAACTGGAATTACAACGGCGTCGGATGCCACTAATGCATTAACTGTTATGAGCCCAAGGGAAGGTGAGCAATCAAGAATAATGAAATCATATTCACCTCTGATTTCGGCAAGTGCTTTTTTAATGACATTTTCCCGTTGTGGATAATTGATCATCTCTAATTCGGCACCAACTAAATCAATGTGCGATGGTATAAGGTCTAAATTTGGTATTTCTGTTTTTAAGATTAAATCCTTTGCCTTTGCTTCGCCAACCATGCAATCATAAATGCTTTGTTGAATATTTTGTAAATCGAATCCAATACCTGAAGTACTATTTGCCTGAGGGTCAGCATCCACCAACAGCGTTTTGTATTCTAGTACAGCCAAGCTCGCTGCCAAGTTTATGGCAGTTGTGGTTTTTCCAACTCCGCCTTTTTGATTCGCTACCCCAATAATTCGAGCCATTGCCTTCTACTTTTTTGTAAAATATTAAATATTTATCGTTGTACCTATTTCAGGGAGTAGCAATTCTGAACCACTAGATAAAAAGTGGAAAATTGCTGCTGACTGATCAATCTTGATGCTCGCGAAGGTATTGTAATGAACGCCAATAGTCTTTTTCAATACAACAAATTTTGTCCCGAGCGCATCTTAATAGACCACAGTGAAATGATCCCCAATAGGTAGTTAAACTTAATCCCTTTCAAGAAATTTGGGATGGATAGCAAAAATAACGATTTCAACTGCATTTAAGGGAACAATATGCCTAAAATAATGTTAGTGTACTAAAGGAAAAAAAGGAATGTATACACTCATTGCAGGCACAAATCGACTAGATAGCAATTCTGCTAAAATTGGTCAGGCATACCAAAAAATGCTCCATAAACAAGGAATTCAAGCTGATTTACATACCCTTTCTGGCTTAGACTTAAATCATCGATCTGAATCATTCATCGAATTTGAAACACGTGTATTGATTCCTACACAGAAATTCATTTTGTTAATGCCTGAATATAACGGAAGTTACCCGGGTGTTTTCAAGACAATGATCGATCTTTGTGCCATTAAGGAATGTTGGAGTGGGAAAAAAGCCTTACTTACAGGGATATCAACTGGGAGGGGAGGCAATATCAGGGGATTGGAGCATCTAACGGGGAGCTTGAATTACATGAATGTCTTTGTTCATCCCAATCGACTGCCTATATCACTAGTTCACCAGTTGATTGATGAACATACCGTACTGTATGACGAAAAGACAATAATAGCCATTGAGCAACAGCTTAACGAATTTGTAAAATTTTAGCTATGAAAAGAATGTTGGGGTCGTGGTTTTTTATTTTATTTATGCTCTTGGTTGATTTTTATGTTTTTCAATCCATCAAATTAGTTACTTCAAACCTGCCATCGAAATCTAAATTTTTAATCTACGCGCTCTATTGGTCTTTTACGATTTTGGCACTCCTGTTTTTTATAAGTTCGCCATATCTAAAGTATGAAACGCTTCCTTCTTTCGTAAAGAATTATATTGCCCCCATTATCATCGGATTCTTCATCGCCAAATTAGTGGCCACGCTCTTCTTTTTAGTGGATGACTTAAGAAGGGTATTGCAATGGGGAGGAACTACCGCTATCTCTGCATTTGGCTCATCAAAAAATACATCAAATAACGGTATACCCAGATCAGTCTTTATTTCTTGGCTCGGATTGGGTATTGGTTCCGGATTGTTCGGAACGTTGCTTTATGGGTTTGGAAATAAATACAAATACAAACTCGAAAAGGTCAAACTTCATTTTGAAAACTTACCTCTTGCATTTAAGGGACTAAAAATTATTCACATCTCTGATATTCATTCTGGAAGTCTGCAAGACAAGCAAGCTGTTGAAAAAGGAGTGCACAAAATCATGCAACAAAAACCTGATTTAATTTTGTTCACAGGTGATTTGGTTAATAACGAAGCCGATGAGATGGATGAACTCGCTTCAGTCTTTTCAGGCTTAAATGCACCTATGGGGGTGTTTAGTATTCTAGGAAATCATGATTATGGTGACTATAAGCAATGGGGTAGTGCCGAGAAAAAGGCTACAAACCTTTCTAACCTAAAAGACGTTCACCGTAACATGGGGTGGAGGCTATTGCTAAACGAGCATGTTGTTCTAGAAAAAGATAATGAGACAATCGCGTTAATTGGAGTTGAAAATTGGGGTGCAAAAGGAAATTTTAGCAAATACGGGGACCTTCAAAAAGCATATACTGGATCAGAAGGGCACTCATTTAAACTACTCATGAGTCATGACCCAAGTCATTGGGAAGCTGAAGTGTGCAAATCCTTCAACGACATTGATTTGATGTTATCGGGCCATACACACGGTATGCAGTTCGGCGTTGAAATACCAGGCTTTCGTTGGAGTCCCGTTCAGTACATGTACAAACAGTGGGCTGGTCTATATAAAAACAAGCATCAGAAATTATATGTAAATAGAGGATTTGGTTTTCTAGGATATCCAGGTCGAGTTGGAATTCTTCCCGAAATTACGCTGATAGAGCTGGCTTAATTTTTTAACATTGAATTTAACTAAATAGCATTTATTTTCGTTCTTAATTCAATGCTAAACATTGGGATTGAATTAAGAATCAAAATGTATTTTATGCTGAACTTGCACAAAAAGATAAATTGTATTTACATTTCTCTTTTCGTTTTCTCTTTACTCATCTCCAGTTACACAGTTGCTCAATCTAATGCACCGAATCTTGATTCAGCATCAACGTATTCAGATATATCCTCATTTAAAAATGATAGTTTGTTGGCCGAATTGAGGTCTTTGTTAGACTCAATGAATAAGCCTGTTAGCTTCTTTTCTTTTTATACCTCAGTAAGCAATAGATTATATAGTACTAAAAATAACGCCTTTAATGCTCAGCAATATAGCAATAGTAATATGGCTGTTTCTCCTTCTATTTCATATTATCATAAAACTGGATTAGGCTTTTCGGCAACATCCTACATGAGCACTGTTGATGGTAAATTTTCGTTATATCAAACGGCATTATCTCCTTCGTTTGATAAAATAAATAAAAAGATAATGTATGGTGTTTCATATTCATACTATATAAAGAAAATATCTGCTGTTTCAACCCCATATCAACATGAAGTATATGCTTATGTTCAAGGTAGAAAAAAATGGCTTAGACCATCCTTGGCGTTTGGTTGGGCAAAAGGAGAATACAAAGACATCTCTGTTATTCCAATTAAATTGAATGGTGATTATCGTTGGATTTCGGATACCTCAAAAGTTACCTTGAATGACCTTTCCTTAATTGCCGGATTGTCACACTCTTTTGTTTTTGATCATATTTTTACTAAAAAAGATGCATTGACTTTTGTGCCTCAAGTAAATGTGATTGGAGGCATGCAGTCGTATGGCATTAAATCTACTATGAAAATTCCCGAAAGGCCTGAAAGAGAGATTGATGATGATCGGATAAGAAAAATTTACCGAATTCGAACAAATGAAAATTCAACCACTTCACAAGTCTCCCTTCAAACCATAGCCCTTTCCGCAAATCTTACCTATATCAAAGATGCTGTATCTTTCTCAACAGGCTATTTTTTAGGATACTATTTGAATAATACATCGGGTAATCGACTAAGCCATATTTTTAATGTGAGCGTTGGATTAACTTTTTAGTATTTTATCATTTTTTTAATGTTTGCATCATCGTTTTTCACGCAAAACAAGACTAATCTTGTATGATTATATTTAAATCTAAATCGTATAATATGAAAAACGTATTCGCAATTCTTGTCTTATTTTTCTTAGCCACATCCGGCAGCGCACAGGGAGTTCACATCGGTGCAAAAGTAGGTGCAAATCTTTCAGACGCTTCTGGAAAGTCATTCCAAAGTGGATTTAATTTTGGATATCATGCAGGGTTATTCTCTGAGTTAATGCTGACTAAAAAATTTGGTATAGCGCCTGAAGTATTGTTTAGTGAAACAAACCTACGAGCAGGTAATTCGTATACAAGTTTATATGGAGACGTATCTCTTGCGAATGTTTCTGATATTAAGCTTCAATATTTGAGTATTCCAGTTCTATTAGCCTTTAGGCCTATTCCATTCATCACGTTTAATGCTGGTCCACAATTCGGCGTTTTGATGAATCAAACGAAAACGCTGGTTGCAAATGGTACGGATGCTTTTAAAAAGGGAGATATCTCGGTATTAGCTGGTGCACAACTCAATGTCTTAAAATTTAGGGTTTACGCGAGGTACGTTGTGGGTTTATCTAACATAAATGATATCGATAATCGAGATAAATGGAGATCACAATCATTGCAAGCTGGATTGGGATTCACGCTGTAAATAAATCAAACGCATGACTAAAAGGTCCTGGTTAATAGCTAGGACTTTTTTTATGGCATTAAAGTTGACATATATAGAGGGTTCACTGCATTTTCATTAATTATATAATGAGTCTGCCAAGTTGACGTAAAAACAATTGTATGGATTTAATGAAGAAATATATGCAGCAAGAAGATGAAATGGATTTTATGCCCATCATTCCGCTACACGAAGGGGATGGTGATGGCGTAGATGAAACCGTTATTCCTAGTGAGTTGCCCTTGCTGCCACTGCGAAATACAGTCCTTTTCCC
>CAJBBV010000037.1 GCA_903951405.1 uncultured bacterium
AGCAATTTAACCCCTTTTATCAGTAGCCAGACAACTACCGCCCCGTATAAAATGTCTCCGAAGCTAAAAGGGAGCCAGCCTAGTAAAGCACGTAAAATAGTGGAAATTATGGGGTAAATCCCATTGGAATAATACTGTTCTACCCACTGTTCATTTATAGAAAACAAGTGGATGGACAGGGCTATTAAAAACCAAATTCCTACTCTTGTCCAGCTATATTTCTGCTTCATGGAGGCTAAAAATAACGAAAAAGCAGCTTGTCAGCCTATTGGAAGCAAAGATTATATAAATTTTTGTGCTCTTGAATCCTAAAAATTACTACCTTTGCCGTCCTTTAAACCGGAGTTAATGGGAAAGAGAAGGGAATTTGAAATAGCCTTTGTAGGATTAAAACCCGGAATTCATGAGTTTACCTATGAAGTGGATGATACATTCTTTGCACAGGTTGAAACAAGGGATTTCAGTATTTCCAAAGCGATTGTAAAACTCCAGCTTGACAAAAAGAGTGGTTTTTTACTATTGAAATTTGAAATAGGAGGAAAGTCGAACGTGGAATGTGATCGTTGTGGTAACCAACTTGCCATGGAGCTTTGGGATGAGTTTAAGATGGTGGTAAAGATGGTGGACAATCCAGAGGAGATGAATCAAAATGAAGAAGATCCTGATGTGTTTTATATTTCCAAAACGGAAAGCCATTTAAAACTCAATGATTGGATTTTCGAATTTGTAAGTTTAAGTGTACCCTTGCAGAAGATGTGTAATGAGGAAGAGATGGGAGGACCGCAATGCAACAAAGAGGTATTGAAGAAACTGGAAGAAATGAGAATTATTGAGGAAGCTAGAAATGCCCAAACCATTTGGAAGGGTTTAGATAAGTTTAAAGTAGAAGAATAAGCGATATTTTAAAATAATAAAATCAGTAATAACAATTAAAATTTACCCATATGCCAAATCCCAAACGACGCCATTCGCAACAACGCAGCGCAAAAAGAAGGACGCATTACAAAGCAAGCGAAAATACGTTAACCGTGGATAAAACTACCGGAGAAACACATGTACGTCACCGTGCACATGTTAGTGAAGGTAAATTATACTACAAAGGACAAGTGGTAGCTGAAAAAGCACCTCTAAAAGCATAATATTTTTCAAATGCTGAATTCTAAGTTCTAAATTCGATAAAGAATTTAAGACTTAGAATTTTTTATTTAATGAATGTACCATGAATATTGCCCTTGATATGATGGGTGGCGATTATGCCCCACTGGAAGCAGTAAAAGGTATTTCACTTTTTTTAGCTGAAGGAGACAAGAATACAACCCTTACCCTGATTGGCGACAAAGCCATCGTGGAGGCGTTGTTATTGGAGCACAAAATTTCCACCGATTCCATTACCTTAATGCACGCCTCAGAAGTAATTGGTATGCAGGAGCATCCTACTAAGGCACTACGTGAAAAACAACAATCCTCTATTGCTATAGGTTTTGAACTATTAGCTTCTGGTAAAACAGATGCTTTCATCAGCGCAGGTAATACCGGCGCTATGATGGTAGGATCTTTATTTAGTATTAAGGCTATTGAAGGAGTAACCAGACCAACTATTGGCGCTTACATTCCTAGAGAAAACGGAAAACTTGGACTACTAGTTGATGCAGGTATTAACTCAGACTGCAAACCAGAAAATTTAGCTCAATTTGCTACTCTCGGTTCTTTATATGCAGAACATATTCTTGGTTACCCTAATCCTAAAGTTGGTCTCATTAATTTAGGCGAAGAGGAAGGCAAGGGTAATTTACTTACTCAGGCAACTTATCCATTATTGAAAGAAAATAAACATATCAATTTTATTGGAAATAT
>CAJBBV010000038.1 GCA_903951405.1 uncultured bacterium
AACGCCATCACAGCGTTACCAGAAGGAGTTGCGCCATCATAAAGATCTTTCTTTCGAACTATCGTATCTTGTTGAAAATCAGGAGTATAGTAGAAATATATCCCTTCCTCGTCATCGAAATGCTTTAGGAGGTAGTCGAGAGTACTCTTTGCCTTTTCAAGGTATTGAAGATCTCCACTAGCTTCATATAGTGAAATTAATGCTTGGCATAGGTAGGCTAAATCATCCAAAAAGGCAGGGTATTTAGCTTCACCTGATTTGTATGTATGGAGCCAAACTGCTTGAACTGGATCAAAAAAGGTGCTGAAGATAAAGTCCATATTCTGCTGTGCCAAGAGTAGAAGCTCCAAATCGGAAAGCGCTGTCGCTGCTTTTGATAAGGCTTGATTAAACAGCGCATTCAGTCCTAATATGATTTTATCGTCTGTGGCTGGACGAATTCTGGTTGAACGGGTATTCAATAATGTTTCCTTTGCCTGCTGAATAAATTCTTTAGCCTTCGCTTCCTCTATATTAAATTTTGATGCTAACTCGCTAATCGTATAGTGAAGCCTCGGAATATTGGTGTGTTCCCAATTTCCATTTTTGCTAATGTCAAAGTATTCAGCAAGTAATGCTTGATTTTCAGTAATACAGGCATAAAACTCTTCCTCTGTCCATGTATAAAACTTCCCCTCTACTCCCTCGCTATCTGCATCCAAGGCGGAATAGAAGGCCTTATCGGGAGTCATCATTTCACGCTTCATAAACTCAATTGTTTCCAGAATGGCTAGCTTGTATTCATCATCATGCGTAATTTGAAATGCTTCTGACATGACACAAATAAGCAGCGCATTATCGTAGGTCATCTTCTCGAAATGCGGAGCAAGCCATTCAGCGTCGGTCGAATACCTGCAAAATCCACCTCCAATTTGATCATAAATACCACCTCGTATCATTTTTTTTAAGCTTAACTCAGCATGCTTCAGAGCATCTCTATTGTTCCTAAACCAAGAGTACCTTAACAGATACTGTATAGTTTGAGTCTGAGGAAATTTAGGGGCACGGCCGAAGCCGCCTTCTTCAATATCGGCAACCTTCAAAATACCCTCAACCATTTTTTCAGTTTGCTGCTTTGTAAACAGTTCTTCAAATGGAAGTGAAAAGCTTTCTTTTTTACTTGGATCTACTTGGTTGGCCTTATTCAGGTAGTCGGTAAGATTATTAGCCTGCTCCTCGATTTCAGATCGCCTTACCTGATACGCTTCATGAATTTGGTGTAGTAATTCAGTCCATGATATTCTATTTTGAAACCGAACAGGTGGGAAATACGTTCCGCCGTAAAATGGCTTAGCTTCAGCAGTTAAAAACATATTTAATGGCCATCCGCCATTCCCACTAATTGCTTGTAAAGCATCCATGAAAAAATGATCCAAGTCTGGTCGCTCTTCTCTATCAATTTTAATGCATATGAAATGCGCATTCATGATTGCTGCGGTAGATTCATCTTCAAAGCTCTCTCTTTCCATTACATGACACCAATGACATGCAGCATAACCGATACTAACCAAAATAGGCTTACTCTCTTGTTTAGCTCTTTCTAACGCAACATCACCCCATGGATACCAATGAACAGGATTGTGTGCATGCTGAAGTAAATAAGGACTTGTTTCGTGTATGAGTTCGTTAACATGTTTCATAAAAAAAACCCCGGTATTTCCGGGGTTAGTATAATTAGATATTTACTTCAATCTAGACTTATCACTTAAAAACTTTTCCAACGCAGCAACCATTGATGGAACTTGAGGCTCGGGTGCCTTTATGTGTAAGTTAAAACCAGCATCTTCTACTGCTTTAGATGTGTTGCCCCCAAATGCGCCTATGAATGTTCCATTTTGCGTGAAATCAGGAAAGTTTTCTAGGAGACTTTTTACACCGCTTGGTGTAAAGAAACAAATTACATCAAAATTATGTGCTGCAAAATGAGCCTTTAAATCACTGCTTATGGTTCTATACATGAATGGAGTATCAAATTCACAAGCATGTGATTTTAGCCAACCAACAATTTCGTTATCCTGTTGATTTTCAGAACAAGGATAAATGAATCTTTCGTTCTCCTTATGCTTATTAATAACATCAAAAAGTCCTTTATTGGTTCCATCAGCACTAAAAAAAACTTTTCGCTTTCGGTACAGAATAAATTTTTGAAGGTAAAGGGCGACCGACTCATTGATGCAAAAATATTTTGTCTCCTGCGAAATGGTATATTTTAATTCTTCGCAGATTCTAAAAAAATGGTCAATTGCATTCTTGCTTGTCAATACGACAGCGGAATATTTTGCAATCTCGATTTTTTGCTTTCTGAATTCTTTACAAGGAATACCCTCTAACTTAATAAATGGTATGAACTCCAATTCAACATTATGCTTTCGAGCTATCTCAAAATAGGGTGACTTGGGAGATTCTGGCTTGGGTTGTGTAATCAGAATTTTTCTGATTCCTTTACCCACACTTTCAGTTGTTTTCTTAGCTTTTTTAATCATGTCTGATTAACGATGAAGTTCAAATTTAATTAATATTTTCATTAAATAATCAGCCGTTTTTTGTAAAAAAAGTCGTAATTGTAGAATAAGAAGAACTTACACGGGCGAGATAGAATCTGTTAGCCCATTCAATAAAAAAATAAACAAGAGCGTTTTTCTTCTTATCCCCTAAATAATAAAGCCAGTTTAACGAGCAACTGATCATGAATAAACTTCCACAATACAAGGGTTGGGAGTAACTCAATAGATAAAAAAGAAAGCGAAAATTCGAAAAAACCCATTCGAGCTTGCTTACTAAATACTTTAAATGCACCTAATACCCTAAAAAAGAACACTACAATAATGCTGATGGTAAGTATCGCATAAACATATGGAGGAATTGCACCATCAACATATGCAATCAAAAAAGATAGGGCTAAAAGCAATAGGCCAAGCGTTTCGTTCATAGAGAATACAATACCAATATATCTGTCAAAAGCGTCTTGCTGATTAAATACCCATGAAAGGAATTTTAAAAAAACAAATTTGACGCCATAGATTATAAATAGCGAAAAAAAGGATACTGAGATTAATTGAACCCAAGAGTAACTAGCAAAGCCAGGTAGATTTTTACTATATGAGTAAATAAAAAATGCCCCTGAAAAGAAAAATAATAACCCGAGAAAAAAAGAAGGCAAAGTAGACTCTTGATGAAAATCACGACCGGCAGTTTGTACTGCATTAGGTGTAAAAAAACCACGTAATGACCTTGATAGATAACTTGGAAAAATAACTTGGACCAAGGCGAGCAATAAAACAAGAAACATTAAGTAATAAAACATCCACTCAACATGTCGATGCTTTCGAAATGAAACTGACAAATTTAGAGGGGAATTATTAACCTTATAAAAATCAGCTGAATCAATAAATGAAGTAACATAATTTCCATAGGCGCCCGACACTTTGGCTCTTTTAAATTTGCTTAATTGTGACGCAGTTAATGGAGGATGAGCCTGTATAAATTCTTTATACAAGGAATCTGATATGAGGCTATCAATATTATCTGATACAACTTCATAACGCAGCGTCAAACTATCTTGGGCCTCTACTGTATTAAACAGACAGCAGCTCAATATAAATAGCATGATATACCTTCCATTCATCATATATCCTACAAAATTATTCCTTTAAATCTAGTAAATATTAAAAGAGACTAACAAATCCAAAATGGATTTTAGCTTGCTTAAAATTTAGAGCTGTTTCTGGTTGTTTTCCCACAGCATACGCTAAGCTAAATAAACCCGATTTCGTTTCAAACGAAATACCCAAGCCAGCTCCAACATACTTCGCATTATAGGCAGCCTTATATGTTTTGCGGGCAGTCTGAGCAGCATCTATGAATGAAAAAAGATAGGAAGATGGTCCTATGAGAAATCTGTATTCAAGTGTAGCAATTAAAAATCGACTTGCATATATACTCTCCTCGTCAAAACCCCGTAGCGTTTTAATACCACCAAGCTGAAAAAGTTCATTGGTAAAAATCTTATCTGAATGAATATACCCACCCTGTAACCCAAGTTTGAGGGTAGATTGCCTTCCCAGTTTTGTAAATAGATCTCCCTTTACCAATCCTTTCAATTGGGAAGATGTTAACTTTATTGTGTCGTATAAGGTTGAATAATCAAAACGATCTTTCCCCATAGCGATTATGGTCATATTAGGCTGAATTTTACGCATCCCACCTTCAAACGAAGAACTAAATTCAATGCCAGCACGCGGGTTATAACGATCATCAGTTCCTCTATAATGCAACTCAATTCCAATGTTACTTGTTCGAATATCCAAGTAGGATGGCAAGCGTTTAGAAATTTTTATAGCATTGGTATCCACATCAAGCAAACTGCTTGAAAATTGTTTAAAAAACACCTTTACTAGTTGCTTTGCATTCAGTGAATACTGCATACCAATTTTGGTATTCAAGGTTAAAAAAGAAGTATCCTTTTTAAATAAATTGAATTGAAAGTCAACTCCAGTATTGGATTTAAACAAATATGGTTTTTGAAATGCAATTAATAATCTTGGTGATTGAACTTGAATCTGTTGCCAATTTAACATGGTGCTTTCTCCTCCACCAAACGTATTTTTTAACTCCATGTTCGCTTCACCTGTAAGCAATAGTTTACCACCAAGTTGTGCATTAGCAGGCATCAATCCCACCAACAAATTAATTTGACTACTTTGTTTTGACTCTAGATAAAGATTAAGCTTTGCACCTGTGCCTAGGAGTGTAAGGTCCCAAGGTTTTACTTCTCTAAAAAATCCTAAGTCAGCAATTTTCTTGGAGATAGCTTCAAGTACATCAGCCTTATAAATAGATCCAGATGGAATTCCAAGGTATTGCTCAAGAAAACCAGTCTGAATATGAACCTTCCCTGCAACAACAATACTATCAATATGATACAATGGGCCTTCATACACTTTCATGATAGCATGCAACGCTGCATCAATGAAAAAACTACTATCTAATTTTATAATAGCAAATGGATAACCATGATTCTCATAATAATGCAAAATTTTCTGTTGTACATCAACCAGCTCATTGGGGTTCAAAATATTTCCAACCGAAAGTAAATCTTGCGCTATATCTTCGGGTTGCTTTTGAAGTATTGCAGTATCAAATCTAATTTCACCCCATGTATACTTCTCCCCTCCATAAACCCAGACCCTAGTTATATCACTATCATATGAGATACTATCCAGGGAAGCCGCTAAATAACCTCTTTCTTGCAAATTCGAAACTAATTGACGTTGCAAAAAGCTTTGGCACTCTTCTGCAGAATTGAATTCCCTTGGCTTATTGAAAATGTCTTCTAGGTCTACCTTACCTTTGTCAACGCGAATAACCTGCAACGTATGCATAGTTTGACAGTACGGCTTGTAAGACAGCAGTGTGAATAAAATGAACAATACGTATATGGAAAACGATCTTTGCAACACTACAAATCTACATAGCTTCCTTTAATTCATCATATATGGCTGGCATTTACATTCACATTCCCTTTTGCAGAAAAGCATGCCACTATTGCAATTTTCACTTTTCTACAACCTTGGATCATAAGGATCGGATGATTTTAGCTATTCAAAAAGAAATCGACTTACGCGTAGAACTTCATAAAACCCCCATAGAAACGATCTATTTTGGAGGCGGAACCCCCTCAATATTGGAACCTCAGCAGATAGAAAATTTAATAAATAAGGTGAAGGATTCATTTAAAGTAAGCCTAGATGCTGAAATTACCTTAGAGGCAAACCCTGATGACATTACCCCAGAAAAAGCCTTAGCCTGGAAAAAAATAGGTATAAATCGATTTAGCATAGGCATACAATCATTCTTTGAGGAGGACTTAATTTGGATGAATAGAGCACATACAAGTTTACAATCTCGAAATTGTATAGAAATAATCCAATCGGCTGGATTCAAAAATTTTAGCATTGATCTCATTTACGGTACACCTGGACAGTCATTAGAGAGATGGATAAAAAATTTAGATATCGCTTTTGAATATAATATTCCACACCTCTCCTGCTATGCACTTACGGTGGAAGAGGGAACTGCACTTGATCACATGATCAAGACGAAGAAAAAAGAGAATACAAATAGTGATACTCAATCTACTCATTTCAATATCTTAGTTCAAAAGTCAAAAGAAGCTGGCTTTATTCACTATGAAATTTCAAATTTTGCAAAACCAGGCAACGAAAGCAGGCATAATAAATCATATTGGTCAGGAACGTCATATCATGGCTTTGGACCTGCAGCACATTCTTATGATGGACTAAGTAGAACATGGAATATATCTAATAATATTGGCTATATCGAAAGCATAGAGAGGAACACTATACCTCATGAAATGGAGATTCTATCAGAGGAAGATAAATTGAATGAATACATCATGACATCATTACGATGTGCAACAGGAATTAGCAAGCATCATATTACTAGCCATTGGGGAGAGAACCAATTAATCAGAATTGAACGTGAAATTAATGTATACATCCAATTAGGCAGAGTGATTGTTGATGAAAATGCATTTACACTAACGGATGAAGGTAAATTTTTTGCAGATGGCATTGCATCATCCTTATTTCTAGTAAAAAATTAGGCATCAAACAAGATGCTGCTCTATGTGATGAAAAGCTTGAGCTGGGCTCAATCCTTCCCAAAGTATTTTATAAATACTTAATGCTATAGGCATAGGACAACCTAAATTAATGTTAAGCTCATATATTGATCTAGAGGCTAAGTACCCTTCAGCAACCATTTGCAACGATTTGCTTGCAGATTCAACACTATCCCCACGCCCAATCATAAAACCGAAAGCTCTATTTCTGCTATAGGGAGAATAACAAGTTACCAAAAGGTCGCCTAAATAGACCGAGGCGCTGTAATTGATTTTTCCTATTTGATTTACGGTACGCTCAGCATCCAATGCTTCTTCAAATTGATCTAAAAAAACCTGCATCTCTCCAGCTGCATTGGCTACAAAAACACTCTGAAAATTATCCCCATATCCAATACCTTGAAGTATTCCGGTACCCAATGCATATACATTTTTCAAAATAGCCGCATACTGAACCCCAAACACGTCATTACTTATAATCGTATTAATATAAGAGGTTTTGAAATGGATAGCGACTTTTTCAGCAAGGGAAGTTTCAACCGCAGCAAATGTGAGGAATGAAAGCTTTTTAGCGGCCACCTCCTCAGCATGACATGGCCCCATAATAGCTACGTAATTTTTAGGATCTGCCGCTACAACCTTTTGCAAATACTCATTCATGAGCATATTCTTTGATGGGAGTATGCCTTTGACAGCTGATGCAATAATTTTGTTGCTTAATAATTCAATAAATGGATCAATATATGAAGCTGCAAATTCAGAAGGGACAGCAAATACAATACAATCAGATGCTTGATATACATCGACTGGATTAGTGGTTAATTGCAAAGCGTCAAGGTCGAACTCAATAGAACTGAGGTAAGTCGGGTTGCAATGCTTTGCTTGAAGATGATCTAAAATTTCATTCGACCGAACACACCAAATAATTTCGTTACCATTATCTGTTAGAATTTTTGCAATTGCAGTTCCCCAACTTCCGCTTCCAATAACACCTATCCTCATACGGTTAAAGATATGTAACGAATGTGAGCATTTGTTCACACTCGAAAAGTTCTCACTTGCAATTTGAAGAATAAACTATTTTTTAACCTCAAACAACTGTTCTTTTGGAACGACCTTAACTTTCAACCCAGTGCGTAATGTTTTACTAACCGTTGAATAAGGCCCAGTAATAACTTCATCACCCGCTTTGATGCCTTCAGTAACTTCAATATAGTTTAAATCTTGAATAGCTGTGCTCACTTTAATACGTTTAACAGTACCATCTTTTTGAAGCACAAACACAACCTCATCAAGGGCATCAACATCACGGGTAGGCTTCTCTTCATCACTCTTATCTGCAGATTTTTCTTCTTTAACCTTTTCCTTTTTAGTTTCTTGCCCTACAGCAGCTGTATCAGATCGATCACGAGTAGTAACTGCATTTATTGGAACGGCTAGAACATTAGCATGGGTATTTGTTTGAATATCTGCATTTGCACTCATTCCTGGTCTAAATGGAAAATTTTTAGCCCGTGTGGTATCCAATAAATCAGCATATGATTCTGGCATCAACCGAATTCTAACCTCATAGTTTGTTGCATCAGTTGTAGAGGTAACAGTAGCACCACCAACACCTCTATTTGTACTAGAGATCTGAGTAACTACCCCTTTGAACTTTCTCTTGGTATATGCATCAACTTCCACTAATGCAGTATCACCAATACTCACTTTAGGAATATCGTTCTCCCCAACATCAACGCGAACTTCAATCACACGCATGTCTGCAATGCGCATCATTTCAGTTCCAGCCATCATGCTATTCCCTACCACACGTTCTCCCTTCTTAACATTAAGCATAGAAACAACTCCACTCATTGGCGCTAACAGACTAGTACGACCTAGGTCCTTGTTGGCACGACTTAAACTTGCTCTAGCACTTTCAACGGAAGCTTTTCCACTTTTAATAATTTGACTTGCAGCGTTATATTCCGCTGAAGATGTTTGAAAACCACTTTCAGCTTGTTCAAATTCTAACTTGGAAATTACTTTTTCTTGAAAAAGTTGCTTTTGACGCTTGTACTGACGCTCGGCTTGATCCATTCTAGATTTTGCTGCAGCAAGCCCTGCTGTTGCATTTTCTACTTGAGCCAACTGTTGATTTACCCCAGCAGCAGCTTGATCTCGTTGCGTTGCATAAATATCTGCATAAATAGTTGCGAGCAGTTGACCTTTGGTAACACTATCCCCTTCTAACACATTCAATTGAACAATCTCACCAGAGATATCCGGACTGATTTTCAGCTCAATTTCAGGATATACCTTCCCACTTGCTGTAACAACTTCTGTAATATTTCTACTAATTACCTTCTCTGTAGAAACTTTTGTTCCCTCTTCCTTGCCAATTACACCATATTTTTTCAGAACAAGCAATACGATTACAATAGTTGCTATGCCTGAGAGGATCCATATCCATTTCTTATTCATTGTGACTTTTTTTCTGTTATGAGTAGCTTAAAAAATTATTACAGTTTAACACCTTGGCCTTTAAAAAATTCCAACACTTTCATTCTGAACACATACTCGTATTGTGCTACAACCTTATCGATTTTTGCACGTGTTAAATTATTTTGATTCGTAAGCCATTCGATTGTTTGCATTACACCCAGATCATATCGCTTTGAAGCGAGTTCGAATGATCTAGAAGCGGTAGTAACCGCTTTATCTCTAGCGAGAAAAGTCTGAAAAGCACCTAGAGCACTGTAATAGGCTGTGTATACATCCTGCTTCAATTGCAATTTGTCGCGCTCAATGGCCAAGTTGCTTCTTTTCACATCGAGCATAGCACGTTGAACATTCGCGCGTGATTGACCCCCATTGAATATGGGAACATTTAGGGATAGTCCGATTCCTTGACCAAATTGATCCCTCAATTGCCTACTATAGCCTTCCCAATATTGACTGAATTTTCGAGTTTGATAATTTATATCATACGACGGAGCATATACCGGAATTTGTGATGGGCCATCTTTAATGTACGCACCGGTCAGCTGTTCGCCGGAAAATGAGACCCCCGAACTTTTTTTCAAGAACTGGTTAAAGCTAGTTCCTAATTGCCCAAATGCAGAAAGCGTGGGCTTCATTTGTGCTTTTATGGCAAGCAGGTTTTTCTCCGATGCTGTCAACCTCAAGTCGTTCAAGTGAATTTGTGGTTGGGTAATTAGCGCTGATTGAAAAACCGCATCAGGAGCAATACCAAATATATTTTCAACTGGTATACCATCAACAGGAGGAATGACTAAGTCAAATGGTTGATCCGCAGGAAGCGTAAGTAGTGACTTCAATGACAACTTGTCGAGCGAAGCCTGGGAAACAGCTTGAACATATGTTGCGCTATCTCGTGCAACAGTAGCTTCCAATTCAGCAGCATTCAGCTCAGGAAGACTTCCCGCATCAACAAGTACTCTAGTGTTCTCCAACTGAGCCTTAGTTTGTTGTAATACAATTCGACTGATTTCAACCTGTTCAAAACTAAGCAAGGACCTTAAATACAATTGAGCAATATTTAGGCCGATATCATTAGCAGCCTTTTCTACAGCAACCTTGTCTGCCTCCCAGTTATACTGACTCGCTGCCAAAGTATTCTTACGGCTGTTGAAATTAAACAATAGTAAGTTTGATTGCAAGGACATTTGTTCAAACATGGACGATCGGCTAGTATAAATGTTTGTAGTCCTATCAAGTGTTCTACCAAATGAAAACCCATGCGACAATCCATACGTGAATGTAGGAAGACCTTGAAGTTGGGCTTGCTCGTAATTTATTTTTGACTGTTCCGCTTGAAGAACAGCTTGTCTTACATTGATGTTATTTTTCATCCCATATTCCACACAGCGCTGCAAACCCCAACGTTGATCTTGTGCTGAAATGATATTAGAGGTTAACAGAAGGAAAAAAGAGGCTAAAACCGACAACTTCATACAAAATGGTTGAAACTTTTTTGATTCAGGAAAGTCCTGAAATGCTATGCAAAGATTCAACCAAAAAAGGGATTCTCAAAATCATTCGTCAGTTCAAGCGACCACTTAACATATCAAGAAGTGGCAAATGCCTGTTTTAAATCATTTAGTAGAAATTCTGGGTCTTCAAGTCCAATATACAATCGGATCAACCGATGGGTCGAATTAGAAGGGTCAAAATCTGCTGGATTTAGTCCAGCACATTTGGGGATAATCAACGATTCATGTCCACCCCAACTAACTGCCATCCTAAACGCTTTTAAACTATTGCAAAAAAGTTCAATCTCTTCTATGCGTTGAGCGTTCATGTAAAAAGAAATTAGCCCACACGCTCCAGTCATTTGTCTTTTCGCTAAGTCAAATTGAGGATAAGTTGGGTCAAGGGGGAATATATACGATTCGATTTTAGGTTCAGTCTTGATATATTCCAATACTTTTTGTGTGGATGCAGAAATTCTATCCAAACGAGAAGGTAAGGTGCGAAGGCCCCGA
>CAJBBV010000039.1 GCA_903951405.1 uncultured bacterium
GGTAAAGCCTTCGCAAGCTGTAGGCGCTGCATTGTATTTCATCGACACACGCATGCGTGTTGTTCCAGTAGCCGTAGCTGAAATATTCAATGTACCCGTTTTAGCAGTAGTAGATGTGGCACCTGCATCGTAAACCAATTCTCCAGCATCATCAAAATCATTATCATTATTATAATCAATCCAAATTCTCCAATACTCAGGATAACTTAATAGAGTAAAGCCTGGCGTCAAGGTAATTGGATATGAACTTCCAGCACTAAGTGAAATGGTCTTTCCAGAGAAATAAGTATAACTGCTTGCACTTGAGGCATTGGTAAATGAACCAATAGATACTTGCTTGATCCATTCATCGGCTTGACTACCTCCAGCTGATGTACAATAACACACCTCACCATATTTACACCCAACACCAACTGCATACCAAGCATCGGTTGTCGCAATCACTTCAGGCGATGCGGCACCATATAAATCAATAGCTGATTGAATAGATCCATCTCTAGCATTAGAGTAACTAGATGATGCAGATAAGTAAACAGTTAAGTTTCTGTAAGCTATTTTAGAAGCCTTGTCAATTCCCAGCCCGGTTACACTATATGCATTTCCAACATCGTTTGTGCCTGATTCACCAGAAGTTAAAATATAAAACCATTTGTTTTGAACACCAGAATTGGAATGCACCCCGCCGTTGTCGGCTGTTCCTGTTTTCCAATTCGTTCCTTTGTATGTGTCTGGGTCGCCATATAAATTTGGGTTGGACATGCTTCTGAATGCACCACAACCAGACACCCCAATATCACAACTCATCAACCAATCATTGGATCCTTTGGCAAAATTCTCTACCGATTCCCCAAAAATATCGGAGAAAGATTCATTCAACGCACCCGACTCATTACTATAGATAAGATTAGCTGAATATTCCGTTACACCATGGGTGATTTCATGTCCACATATATCCAATGACACCAATGACCTATATCCTTGTGCTACATCGCCATCACCATAGGTCATGCGTGTACCATCCCAAAATGCATTGACATATTTTGTTGAATAGTGTACATAAGACTTGATTGTAGCACCAAGGTTATTGTATGAATTACGGCTATGCTTAGTAAAAAAGTAATCATAGGTTCTTTCAGCACCCCAATGAGCTTGAACAGCCACTGAATCAGAAGTAAATACAGATGTCGCACTAGTTACATCTGTGGCGCTAGCATAGTTTGTTCCATTACCAAGGGAATAGGTTTCAATTCCACCTCCACTAGCAGTTTGACGAAGTCGATACGTAGACCCTGTATTATCTGCCGTAAAATTAACAACACCATTAAATAGGCTCGTTCCAGAAGACGGTGCATTA
Organism: uncultured bacterium; assembly: GCA_903951405.1. Taxonomy (GTDB): domain Bacteria; phylum Bacteroidota; class Bacteroidia; order Chitinophagales; family Chitinophagaceae; genus Pollutibacter. The sequence continues at coordinate 1,355 of CAJBBV010000039.1, forward strand.
GTATTATGAATTCGGTGATTCTCTTGTAGAATTGCACCTGTCTTCGCATCTACATAAACATATGCTCTGTATAGAATATCCACTGCATAGACATCAAACTTCCAGGCCAATCGTGGACCACTCTTATCTCCTTCAGAACCTCCAATAATTACCAATTCACCAGTAGGTTTTTTATAACCAGGATATCCGCTATTAACATTTGCATCCCATGCATAAGAAGTAGCACCAACATGCTTTTGAGCCATCGCAAGGGCTTGTGAAGCCGAAATAGCTGGTGTTATATCTACGCCTTTAATTCCCTTAAATTCTCCTGAAAGTTGCTCAATGATGCCATTTCGAGAGTGAGCTGTATATTCTGCGCCTTCAACCTTTATTTTTTTATAGTATTGCTGAAACTTTTCGTGCGTAAACCCCAATTGATCAGCCACTACTGCCTTACTAACCATCTCATCATCCGCTTTGATGTCAAAATGCTTTTTAAAAACCCCTTGCGCTTGGGATCGACTTGCTCTTGAACTCTCCTTAATCATTTTAGGATAAGGCTTCACCTCACCGTCTTTTTTCCCTTGTGCAGAGGACAATATAGACATAAAAATCAACGACATTAAGACTAGGAATTGCTTCATGAACGACTGTTTAAGCCAATGGCTAATGATAAAATAATGAACCTTAAGGGAGGAAAATCAGGGGAAATTGGATAATAAATAGGAAGGTATCTATAAATAAACCCTTTCCTTACAAAAACGAAGATAACTCCGGGAAATTACAAAAACAAGCATAGAATTGGTCCTGTGAATAAATATGGGTAAAGTTGCTATCAATCACCCTATTTTAGGCATTTCGTAATTTAAGATAATCATCACAAATTAGCTGTTAAAAGACTGCTTTCATTTAATTACATTTGCTTACCAAAAATTACATCTATGTCGTTCAACAAGATCAATAACCTCGTTGGTTGGATCGTTACCCTGATTGCTTGCTCTGTTTATATCATGACTGCTGAAGCAGGTGGTAGCTTATGGGACTGTGGCGAATTCGTAAGCTCATGTTTTAAAATACAAGTTCCACACCCACCAGGAGCGCCATTGTTTGTATTGATGGGAAGGGTTTTCATCATTATGTTTGGAGACAACCCCTTAACTGCCGCTAAAGCGGTTAACGTGATGAGTGCCTTGGCGAGTGGCTTCACCATTTTGTTTCTATTTTGGACCATCACCCATTTTGCTAGGAAAATAATTCAAAAATCAACTCAAGCCTTAACCGGAAATCAAATCTTCACCATCATCTCTGCAGGAGTGGTTGGTGCACTTGCATATACATTTAGTGATTCTTTTTGGTATAGTGCTGTCGAAGGTGAAGTTTATGCACTTTCTTCTTTCTTTACAGCATTGGTTTTTTGGATGATGCTTAAGTGGGAACATAATGCTGACCAACCCGGAGCAGACAAATGGATTGTGTTGATTTTCTTCACCATGGGACTTTCAATAGGTGTTCACTTATTAAATCTATTGACTATCCCTGCTATTGTAATGGTTTACTACTACAAGCGTCATAAAGTAACAAAGTGGGGTACGGTCTTCGCTTTCATCATTGGTTGTATCATCACCGGCGTAACACAAAAAGTAGTCATTCAGTATACCATCAAATCTGCGGGAAGCTTCGACATATTTTTTGTCAACACACTTGGGCTTCCGTTCTTTAGTGGATTCACTACCTACTTCATTTTCTTAGCTGCGCTAATTTATGGAGGTATTAAAATATCTTCTTCACCCAATATTTCGTCTACTAAGTTTGGCACATGGGTCGCCCTGCTAGGATTGGCTATTTTATATCCATTTTTCTCAACTGGCTCAGCAGGAGCAAGTATGCTGAAACTGCTTATAACTATAGCTGGTATTATTGCTATTACTGTATATGGACTACCAGCACTTAAACGAAATCCATACTTCTTACGATTGTCAATGTGGTGCTTTGCCTTCATGTTGATAGGCTACTCTACATACCTCACTACACTTGTACGGTCTGCTGCTAACCCTGCGATTGATATGTACAACGTAGACAATCCAATGAGCTTAGAAGGATATCTAGGCAGGGAACAATATGGTGATTTCCCATTAATCTATGGACAAGTCTTTACGGCAAAACCAATTGCTTATGAAGAAGGTGACACGAAATATGTAAAAGGGAAAGACCAATACATTGCAGCAGGCAAGGAACAAAGTCCTGTGTACGAAGCGGAAGATAAAATGTTATTGCCTCGTGTTTGGGATGCCAGCAACGACCAAGGCCATGCCGATTTCTACAAACGTTGGTTAAACCTTGCTGATGACCAAAAGCCATCCATGGGCGATAACATCAAATGGGCATTAAGCTATCAAATAGGGTGGATGTATTTGCGTTACTTCGGATGGAATTTCGTTGGAAAACAAAACGATATTCAAGGATTTGGTAATCCCCGAGACGGCAATACACTAAGTGGTATAAAAGCAGTTGATGATAGCTTACTGGGAAATCAAGACAAATTACCAGACAGCATCAAAACAAACAAAGCAAACAATAAACTTTTCGCACTTCCATTTATCTTGGGATTACTCGGCATTTTCTATCAATACAATCAAGATAAAAAAGGATCGTTCATTTCCTTTCTTTTGTTCTTCTTTACAGGACTTGCCATTGTATTCTATCTAAACCAAGCAGGCAATCAGCCACGTGAACGTGATTATGCTTTCGTTGGATCCTTTTATGTATTTGCTATTTGGATTGGATTAGGCGTGATGCAAATAAAAGATTGGCTCAAAAAGTTTACAGGAGATTCTGTGTCCAATATTGCAGCCGGACTTGTATGCCTTGCCTTAGTTCCCATGCTCATGGCCTCTCAAGAATGGGATGACCATGACAGAAGTAAAAAACAAATGGCAAGAGACCTGGCAAAAAATTATTTAGAAAGCTGTGCACCAAATGCCATTCTATTCACCTTTGGCGATAATGATACTTACCCACTTTGGTATGCACAAGAAGTAGAAGGAATCAGAAAAGATATTCGTGTAATCAATTACTCCTTGTTAGGTATTGATTGGTACATCAACCAACTTCGCTACAAAGTGAATGAAAGTGCCCCAATTGATGTGATTTGGTCTGCCGAACAAATTGAAGGTGGCAAACGCGATTATATTCGATACTACGAACGCCCTGAATTCTCAGGAAGATATATAGACTTATATAGCCTCATGCATGATTTTGTTGGTAGCGAAGAACAAGCCAATCAACTTCAAATGCAGGATGGATCTTCCATGAATTATTTTCCAACGAAAAAAGTAAGTCTACCTGTAGATACTGGATTGGTAAGGAAAAATGGCACGATAGAACCTAAGGATGTTGTTCTTCCTGAACTTCGCTTCGACCTTCCGAAAGAGATCTTGATGAAAAATGACCTAGCCGTATTGAATGTTATCGCAGCTAATAAATGGAGTAGGCCAATTTATTTCACTTCTCCATTTGGCGAATTAGGATTCGGTCAATACCTCAGAGCAGATGGTCAGTCGTATAGACTTGTGCCAACAATAGACCAAGACAGAGTTAATGCAACAAAATCATACGAGATCATCAAAAATAAATTCGCCTATGGAAGTGCAAATATTCCTGGTGTTTATTTCGATGAAGAAAACAGAAGGCATTTGATGGGCATCAGGCAATCAATAGCTGAAGCTGGTGCTGCGCTAATCAATGAAGGTCAAAAAGAAAAAGCACAAGAAATATTGGAATTGGCTGATAAAAATATTTTATCAGAAAACTTTCCTTATGGAATGATTAGCAGACAAAACCAACATAATACCATCAGTGTTCAACTGCTTGAGATTGCCTATAAATCTGGTGATAAAAAATTAGCCGCTAAAATTTCAAGTTCTTTAGGAAACGACCTTCAACAACAAATGGCCTACTATGCTTATCTAGGTAAGATGTCTGTGCCAGAGTTGACACAAGCGGTACAAGATTTATTAGCAAACAAAGGAGATAATCTAAATAACGCTCAACGAAATATGTTCCTCGAAATCAGGCAATCTATTATGCTACTTGATTATTTGAGAAGCCTTGAAGCGATGAATAAATAAAAGCAGGCGAAATAGTGAGATTGAACTTGTTCAACACAACATTCAATCTCACTATTTTACCATTGCCCTAGTCTTCGAACTCTTCCTCACTGAACATACTGCCCATTAAGTCTTTGAATTCAATCTTAGCCGCCAGTACTTTTTTACTGATCAAGGAATATGAGCTAAGTCCGAAGAGAACAAACTCCATCAAAAATGCTTTTTGCTTTGCCGCTGCTTTAGGGAAATAAGCCAGCACCAATTCTCCTAAACCATCAACCGTATTCAACAACTTTGTTTTGTCGGCATCCTTTAAATGAAATAATAAATCCAACGATTTCCCTTGATCAAACCAGCTGATTACTTTCTTGTAAGGACTTTCAACAGCAACTTCTTTATTACGCTTCTTTTTAAACGATTCAGGGTCCGGGAAATATTGAACAAATATGCTGCGTATTGATTTTTCTAGCAGATTTACACTCACTTGATATGGGCCTTCTTGTTCGCCTTCATAAACCAATTCGATTTTACCAGTGATGGCAGGAATAACCCCCTGTAGGTCACTCATCCAAATCTGTGTATTCTTTTCTTTATTGATTAGTGCCCTTCGTTCAGCTGCACTGAATGCATTTTCAAGCGCTGCAATAGTCAACCTCGCCGATACACCACTTTTTTGATCCACAAATTCACTGGCTCTGGCTTCAAATGCGATTTGTTCAATTAACCTACCAATCAAATCACTTTCGGAAACCAACTTTGCCTGCTCTTCGTGAATACTGGCTTCTTGAGCCGTAATGGACATCGCTGCTTCAATTGATTTTGGATAATGAGTTAGGATCTGACTTTCAATCCTGTCCTTTAATGGGGTTACGATTGAACCACGGTTGGTATAATCTTCGGGATTGGCGGTAAACACAAAAACAATATCCAAAGGCAACCTCAATTTGAAACCACGTATTTGTATATCCCCTTCTTGTAAAATATTAAACAAGGCTACTTGAATACGTGCTTGTAAATCAGGCAACTCATTGATAACAAAAATGCAACGATTACTTCGAGGAATAATACCATAATGAATTACGCGTTCATCTGAAAAATTCAAACGAAGGTTTGCTGCTTTCACTGGATCGATATCTCCAATCAAATCAGCAACGCTTACATCCGGTGTAGCCAGCTTCTCGCCATAGCGTTCACTCTTGTGCAACCAGCTGATGGGCATTGCATCACCTAGGCTTTCCAATTGCGATTTCCCATATCCTGAAATAGGATGAAATGGATCATCATAAATATCACTGCCCTCCACATAAGGAATATAGTCGTCCAACAAATCAGTCATCTGCCTAGCCAATCTTGTTTTGGCCTGACCACGTAATCCAAGAAAAAGCATATTGTGCTTAGATAATATAGCACGCTCTGTGTCTGGAATAACGGTATCCTCATACCCTATTATACCAGGAAAACGTTCTTCGCCCAATTGCATTTTCTTAATCAGGTTTTGACGCATTTCCTCTTTGATGGTTTTAGGAATGTATCCACTAGCCTTCAACGCTCCGAATGTCTTGATGTTATTCATTATGTTCTTTTTTCGCTGAACGCTTTACGCTTAGCGCTTATTATTTGATTAGTTAAAACACATTTCGTTTCTTTCCCTTTTCAAAATCATTGAAAATAAAACTACCTAGTTTATCCAATGATGCATAAAAGGCTTTGCCGTTGTTGCTTTCGGTAAATGCACGAACAAAACTTTGCAAATATGGATCACTCGTAATCATAAACGTTGTGATGACAATCTTTAGCTTTCTGCATTGACTAGCCAGGTTCAAACATCTGCCCGTAATTTTTCGATCTAAGCCAAATGCGTTTTTATAATACTTCTTGCCTATTTTCAAACACGTCGGTTTACCATCCGTAATCATGAAGATTTGCTTGTTTGGATTCTTTCGTTTGCGTAGAATCTCCATAGCTAACTCAAGTCCAGCCACCGTATTCGTATGATAAGGACCTACTTGCAGGTAAGGAAGGTCTTTCACTTCAATCGTCCACGCATCATTTCCGAAAACAACAATATCCAAAGTGTCTTTTGGATACTTTGTTTTGATTAACTCGCTAAGCGCCATGGCTACTTTCTTCGCAGGCGTAATCCGGTCTTCCCCATACAATATCATGGAGTGGGAGATGTCAATCATCAACACGGTTGATGTTTGTGTTTTCATATCCGTCTCCCTAATTTCTAAATCATCTTCACGAAGTGAAAATGATTCAATTCCTCTATTGATTTGAGAGTTTCGGATTGAACTCACAAAATCAATCTGCTCCATTACATCACCAAATTGAAAGGGACGCGTTTCAGGATTTGTTTCATCTCCTTGTCCACTTTTAAACGTGGTATGGTTTCCCTTTCTTCCTTTTTTTAGTTTCCCGAAAATCTCATCTAATGAACGCTTGCGGATGCCTTGTTCGGTTTTGGGAGTGATTTTTATTTCGCCTTTTTGATTGTCTTCATCGATATACCCCTTTTGCTTTAGGTCATCAATGAAATCACCCAGGCCATATTGCGGTTTACTGAATTGATATTCCTTATCCAGTTCGGTCATCCAACTCAATGCTTCACCAGCATCTCCATTGGTATGATTCAATAATTGCATGAAAATTTCAAGCAGGTTTTCAAAGTCTGACTTTCCTTCCTCGTTTGCATCAAATTTACTAAACTGAAATCCTTTCATGGTTGTAAAAATAAAACAAAGAACTTGGAGAAGAGTTCGTTTTTGGCATTTAAAATTAAATTGATCTGTAGAAAAGGATGAAATGTGGAGAAACAGTTAAAATCCAGAGAAATGAAAAAGGTTAAAGCAAGATACTAGTCTTCGAAAAGACGTTGAACTTCGAGCTGGAGTATGGGTAGATGATTAAAAACAATGCCCCATATTATTTCATCAGAAACAGAATCATATCCATGAATTATTCTGTTTCGTGTATCCACAATTTTTCTAGCGTTTGAAATGACTATGGTAGGATCTTTTGATATGATTCTACTTAATGCTTCACCGATAATTTCAATATTGCGCTCAACAGCTCTTCGTGTTCTGAGATCATTTTTATATGTTGAAAATTCCTTTGGAATATCGATGAAAAAACTATCAATTTCCATGATAGCATTTAACATATCAAAAAGCCAAGCTTTGACTTCATTATCCATAAACAAGTTCCTTCTTTTGATTGACTGCTTGTTTAAAAAATGGGTTCTTGATTGCTTGCTCTTCCAATAAATCTACAGGACGACTAAATAATGTTTGTAAAGAAAACTTTAAATCAAAATAGTTTTCAGCATAATCGTTGACAGCAACATCATTAAAATCAACAATCAAATCAATATCACTGTTGCTATTGAAACTGGATGTTATTACAGAACCAAATGCATACAAACTTTTTACCTTGTGGCTAGCACAAAGTTCATCGATTTGTTTTTTGTATGTAGATAGTGTGTTCATATTAGGAAGTGATACAAAATTACTATTAAATCAATTAAGTAGTTTGTTCGGTATTAAGAATGAATATTAATAAAATCACAGAAACCCTTTGCCTAGCGCTATGTAGAAACAGATTGATACAAATCCCAACAACTTAAAAATCAAAGAGTTCATGACATTTTTTACCCTCCCATTAAACCGGATAGTATTCTTTATTCAGAGAATTAAATGGTAATGCTCAAGAGCGATTAAACAAAATTAACCTCCGGCTCAAGAAGAATGCCGAACTTGTCGCGGACCGACTGCTGAATCTTTTGAGAGAGTGCAAGAATTTCTGCACCAGTAGCTCCACCATAATTAACCAGCACCAAGGCTTGCTTTTCATAGCACCCTACATGTCCTTCGCGATACCCTTTCCAACCTGCTTTTTCAATAAGCCAGCCAGCTGCAAGTTTGAATCCATCACCCGACTTATTGGAAACCAAATCTGGAAATGTTTGCATGATACGTTGAACAACTTCAGCGGACACAACTGGATTCTTGAAGAAGCTTCCTGCGTTTCCAATCTCACTTGGATCAGGTAGCTTAGACTGCCTGATGGCGATCACTGCATCCGATACATCCCTGATGGTGGGATGATCAATACCTTTTAACTTAAGTTGATCTTTTATTGCCCCATAAGCTAAATGCAGTTGATGTTTTTTAGTAAGCTTAAATGTAACAGAGGTTATAATGACCCGCCCCTTTAATGCAGTTTTGAAAATACTTGATCGATATCCAAATGCACAATCATAATTACTGAAATTCACCCACTCGTTCGTTTCTATATCCAATGCTCTCAACGCATGAAATGTATCTTTTAATTCAACACCATATGCACCAATATTCTGAATAGGTGAGGCCCCTACTGTACCTGGAATTAACGAAAGATTCTCTACTCCACCTAAATCATGTTCTACACAATAAAGCACAAACTCATGCCATATCACACCTGCACCCGCTTTTACGTAAACATAATCCTCGTCTTCATGAACTATATCTACTCCCCCGATTTCATTTTTAAGCACTACCCCTTCAACATGTTTTGTTAACAGAATATTACTTCCGGCACCCAATAAGAGAATCTTTTTTTGATGCGCATAATCTGAATTCACATGAAGCAAAATCTCAGGTGAACTCAACAATGCCATTAACTGCTCTTCTGTTTGAAACCGGGCAAAATATTCTGCTTCAACATCCACTCCAAATGTATTGAATGACTGAAGTGATGTATGTTGCTGAATTTGTATCATGTTGATTCTACTGCCAGCCCTTCTCTTCGCGAAGGTTTGTAATTTGGGTAGCATGGTGTTTCCCATGCCATGCATAAACGATCAACATTTCCCAAAGGGTAATCGTTCTTTTCTGTTCAGGATGGTATACTGTTCTTTGCCACTCTTCATCCGTCATGGACTTAATTAATTCACCCCAACGGGCATGAAGGGAATGGAGAAGCGTAATGGACATGTTCACAGGAACATTCAGTACATCATGCTTCTCCGCCCATTTATCTTGATCATATGGCTTAATAACAGGATTGTCTTCTGTTAATGCTAATTTAAAACGAATGAACGCATTCATATGCGAATCAGCAACATGGTGTATAATCTGATTGATCGTCCACCCACCCTCTCGATAAGGAACATGCATATGTTCCTCATTAAGGTTAAGGATAGCGAACTCCAATAACCGAGGTAGAAATAAAATATCAGCAAGCTTTGACTCTTTTTCTGCTGCAGAAAAGTCTACCAATTGGAATTTCCCTATGGGATAGCGAATATCAACATTCATGTTTTCTGACTTAGTTTACAATCTCTAATAGCTCAACATCAAAGATCAACGTAGATCCACCGGGGATTGATTCACCAGCTCCTTGCTCACCATAACCCAATTGATATGGAACATATAATTTGTATCGAGAACCAACAGGCATCAATTGTACCCCTTCAGTCCAGCCCTTGATTACTCCATTCAATGGGAACACAACTGGTTCACCACGATCGCGTGAACTATCAAATGGCCTAGTAGCATTGATCAGAAACCCTTCATAATGAACTTTCACCTTGCTGGTATCAGCAGGCTTTGGACCTTTTCCTTCCACAATCACTTCATATTGAAGTCCACTTGGTGTTGTTTTTACACCAGGCCGTTTTGCATTTTCAGCCAAAAAATTATTGCAGGCATCAATCACAGGTTGAATCTTTTTGGTGGCCACTTCTTTTAACCCTTTGCGCACAATTTGATCGGCTTGTTCTGGTGTTAATACTGTATTGCCTTTTAATACTGCAGCAAAGGCTTCCCCTAATAAATCTGCATTCACTTTATCCAACCCTTGAGTTTTGAAAAAACTACCATCCAACACACCAATGGCATAACTGAGAGAATCATTAGCATTCTTAAGAACGATAACTGGCTTGGCAGGAATCGTAGCGATAGGTTTTTTTGCAACAGTAGCCTTGGCAGGAGTCGTAGCCACTGCAGCTGCTTTCTTTACCGGAACAGGCTTTGGGGTTTGAGCCATAAGTACTACAGATCCAACAAGGCATAAAAGAGACAATGAGATTTTCTTCATAAAAGAGTATTTGTAGGGTGTAAATTTAATGATAAAAGGGGTGCAAGTAGTCAAGCGCTCAGAATTGATGTTTCTATTTTAACATATAATTGAGGCATGCAGTAGATTTTGGCAGCAACCGAATGCTAGCTTCCTTGCCTTAATGCATGGCCGGTCAATTGAATAAAGACATCTTCAAGGTTTGCCCCTTTGGTTTCTTTTTGTTTCTCGAAGCCACTAGCGAGCAATTCATCAATCAATTTTCCAGGCTGATCCAGGGAAACAATGAGGCCAGCATCCATGATAGCGACCCTATCACACAACACTTCGGCCTCATCCATATAATGGGTAGTAATGATAACTGTAGTTCCTTGTGCCCTAATCTCTAGAATCAGATCCCATAAATTTCTTCGTGCCTGTGGATCAAGCCCTGTAGTAGGCTCATCAAGAAAAACAATCTGTGGGTCATTGATGAGGGTAGTCGCAATAGAAAATCGTTGTTTTTGTCCGCCACTTAATGACTTATAAATCGACTTAGCCTTATCTTCTAAATTTACTTTTTTAAGCAAGGCCATCGGTTCAATAACTTTATTATACAACCCAGCAAATAACTCTATTAATTCGAAAAGTTTCAATGCAGGGTAAAACCCAGAGGTTTGCAATTGTACACCAATAATCTTTTTGATTTCATCAGGATGTTTATCAAGATCAAATCCACCGATTGTTATGTTCCCGGATGTTTTCGACCGAAGGGTTTCCATGATTTCAAGCGTAGTTGATTTTCCCGCTCCATTAGGCCCAAGCAAACCAAAAATTTCACCTTGTTTGACTTGAAAACTGATGCCTTTCACGGCCTCGAATTCACCATACGACTTACGTAAATTATCTACAGTTATAATCATAGTTGATTAATAAAAAACATATTTCCCTGTATCGGTTATGGCTACAACAGGGAGCTTTCGGTGATCTTCAAAAAAGTCGTACACCTTCTTCAGGTTCTTTTCAAAATCACGCAGTGCAGGCTCTGATTGAACAAAATTCTCTAAATACTCTTCACTTTTCTTCTCATGGTATTTAGCAGGAAAAATATGCACAGGTATAAAATCTTGTCCACCAGCTTTTGCATAGGTAGAAAGCACATACAACTCTTCAATCTGATCATTATTAATTGGAATGCACCCAACTGTTACACAGCTACCATGTATGAATATATCTCCTCCTGGACGCTCTGCGTCAGAAATCATTTTATCTGCAGGGTTAGGATAGTTCAATCCTAAAGAAAGATGGTAAGTGCTGTTCCCATTAAAATCATTGATATAATAAAACCCTTCTGGTACTTGAAAGTCACCTTCCATGCGCTTCGGCCCTAATGTTCCCGCTAGTGCACAAATCTTATATGTTTTAAAATAGGTGAATGAGTCAACTGTATTGTTTTTCACCCATACTTCCATTTCTCCATTGTATTTAAATGAACGGATGTACATGTATTTTTGGGGCCAAGAAATATGCTTTGCAGCGAATTGCTTTTTGAGTGCCACTTCTTTATTGATGAAGGCCTGAGAAACCCTCGAGAAGCTTTTTTGATAATCAACAAATGAGCTTTGTGAAAAGCTAAAGTGTACCATAGCAAGCAAAAAAACAGTGAACACGAATGTTTGCTTTTTCATAATTGGAGTTGGATGTTGGATCTTTTACAAAATTAATGGTTTTGTATTAGCAATAAGTTAAAGATATTTGCAATCTTAGGGGAATTTTTAGAGGTGCCCCCTCGAAAAATGCAACTCAATGGCATAAAACCATAGGTATGATGAAAAAGATAGGAATTCTTGGAGGAGGTCAACTCGGTAGAATGTTGCTTCAGGTAGCAGCAAATTATCCAGTAATGACAAGCATTATGGAGAAAGATGCCGATTGTCCTTCAGCAACATTATGCCATCATTTTGTATTGGGAGACATTACAAACTATGACGATGTACTCCAATTTGGAGAAGGATTAGATGCCATTACCATCGAAATAGAAAATGTTAATATTGATGCACTCTATGCCTTAGAAGCCAAAGGATGCGCCATTTACCCCAAACCAGATGCCCTAAAAACCATCAAAAACAAAATACTTCAAAAGCAATTTTACCATCATCATCAAATTCCTTCGCCTGCTTTTCATGTCGTTAATTCGCTTGAAGAATTAAACAACCACGTTTCTTTTCTTCCTGCTGTGCAAAAGCTTGCCACTGGTGGATACGATGGTAAAGGAGTTCAAGTAATACGAAAATCAGATGATCTTCATCTCGGATTTAATGCACCTTCGGTCTTAGAAAAAATGGTGGCGATTGAAAAAGAATTGGCCATCACCGTAGCCATTGGCAATGACGGAACTGCTGCTGTTTATCCTCCTGTTGAAATGGTTTTTGATCAATCACTCAACTTACTCGATTATCAAATTTGTCCAGCCAACATTTCAGAAAATATATTGTGGAAAGCAGAAGCACTGGCTTTAGCTGTTGCTAAAAATCTTAAGTCGCCGGGTATCTTTGCCGTAGAAATGTTTACAGACAAGGATAACAATGTCTGGGTAAATGAAACTGCCCCAAGAGTACACAATTCAGGACATCATACCATTGAGGCGCATTATAGTTCTCAGTTTGATATGTTATGGCGGGTGATCTTAGGTTACCCACTTGGTAATACCCAAAAAATCATGTCTTCTGTCATGGTTAACCTTGTTGGTTCAGAGGGCTATACTGGGACCGCCGTTTATGAAGGATTGAACGAGGTCTTGTCCATTCCCAATGCATACGTACATTTGTATGGTAAAAAGGAAACGAAACCGGGCAGAAAAATGGGGCATGCTACCGTCATGAGTGATGACCGACAAGAACTTCTTCATCAAGCGAATAAAATCAAACATACCCTTTTTGTAAAAGGAGATAAAAAAATATAAATCA
>CAJBBV010000040.1 GCA_903951405.1 uncultured bacterium
TCAGTCGAAATTATTGATACTGGAACACGCAACACGAATCAAGGCCCCGATTTTCTATTTGCACGTTTACTGATAGGCGATACTGAGTGGGCTGGTAATGTGGAACTTCATCTCACTACACAAGAATATAATCAACATGGTCATGATAATGATTCTAATTATAACAATGTTATACTACATGTTGTTTGGCGACATGATAATTCAGCGTATTCACATTCTCCAATTCTAGCGTTATGGAGTTTCGTAAATCACGATTCATTGCCTTTTTATGCTGAATTGCTGAAAAGTCAATCTATTATTCCTTGTATTAATTCAGTTCAAGTGAAAATGGAGGAACCCATTTCTACATGGCTTAATCTCCTGTCTGATCAACGTCAACTAAATCGAGCGATTAAATTTAGCGAACTGCTTCATTCGTTTAATGGCAATTGGGAAGAAGCGATATGGATCATGATATGCAGAAATTTTGGACTAACCGTTAATTCTAATTCATTTAATCAACTGGCATTTTCTATACCTTTTTCATTGGTAAAAAGGTATAGAGACTCTAGGCTATCTGTAGAGGCCCTTTTAATGGGTCAAGCAGGTATATTGAGTGCCGCATTCAACGATCTATATGCAAAAGAATTATGGATAGAGTTTAATCGATTAAAAGTCCTCCATAACATTGAAGACCATATCCCTCCAGTATATTTTTTACGTATGCGACCTGCCAGTTTCCCAACAATCCGTTTAGCTCAGTTGGCTTCATTTATACAAAAAATCAATTCGTTATTGACTTTTTGTAAATCATGTGAATCGTTTGAATCGATACAATCATTTTTTAATCTTGAGGTTACGCCATATTGGGATACTCATTTTGTATTTGATCGGTTAACTATCCCACAACATAAATCACTGGGACACTCATTCATTGTTAATTTTATGATTAATACCATTGTGCCTGTATTAATTGCCTATGGAAGAATGAGAGGAGATAAAAAATATATACTACAGGCTAATGAATTACTGATTCAATTACCTCCCGAATCAAATAAAGTAATTAAGGAATTAAAGAAAATTGGTATCATTCCCAGAAATGCCAAAGAATCGCAATCTTGCTTAGCATTATACGCTATGTATTGCAGCAAAATCCAATGTGTTCAATGTGAAATAAGGAGTTCTTCAATCTTAAGGGATTAGCAATGTCAAGATTCCCAGTTATACGATATATTGACTTCAATCGAAGGGTGAATGCTCTCTTTAACTGGGCACGTTTCTGCAATTTCGTTTATGTTGATTTGTTCTTTTTCGTCAAATATGGATGATTTAGGCCACGTAAAGGATAGATTTATAACACTTATCCTTCTTGGATTTATAGCCATGATTTTTTCTGTGCTGATAACTAGACCAATAAGCCTTGTTTCAAATTGCTTTGCCCGAATCGCTATGGTCGTAATTATGCAGGAGGCTAAAGCTGTCCCAACTAAATCGGTAGGAGAGAAGCGTTCTCCTTTTCCTTGGTTGTCTAACGGGGCATCTGTTTCAAAATGGGAGTTAGAATGTAAATGAGTTGCTAAAGTTCTAAGTTCCCCGGTATAGGATACTGCTGATGTCATACTATTTTTATTTAAATTTACATAACATACACACACTATGCTCAAATCTATCTCCCTTATCTTATTTTTTTCCATGTTCAGTTTCGCTTCATTTTCACAGCGAACACCGGTATCTAAATCCAGTAAAAAAACTACAGATAAGCAATCTAAGCGTGATCAAATAAATCAATTAATTAGAAATGAAGAGGATGGAATTCCTTCTTTTAAAAAGCAATCTACTATACAGTTTAAAATGAATAATGATGGTAATGGCCTTTTGTATGAGTATGGTAAAATGAAAACGCCTTACAAAACAACTCTCTTTCAATTTGAATATGGAGAAAAACAACATCCTAAACAACAAAAGCAAAGTACGAGTTCCTATGTAGGTGGGGGTTTTACAGTATTTGGTAAACCCTTTATATATGGTAAGCAAAATATTTTCTACCAGCTTAAATTAGGAGCAGGCCAACAAGTTCTTATTGGTGGGAAAGGGAATAAAAATGGAGTGGCTATTTCTGCGGTATTAGTTGGTGGGTTTTCCGCTGGACTTACTCGACCATATTACATGGAATTGATAACGGATAGTGGCAGTGTTAAAAAGAAATTTTCAGAAGAAGATCGTGAACTTTTCATGAATCCAGAAAATATAATTGGAGGAACAGGCTTGTCAAAAGGTTGGAATGAAATCAAATTTAATCCAGGTGTATATGTCAAAACAGGACTTCGATTTGATTGGGCTCGTTTTAATCATGTTGTTTCTGCGCTTGAATTTGGTTTTTCGTTTGATTTCTATTCAAAGAAGGTCATCCAAATGGTAGATGTTCCCGGTAAAACTTTCTTTCCCACAGCTTATATTTCACTCGCTTTTGGTAAACGCAAGTGATGTAACTTTGCAGCATATTTATCCTGAATGAAAGAATTACCCATCATAGATCCCGTTGTTGAACAAAAGATAAAAAAGCCAGATTGGCTTCGCGTAAAGCTTCCTATTGGGGAAAGCTATCGACATGTACGTTCATTGGTAGATACCCATAAGTTGCATACTATTTGTGAAAGTGGTAATTGTCCAAATATGGGCGAATGTTGGGGTGAAGGAACGGCAACATTCATGATATTGGGTAATATCTGTACACGTAGCTGTGGCTTCTGTGCTGTGGCTACTGGTAGGCCAGAGGCAGTTGATTGGGATGAACCACAGCGCGTAGCGGAAGCCATTAATCTGATGAAAGTGAAGCATGCTGTCATTACATCCGTAGACAGGGATGAATTACCTGATGGGGGTAGTACAATTTGGTATAACACCATAAAGGCAGTTAAAGCACTCAATCCTTCTACTACGTTAGAAACTTTAATTCCTGATTTTAGAGGAATAGATGATCAAATTCAACGTATAGTTGATGCAGCTCCAGAAGTAGTTTCGCACAATATTGAAACCGTTGAAGAACTAACCCGAAAGGTCAGAATTCAGGCCAAATACTGGAGAAGTATGGAAGTGCTGAGGAAATTAAAATTAAGTGGTATGCGAACTAAGTCTGGAATAATGTTAGGCTTAGGAGAGAAAAAAGACGAAGTGATTCAAACGATAAAAGATTTGGCCGATAATGGGGTAGATGTAATCACCATAGGTCAATACCTCCAGCCCACTAAAAAGCATTTATCGGTTAACCGCTTTGTCCATCCAGATGAATTCAAGGAATATAAAGAAATTGGTTATTCTCTGGGCATTGATTATGTTGAAAGTGGCCCATTAGTCAGGTCTTCTTACCATAGTGAAAAACATGTCATTCCAGGATATGGAAAACAACTTTGGGAAAAAGAGAAATCAATGCTAATCGGAAATAATTAGTCGTCTATTCTTTAATTTTTCTGTTCCCAAACTAGAGCACTTGCTCCTAATATTGCAGCATCGGATTCTTTTAGGTGACTAACAAGGATTTTTACTTTGTTTTGGAAAACCTGAATCAGGTTCTCTTCCATGTATTTCCTTGTTGGTTTTAGGATTAAATCACCGGCTTTGGTTAATCCTCCAAATAATATAATTGCTTCTGGGCTACTAAACATAACGGCATTGGCTAATGCAAGACCTAAGATTTTCCCTGTAAATTCAAATATTTCAAGTGCTAGTTTATCGCCTTTAATGGCTGCATCATAAACGACTTTTGAATCAAGTGAATTTTTATCTACTGATTTTAATAAGCTGTCTTCTTTACTTTGTTCAATAAGTTCAATGGCGGTAAGTCTAACGCCAGTGGCTGATGCATAACTTTCAAGAGAGCCCCTTTTACCAGTTCCTGCATGCATTCTTCCGTCTGGTATGACTATGGTATGTCCAAGTTCACCGGCAAATCCATCATGGCCATAAATGAGTTGGCCATTAGCCACAATTCCACTTCCAACACCTGTGCCAAGTGTAATCATGATAAAGTCCTTCATCCCTTTTGCAGCGCCATACATCATTTCTCCAATGGCAGCAGCATTTGCATCATTGGTGAGTGTAACAGGCAGTTTGAATTTGTTCGCTACTAATTCTGCTAATGGTATAATTCCTTTCCAAGGAAGGTTAGGTGCGTATTCAATATTACCATTGTAAAAGTTTCCATTAGGTGCACCAACACCTATGCCTTTAATTTTATCAATTCCACCAGCATTGTTAATCAGAATAATTAATTGATCATACAGTTCATCGATGAATGTATTAATTTGAGCATGTTTTTTGGTTGATATTTCACCAGAAAAGAGCACATTTCCAACATTGTCTACAATGCCAAATTTTGTTCCTGTACCACCAAGATCAATTCCAATGGCATAAACTCCTTCAGTTGCTATGTTAGAACTCATATGTTTGATTAAAAAGTAAAAAAAAACAGCCACAAATTGTGGCTGCTCAAGATACATAAAATTGTAATAAAATTAATGGCCTGATGCAACTTGTGCATCAACATCCAATCCTTGTTTTTTAAGTACAGATTTCGTTTTGATCGCATGCCAAGCCAAATAAGCAAAGCAGATCAATGGTACAACATACGAAAGCTGTGTATTAGAATGAATCGATAAATCTGTTAATGGGTCAAGGTCAATGATGGAACCTTGGGTTGGTGGTACAATAGCCCCTCCAAGTATCATCATAATTAAAAAAGCAGAACCTTGACTTGTGTATTTGCCAATACCATTTACGGCAAGTGCAAAAATACATGGCCACATTACCGCACAGCATAAACCAGTACTGATAATTGCATAATTCGCAACCATTCCTGTAGTACTAATCGCGATAAACATGGCTACTGTAGCTAAGACTGATACAGTTAATAATAGTTTAACAGGCTTTTCTTCAGCAAATAAAAATGCAATAACTGCAATAGCTATACAAATTGGGTATAACAAAAAGTCACTCACATCATTACCCTTAATTATGTTTACGATCAATATCACACCAAATGCTACAAAAGGAACTACAATGACAAGAATTCGTTTAACGCTTTTCTTCAGGTTAAATACACTTACTGCACCCGTCCAACGGCCAATCATCATCGATCCCCAAAAGAGAGAAATAAGATGTGAGATGTGTGAATCATCATATCCGCCA
>CAJBBV010000041.1 GCA_903951405.1 uncultured bacterium
ATGACCTCTTATATCATGGTCAAGTTAAAGTAGGCGAAGAAATAATTACAAGAGATTACAGTCACGATTTCCTCAGAGATGGTCATCTAAAATTTGTAAGAGACAAAATCAGAAATTCTTCCAACGACAACCCTTTGAAAAATGACATGCGAAATACGGTTGCAATCGCGGAATTGAATTTCGTGCCGAAAGGAAGTACCCTTGTTGAGGGTTTAAAATCGCTAAAAAAAATAATCAAAGAGCTGGAAGAAAATTTACCGAAGAAGTACATTATCGAATCGAAGGGAACTGGTTCTAATACTCCTTATGTTCATTGCATCAAAGACGGAAAAACAAAGCAGTACTTGGATCGATACAAGAGCATTGATTTTGAACAGCAACTTAAAGATCATCCCTGGAGTCCGCGTAAGAGGCAAAAAAAAGAAGCAGCAGTATCCTCAAAAACAACAGCAGCATCCTCAAAAACAGCAGCAGTATCCTCAAAAACAACAGCAGTATCCACAGAAACAACAGCAGTATCCTCAAAAACAACATCTGAAAAAGAGGTGCAGTCCATCAGCAGCAGGAGTCGGCATAAAATCGTTGTTGACGATGATGATGATGATGATGATAAGCGCGAGGATTTACCACAATCAGGCAAAGACACATCAAAGGCAGTCCAATTTGAACTACCATTAACAGAGACGACGGCTGATGTTCATGAGGATTCGCAACAGCCATCACCATCAATGGCTACAGCACAATCAGATAAAGTAGTAGCTCTGATTCAAACACCTCATGATATCACCGCTTATCCATTCACGAATAGCAACGCAATATCCATTATTAAAGAAGGAGGATCAATGAAGGAGTTTGGTATGATGGTGAGGGATTACTTAATATCGGAAGAAGATAACGCCAGACGAAATTTCGAGCACATCTTATATTCAATAAAGCTGTTCACAGAATTAAGATGGAGTTTTCATGACTTCTTCATCGGTTTCGAAGAAATGGTCATGACCGTAAGAAAAAATCTGCTCCAAGATACCCCTCCGATTCAAGACTCTATGGTTGTGGCGATCAAGAAAGGAGTAATCGCTAAAAATCGTGAAGACAGGATAGCAACCAATGATCCGGAAATAAATAACTCGTATATTAGAGCTCGAGTATTCATTAAAAATTTCAGTTCACAGATCTTTGAACTGTTTCAAGCTTTTCACAAATGCAAGGATGCTAAATCATCTGATCTACCTTATTCAATTGCAATATTGTTTCCCCTCGTATCTATTGGAAAAGATGAAATGAGCAATTTGATATCAATGCTTAGCGAAAGTATTGGACAAATAACTGCGGAGGATCTACTATTAATAAATCTGAGTGGGAAAGGGTTCCTTAAATTACGGGAGGCACTATTTAGACATTTGACTCAAAGTTTTGACGTTGCTAGATGTGCCCATGATAAGGATCAGAAAGAATGCATCAAGTTGGTTGAGGAGTTTATTACAAATGAAATTGGGCAGGACTTTTCATTTAGTAAGAAAAATTCAGTTCGCTTGTGGAATTTTCTGGGAGAATTCTACCAGAGCACGCTTCCAAAGTCTTTCAAACACTCTGCTCTTTCAGTGCCTGAAAGAGGCGTTATCGAAAGTCCATCCACCCCATTAAACTTATCCACCTTATCAAAGTCTGTCAATGAAATTGTTTCCTCGTCCCTAACCCTAACAAGCGATTCAAAAAAGAGGAAAGAAAGGAATTTTGATACTCATGTTGATAGCTCTGCATCTTTTATGTATGAGCTACGGTCTCGCAAGGGCAGCATTGCCGCTGTTAATTTGGATGCAGATATGAAAAAACTAATGGAGGCTAGAGAGAAAGCGAGAGTAAAAGCGGCGAATGCGAGAAGAGCTGCTAAAGCGAGAGCCAAAGCGTTGACCGAAAAGAAAGTGGTGGTTACGTTAGTTGAAAAAAAGAAGAGAAAACGCGACGAAAAAGAAGAAGAAGAAGAAGAAGAAGAAGAAGAAGATGAAGGCGAAGAAGAACATAG
>CAJBBV010000042.1 GCA_903951405.1 uncultured bacterium
CTGCTTAATCGCAAAGAAGTAAGATATCCCCAACTCCCAACCGCCAACTCCAAACTCCCAACTCCCAACTCCCAACTCTTTCAGTGTTCATTAATACTCCGAATACCTTGTTGCTTTCAAAAAAACAATCGTATTCTTTGAAACGGTTTTATCATATTCTTTCATGCTTAAGAGCTTTTTCCAAGCAGGGTCATTGATAAATGCTTCCCAATGTTTTTCGCGTTCAGCCATATTTTCAAAACTAGTCATGTACATAAGATTGGGCATGGATGGGCCACTCACGACTTCGGCATAAAACACTGCATTAAAACCTAGTCGAGCAAATAGAGGTACTTCACCACCCTCATTAAACATTTCCACTTTTTTCCAGTATTTAATTTCACTAGCACTTTCATAGCTCCGGAGTTCATACACTTTATCTTCTATCGATGAAGTAAGGCTTGGTGGAGTAAGGGTGGTCGCCAATCTAAATCCTTCCAATAGTATTGACGAGATTCGATCGTATGCAGGCGCTTCGCTTGTTGCATTTAGGTAATCTGCTCCGTTGCGAGCCACTTCTTTATCTGAAAACATGGCTTTATTAATTCTAGGGATTTCGTTTAGGCTCTTATACGGGATAAGGACATATATTTTTTTAGCTTTTGCTGTGTCATTCGACATTGCTGTAAATGTTCCAATTTTACCTATTCCTTTTTTATGCAGGTAGGGGATCAATGCATCTCCTAAAAACTGATCAATCAATTTTTGCTGATCTGTTGTATGGTATTCATACACTAGTATTTCAAAAAAATCTTTTGCTTGTTGCTTTTTTTGAGCTTCACTTGCTAGTGTTAAGAAAGATGCTAGAATTAGAAAAAGGTATTTCATATTTTGTTTTTTCGTTATACTAAAGATAGTAATATGATAGAATGTCGTTGCGTAAATTATTTAGTTAAGCTTAATGGTTACACCAGCAATACGTTCAGCTAATGTATAGCCATATTTACCAGCTGGTGTTTGGTATCCCTCTGTCCAATTTCCATTTATTATTTCTTTGGCGATAATTAGTGCAGCATGAGCTGTGAACGTGTATCCTTCTGGTCCGGTAAGTCTAGCTTCAGCACTTACGCCATTGTTGTTGGTGACTTTCCCCCAAACAAAGCATTTGCCATTGTTTCTCATGCTTTCGTTCGGACCTGCGGGGGCTTCATTAATTTTCTTTTGTGCAACTCTTTTCATGAAGGAGGATCTGAGTATCCAATTGAATAAAATTTGGTATTTCAGTTGCTTATAACGGGCTGGTTTTACCCCTGTAAATGTTTCTATATTTGGGATACCGGTGGTGTGATAAGCGGTTGATATATCACCCCATGGGATGCTCATGCAGAATATGTTTTTTTCACCAAAGTCAACCATCATGCCATGTTCGCCCAGTGGTACTTGAATAAGTTTTCCGTCTTTTCTTTTTGCTCCCGCTTGTCCCATTTTCTCAGCCATGGTGGTTGCTGTACCATGGGAAATCATACTGCCTATAGTTGCAAATGCAATTTTCAAATCAACAGCATCGGGTAATGTTTCATGTAATAGTTTTGCAATACAGTCTGTTGGAACAACGTCAAATCCAACACCAGGCATGAGCATACAATTCTTTTCAACAGCTTTAGTATGGTATTTTTTTACCAATTCAAAACAGGTAAAGTCGCCATTGATATCTGTGTAGTGTACTCCATTCCTGATGCATGACTCTACCATAGGTTTTGCGGTATGACTGAATGGCCCGGCCGCATGAATAACTAGTGTATGTTTTGCCACGACATCGTCAAGGTTGTTGCTGTCATTCAAGTCAATGATTTCAAAGGGAAGATTTAGGGTTGAGGCTATGGCTTTGATTGCGTCTTCATTTCTGCCAGCAAGGGTTAGTTTGAGGTTGTAATGGGGTGCAAGCTTTGCAATTAAATCACCTGTATATCCGTTTGCTCCGTATAATAAAATTCTTTTTTCGTGCATGCCAATTATTTTTCGAAAATCCCTAACGTATCGTAGCTGTTTTGTCTATGCAAGGTACATCATTATATCACATTGACTTCTCAGCTAGTGTTGGGTTACAGGGATCAATCAGGCTAAAGAATGTATCTTTGTTAAAATTAGGGACATGGACTTTCAGCAGCAGGTTATGCAGGCGATGGGAATGATTAGAACTCAGTATTTGGGGTACCCTGATGTTGGGGTTATTTTGGGGAGTGGGTTAGGGGCATTTATTCAATACATTGACGTTGAACATGAGATTCTTTATTCAGAAATTCCTCATTTTCCTGTTACTACTGTTGAAGGGCATAGTGGGAAGTTGATTTTTGGAAAGATTGGAAATAAGCGTATTGTAATTATGGCTGGACGCTTTCATGCTTACGAAGGGTATTCCGCTAAGGAGGTAGTCTTCCCAATTCGGGTACTGAAGATGTTAGGTGTGCAGCAGCTTTTCATTTCAAATGCTGCTGGTGGTGTTCATCCTGACTTTAACGTGGGGGATTTAATGTTAATCAAGGATCATATTAGTTTTGCGATTGTTAATCCCTTGATTGGGCATAATAACGAGGAATGGGGTCCTCGCTTCCCAGACATGAGTGAACCTTATTCCAAGAGATTAATTGAAAAGGGTTATTCAGCTGCATCGAAGCTTGGCTATACATTGAAAGAGGGGGTTTATTTCGGGGTGACTGGTCCAACTTTCGAGACTAGAGCGGAGTATAATCTCATTCGATCTCTTGGTGCTGATGCTGTCGGAATGAGTACTGTGCAGGAGGTGATTGCTGGGGTTCATTGTGGTATGAAAATATTTGCAATGAGTGTCATCACGGATCTAGGTATACGTGATGAAGAGAATACGATTACACATGAGGATGTATTAGCTGCCGCAACTGCAGCAGAGCCAAAGCTCACAGCAATTTTTAAGGAAATTATAGAATCATTATAAGGGAATAACGTTGGTACACCTAAGGCTCATGAAGAGAATGATAAAACAGCATTTTAATTGTATGTGCAATCTGCAGAGTGCAAGGTGCTTTATGCTCTTGTTTTTTTTATATTTTTTAGGCACAACCGATACGTATAGTCAGGGGCGTGGTATGATGGGTAGAATGTCTGGCGGCTCGTCTCGAGGTGGTGGACGAGGTGGTGCAGCAAAAGGTGGAGGAGGAAGTGATTCCCTTTCTTTTGAAAAGCGAAATTTTGCGGATGATTCTGTTAGTGTTCGGTTTCGTTACCTAGATACTGCACGATATACTTTATTAGATTCATCAATTGATGATTATTATAAACGTGTTCCGCTCAAGCAGGAATATATTTATTTAGGGAACAATGGTAATGCCGCAAGGCCTTTGTTGTTTTCTCCTATGAGATCGCCGGGTTGGGATGCAGGATTTCATGCACTTGATTTATACGCTTTTACTATTGCTGAAACAAAGTTCATGAACACGACAAAGCCTTATACACAACTTGGTTTTTTGGTTGGCAGCAAGGCAGAACAAAACTTAGATCTTGTTCATACACAAAATATTAGTCCTGATTGGAATTTTGTTCTTCAGTATCGGCTAATTAATTCACCCGGTGCATTTAATTCTCAGAATACAAATCATAATAACATTCGATTTAATTCTGATTTTACTTCAAAGAGCAGGCGATATCATGCATTTTTTATATTTATGTCTAATGCACTCCAGTCATCTGAAAATGGGGGGATTGTTTCCAATGATTATTTAGTCAATGCTAATAAAGCATATAATGATCGCTTTAATATTCCTACGAATCTTGCCTCAGCAGCATATTCAAGTAGAAATTTTTTCAATGTTAAACTGAATACAGGAAATCGGTATACCGAGAGACAACTTTTGTTTCGTCAGCAATATGATTTCGGTAAAAAGGATTCCGTTGTAACGGATTCAACGGTAGTGCGTTATTTCTTGCCGAGAGTCAGGTTTGAGCATACTGTTCATAGTTTTTCGTATGATTACAAGTACTTGGATATACAAGCCTCTCTAGCGCCAAACTTCTATAAAGATTATTATGGAATAGATGATGTTCCTGAAATAATCTCTTTCGAACAGCAGTGGAATATTTTTAAAAATGATTTTTCGATTATTCAATTTCCTGATGCTAATAATCCACTTCAGTTTTTCAAGGCAGGCGCATCTTATTCACACTATAGCTCTGATACGGGGGTGCTAAAAAATTCTTTTGTAAATCTTGTGATTCATGGTGAGTACCGCAATAGAACAAAAAATAAAAAATGGGATATGTTATTGTCGGGCGAACTATATCCTGCTGGAAGAGATGCAGGTAATTACGACATACTAGCAAGGTTGCAGCGTTCTCTGGGTAAAAAGCTTGGTATTGTTGAGCTGGGTTTTCAAAATATTAATCGATCGCCTTCTTATCTTTTAAATTATGCAAGTATTTTTCCGGTTATACAGAAGGAAGGAATACGTGATGAGAATGTAACTGGTTTATATGCTTCATACTATATGCCATCGATCAAAACGAAG
>CAJBBV010000043.1 GCA_903951405.1 uncultured bacterium
AGGGGTACTGAATTCCTATAATAGTCAACAATGCCTCGGCCCATACAACCGCAGCGGATTTTTATTATCCTTATCAGACCTACCCAAGCACAATGCATTAATCATTGACGCAACATTACTCATCCACGATAGCTGGGATGGTAACTCATCTGCCGGAGGTATTGATGGTCCTGATGTATGGAATTTGTCTATAGACAATACCTCTATTCTAAACACCACCTTTTCAAATTCATTATGTGAGCCCTTACACTGCATTTACCAATCCTTCCCCTCCGATTATGGTACGGTAAACAATCCTCCCATGACGAATGCAAAACAATTTTTTCCAGGTAGGTGTTGGAACGGGGGCATGGGAACAACATCGGTTTACCACATCATCAAAACGATTTCACATACAAGCAATACCGCCGCCATTGGCTGTATGGATGAACTCATCCAAACCAATACCGCAGATCCCCTCTGCGATGAATCCTGGTCACTTTCGGGGTTAATCGTCAAGTCCGTCTTGGTGAAGTAATGCGCAATCCACCCCAATTCATTTCATGAAATTTTTTCTTTCCCTTTTACTCTTGATTTCACTGCAGGGATTTGCCCAAGACATAACCGTTGGGACCTCACTCGATCATCTGTTACGATTGGAGCCCAATAAGGATTCTGCAACAACGGGAATGATTCGTCCATATAGCATAAGAGCTATACAGGCTAACCGCTCCACCGGTTTAGTAAAAGAGTTCTTTGGCCTCAAGCAAAATAAAGCACCTGAACTGGTGCTGCTTCCCGTCGAAGTTCAAACAGCGTTTGTTCAGCATCATCCCGATCAATGGAACGATGGCAATATGATTCCGGCAAGGGGATGGCAATCCATGATAACGGGCGGACTTTATATTCAAAAAAAAGCCATCTCGCTGCAGCTTTCACCTGAATGGGTTAGGGCGCAAAATAAATCCTATGCAGGGTTTCCGGAAGACCATGATCAATCGCAATGGCGCGATTACTACAGGTGGTATAATAACATTGAATTGCCCGAACGCATTTCAAATGGGGTGTATAACAAGCTACTACCCGGACAATCATTTCTTCGTGCATCCGTTGGTAAAATAGACGTTAGCATCAGTACACAACATCTTTGGTGGGGTCCCGGCTACCGCAATGCCTTATTGATGAGCAATGCCGCTTCTGGGTTTCCACATGTCAGTGTCAAAACCGGCACACCCATTAACACAAGCTGGGGAAAAATTGAATTTGAAGTAATGGGTGGAATACTCACCAATGCAAACAGGACACCACCCGATACGATGCACCGCGCCATGGGCATTCTTTTGTATACACCAAAGCAACGACTCATTCGGGTGCTCAGTGGATCGGTCCTAACGTACTCACCCAAATGGATTAAGGGATTAACATTGGGTGTAGAACAAACGATGGTTCAATATCAACGCGACATGAAAGCATTACATCACTATGTTCCGGTGCAAAGTCCATTTAACAAAATACGAAAAGATAATCAACAGCAACAGATGCTGCAAACCGGATTATTCATTCGCTATGCTATCCCTAATGTTGATTTGGAAGGTTATACAGAGTTAGCTACAAACCGAAGTGATAGAACACTCAGGGAATTTATGGTAGAGCCGAAAGCAGGTGCTGCGTCTATCTATGTCATTCGAAAAATTATTATGGCACCACGTAATGCCTATTATGAATTGATTGCAGAGTTCACTAATGTGCAACAACAACTAAAAGGCGATATCCTCTCTGCAAAAAGTTGGTATGTGCATCCATATATTCGTCAGGGGTATACTAACGAAGGACAATTGTTGGGTGCAACGGTTGGACCTGGTGGCAAAAGCCAATTGCTGGAAGTGAACTGGCGAAGCCAACTCAATCGAATTGGCCTATCGATGGAGCGCATTCAGCATAATAATGATTACATGCTCTTTACGTTTAAGAACACATCCGATTTTAGACGGTTTTGGACCGACTTTGTTTTCTCTGTAAAATCGGATTGGAAATTCAAGGGACTATTAGCGGGGCTTAACCTCAATTTCATCAAAACCAATAATTATCAGTGGTGGTTATTTGAACCATCACCCGGAGGGTATTTTATACAGGGTAGGGATGTATATCAACTTACTGCTAGGGCATCTATCCGTTACATGATTCAATGAAAAATAGGTTGACTAAATATCAGTTGCTTTGTATCCTGTTCTTTCTGTGCATGCGTGTATCATCACAAAGCATTTCGCTAGACATGCCTCAATACGAAGACATGATGCGTAGAGAACAACTTCAGGGTCAACTCAATCCATCGATTTCATTTAACATTCGACCCATTTCCATTACCACAGATAAAAAAGCAGACAGTTCCGTTTATCACTACAGTGTTGAAAACCGATTATTCAAATCGATTGTCTCTACCAAATGGATGAAGGTATCCTTACTTCCCTTGTCCACAACACAGCAATATGTAACGCATCATCCCTTCATGCAAAATGACGGAGCCATGATACCTGCCGTTGGTTATCAGCACCTCATTTCCACGGGAGTATATGCATCGCTTGGTCCAATTTCAATTCAATTAAAACCCCAATGGGTTTATGCGCAGAATAAAAATTTTCAAGGGTTTCCAAAAGAACACGATGATCAAGCCTGGGCAACGATGTATGGATTTTGGAATGGGATTGACCTTCCCGAAAAATTTGGAAATAAGGCATACCAGAAGTATTTGCCGGGCAATTCAAGTGTGCGCATCAACTTCGCCGGATTATCTGCTGGGCTCAGTACAGAAAATATTTGGTGGGGACCTGCATTTCAAAACGCGTTGATTTTAAGCAATCATGCACAAGGATTTTTGCACGCAACCATAAATACCCAGCGACCTATTCAAACAACCATTGGATCATTCGAAGCACAAATGATTATGGGTAATTTAACGGCTTCGGGTTTTTCACCACCAAGTAAGTACTCAACAAATCCATGGTGGATTAAACAATCTACTGGCGATCGATACATCAATGCCCTCATTTTTTCATATAGTCCTAAATATGTAAAAGGACTTAGCCTTGGGGTTACACGTGTTATTACCATGTATGAACAAGTACGAAAGGAGTTGGGTCAACATATTGTGGTGTTTAATAATGTTGCTCGAAAAAATGATTCTCAAAATTATGATGATATCGTACGGGATCAATTGGCTTCGTTATTCTTTCGCTATTTTTCAGTCAAGCACAAATTCGAAGTGTATACAGAGTGGGGTAGGAATGATGCTTTTTTCAACTTGCGCGATTTTATCCAAACAGCAGATCATTCACAAGCATACACTATTGGCTTCAGAAAGTTAATGAATATTGAAAAGAAGGATTACCAATTGTTGATTGAGTCTACGCATTTACAACGCAACGCTGAATTTTTTATTCGGGCGACACCTTCTTGGTACCAACATCGAAAAGCAGGTGGATACACCAATAACGGTGAAGTATTAGGAGCTGGTATTGGTCCGGGTAGCAATATGCAGCTCATTCGATTTTCAAAATACAATGGAATAAATCAGCTTGCTGTTCAAGTAGAACGTACTGCACAGAATATGGATTTTTATCAAGAGGCGTTTTCTGGTGATCAAGCAGCTACACGTAAATGGGTCGATTATGGAATCAGCTTTATCGCTGATCAAGCCTATAAACAATTTCTATTCTCTGGAAAAATAACGGCATTACGATCATTGAACTATCAATGGTATCAGCCTCCATCTTCTTCTAGCGTAGCGATCAATAATAATTGGGATGTTAATAATTTCCTAGTCCAGCTCGGTATTACCTATCGTTGGTAATAGGCTACCTTCTCCAACGAGTAAATGCTACCTGAATATCACTGTCCCTACATGCTTCATCAACTCCATCTCCAACTGTTTTAAGTGCTTATGAGTTTGCAGGAGGGTGATCAAATCATCTTCACCAAGCTCTGTTTCTAAGTCACGCTGGTTTTCAAGTATAAGGCGCTTCACTTTTTTGAGCTTAAGGTATGTCATGCACGAGGTAACTTCTTCTTTGTATAAATCTGCTCTACTTAATAAATCACCTTCGTAATAATTTTTCCAATTCGGACTGATTTCATGTTTGTCGGTTAGCAGTGAAACAGCCATTTGTCCGAGCTCTTGATCTGTATGGTATAAAAAATGTTTCTCCGTTGGGTTTTCTCCTGCTTGATATAATTTTTTATAGTGATGGAATATCTTGATCAGTAGTTTATTGTCTATCAAGTCTTCCAATTCATTTTGCTCAATTTCGTCAAAGATAAATTCAGCTACTGTTTTGTTCTCATCCCATACGAGTAATCCAAATTCAAGCAAAGCCCTGAACACGCCCTTTTCATTTTGTTCATCCTTGAACAACAGGTCGATCGTCACATCATCAGGCAATTCCTTTTTCGTTTCAGCAGCACCTTCTTCTTGTTTTTCGCGGTAAAGTCTTTTGTCATCCTTACTAGCCTTATCACGAATGAATTTATTCACTAAGGCTGTAAGTCCCTGTTCGTCTACTTTTAGCAGGGCTGAACAGCGATTTATATAATCTTGCTGACGAGTAAAGTCTTCTGTTTTATTCAGCTTCGAAATGGATTCCGCAATTTGATTTACTACGGCTGATTTTTTGGTGCTGTCATCTCCTGCATCTTTCAGTGATACTTCCAGTTGAAAAAGAATGAAATCTTTTTTATTCTTCTTTACAAATTCTTTGAAGGCATCGGCTCCTAATTTTTTTACATAGCTATCGGGATCTTCTTTATCGGGTATCAATACCAATTGAACATTCAATCCCTCTTCAATAGCTAAATCCAATCCACGTAAGGCAGCTTTCACACCCGCTGCATCACCATCATAAATAATGGTGAGGTTATTGGTGTATTTTTTTACGAGTCGAAGTTGATCTATCGTAAGCGAAGTTCCACCAGAGGCTACTGCGTTTTCAATGCCTGCTTGATGCATGGCGGTAACGTCTGTATATCCTTCAACTAAAAAGCATTCATCATTTTTATCAATCGTATGCCTTGCAAAATAGGAGCCATAGAGAATTTTGCTTTTTACATACAACTCATTTTCGGGAGTGTTGATGTATTTAGGCCCACGATCACTGCTTCCAATTACACGCGCACCAAACCCAATGATCTTGCCGCTTTGGTTGTGAATCGGAAAAATAATTCTACCGCGATAATTATCTACGAGCTGACCATCTCGCTGAATACATAATCCACTTTTCTTAAGCAGTTCATCGCTGTATTGATTTTTTAAGGCTTCTCTAGCAAACGCATCACGTTGATCAGGACAATAGCCGATTTGAAACTTTTTAATCGTTTCATCCGTAAAGCCACGTTCTTTTAAGTAGCTCAGCGCATTGGTTTGTCCTTCTTCCGTTTCAATCAATTGTGTTGTAAAATATTTAGCAGCAAACTGATTGACGATATGCAGTCCGTCGGCTAGTTGCTGTTGTTCTTTATACTCCGGACTAGTCTCTGTTTCTTCTACTTCGATATTATACCGAGCAGCGAGCCAGCGAAGGGCTTCCACATAGGTATACTTTTCGTGTTCCATCACAAAGCCTATGGCGTTTCCACTTTTGCCACAGCCGAAGCATTTGTATATTTCTTTTGAAGGCGAAACGGTGAAGGATGGCGTCTTCTCGTTATGGAAAGGGCAATTACCTATATAGTTTGTTCCCCGTTTTTTCAACTTCACAAAACTCCCCACGATATCTTGGATATCGATGCGGTTTTGGATGTCTTGTATGGTTTGTTGGGAAATCAAAATGAGTTGAATTGGGTTGGGGGTTGAATTGAGTTGGGGGTTGGGGGTTAGGGGTTAGGGGTTAGGGGTTAGGGGTTAGGGGTTAGGGGTTAGGGGTTAGGGGTTAGGGGTTAGGGGTTAGGGGTTAGGGGTATTTCAATCGAGTAAAATACGATAAAATTATGAAGATTTTCTGTAGGTAAAATTTCATTTCATTGGTTTTTTTGTTAAAAATCTATAATGGGTAAATCTTATGCTGAACTTGATGTTTATAAAGATTCGATGAGCTTTTACATTGAAATACATCGATTTACGCTAACTCTTCCAAAATTTGAATTGTATGAATTAGGGAGTCAATTGCGAAGGGCCGCAGACTCTCAAGTGAGTAACATTGTGGAGGGATTTGGTAGGAAAAGGTATAAAGCAGAATTCATACGATTTCTTACTTTTTCACATGCAAGTAGTCGTGAAATATCTTGTCACCTTGAAAAAATTGCAATTTTATATCCAGATAAACAGAAACAAGTTTCTGAATTAGAGCTAAAAAATGAAATAATTAGCCGTAAACTCTATCGATTTATAGAATATGTAGAAACCTCCTGGAAAATATAACCTCCAACCTCCAACTCCCAATCCAATTCAACCCCCAACTCCCAACCCCCAACTCAATTCAACTCCCAACCCCCAACTCAATTCAACCCCCAACTCCCAACCCAATTTAACTCCCAACCCCCAACTCCCAACCCAATTCAACCCCCAACTCCTAACATCTAACCCAATTCAACTCAGTTTAATAAAAAAACACCTCATCCACAAACACCCAAGCTTTCTGGCCTTTTTCAGGATGCCAGCTGGGTAGTTTAGCGAGTTGGTGTACTTCTAGTTCAATGTAGGTGTATGTTCCGGGTTCAATGGAAACGATATAAGGGATGGAGGCATTTGGTCTTCTTGCACCTGGTACCTCTGGTGAAGCGGTTCCGATTTGCTTTAAGTGCTTTGGGTCAGGACCTCCTTTGATGATTATTTTGCTGGGTGGAAAGGGATTGCCTCCAGAAGAGCTTGAGCCTGTCATATCTGCGGTGCTGATGACAACTTTTTTAATGGGTGTATTTTTTTTGAAATAGAAACCCGCCTTGAATGGATTGTCGACGAATCCAAGCCAACTGGTATAGAGCTGGTCTCCTGTCTGACTTAAGCCTTTTTTCATATCAATCAGAATCTTAGCACCAAAAGGACGTCCTCTAGAAGGATCGGTTAATAGTTTTACAGAATCTGATTGAATTCCTTTTCGATAAAAACTAAAATCAGTTACTTCACTAGCTATCCAACCTGTTGCCGTAGTGATGGCTTTTATCCTCAATAAATTAGTTGCTGGAATTGGGGTAGTATAGACTTGTCCTGTAAGTGAATCCGGTGTTGTGCCATCGGTGGTATACCTGATTTTGGCATTGGGCATTGGATTCTTTAGCACGATAAATTCCTCATTGTCTAGAATCGCTTTGTCTTTATCTGCTGGTGATGGCACGGATAATTGAAGTACTTCTGTTTTATTCGGTACATAACCCAGTTCCCATTGAATTGTTTTTGATTTGCTTTTCAGTGAAGCCAAGTCAGCTTCATTGATTTTGGTGTTCCAGATATAGATGCTTTTTATTGATGGCAATTTCATCAAGGAATTTAGATCATCTGCTTTTATTGAGGTGCTCGCAACAGAGAGCTGCTCTAATTTTTTTAGTTCCGCTAATTCTGTTAGTCCCTTTCCTGAAATGGAGGTAGCGTTGAGGTTTAATTTTTCGAGGTTAGTAAACGAAGAGAGGATCGGAAAAATTTGATCATCAGCCGGCATGCCCGACAAGTTTAATTCTACAATTTGGCTGCCAATTTCTTTGCATTCTTTCACTAAATCCAAGGTGAATTTTTCTTGTAGATAAAATGTCACCGATAGGGCAGGGCTATTAGCCGATAATTGTCTGATTGTTCTAAAGGGAGAATTTAATTTTTTAATAGTGGAAGAAGATGCCGCTTCAAATGCGTATACTTTTTCATCTTTTACAGTAGGAGCAGTCTCAATGATTTTAGCGATGATTTTTTTCAGTGTGTCAGCTTCAGCTAGGGAGTGATAGGTTGTTTTTGGATTAGCACCTGCCCTGATCCATTCAGCAAACAAATGCATTTCAGCAGATGACAATTGTGTTTTTCCTTTTGGGGGCATGTGGTTTTTGTCATCGAGGTCTAACAACATGCGTTGTATCATCAAGCTTTTTTCTGGATCTCCGGAAACCCACATGGCTCCATTCTTTCCCCCTTTGATCATGGAGGCAATGTCTTTCATGTTCAATCCACCCTTCATCTTTTGATCATTGTGGCAGTATGCACATTTTGCCATAAGAACAGGTTGAACAGCGCCAGCAAATACGGTTGTCTTTTCAGTGAATGTTGGGATGACTACACCACTTTCTTTTTTATCGTTGAACGCAAAAAATCCTTCACCATGTGTAAGTGTTCCACCATAATGACTACCAGCGATGGTGAGCAGTAAGGTAGCGAGTAGGGAAGTATTCCAAAATGCTAAACGTGCTGCAAATGCTTTTTGTAAATAGAGGAGAGCGTGACTACCGAATGCAATAGCCACACCAAGCCATTTATGAAATTGAAGTGCTTCTGGTTCATATCCACCACCTGCTGCCAGTAGGAAACCTGCGAGTGCCGTTAGCGTTGCAATAAGCGCTATATAATGAAGCATCAAATCAAAAAGTGAAATGAGATCGGTTTGGTCCTTTCATTTTTGAACATAGAAAGAAAATGGAATCAATAAAATAATGATCGTGAT
>CAJBBV010000044.1 GCA_903951405.1 uncultured bacterium
CAATGTTTTGTCCCTCTAAATAGGCATGCGGCATCCCAGCTCCCTGAAAAATTGCTTGCCCAGGTGATAAACATAAGATATTAAAAAGATAGATAGAGAAAATCCCCCTATCAAAATGCCCGTCATCTTGTTTGAACGTTTCCATTGCTCTAGCAGCCCAAAAATCAGGAGATGACTTTTCTAGTTTGCCGGCATGGTATAAATCAATAATACGAGCAGAAAGCGCCTCCAAAATATCATCAACTGTTTCAACAGGCAATTCCATAATTATTTTATAGAGCCCCTTTATTCCACCCTGCAAAAAGTCCTCTTTGAAAAGAGATAGAATTTCAAATTCGTTGACTCTTTTTTCAATATCATGAGCAAATCCATGAAGTAGCCAAAACTCACTCAATGCAACCATCACTTCTGGCTTATGATTTTGATCTTTGTAATTTCTATTTGGCGCGGTTAAGGGAATGCCTAATTGGTTTTCCTTTTCAAAACCTGCCTCTGCAGAAGATTTCGAAGGGTGTACTTGAATGGAAAGCATATCATGTACATCCAGTATTTTAAATAAAAATGGAAGTCCATTAAACTGATTAGTCACCTTTTCGCCTAGGTATCGCTTTTTTTCTGACTGTATCAAGGCTGGTAATGGAGTTGTTGCATTTCCACTAAGGTGGACAAGCGAAGGGCCACTACCATGTGTTCCGAGCCAATATTCCCCAAAAGGAAGTTGATCATCATTCTTAATGGATAAAAGTGATGGAAGAAAGGTTTTTCCACCCCATGCATAATGTTGAATTCTCCCTTTAATCTTGTACATACCCCGATTGTTTATGTTAGCTCCTCAATAGTTTCGAAGATAAAACATATCAAGTGATGGCAAGGCATAACGATACAGGAAAATTAGGAGAAAAACTGGCATGTCAATGGATTCTCCAAAATGGATATGTCATTGAAGCGAGCAATTGGCGACATGGACATTGGGAAATTGACATTGTTGCGACTAAAGACAATAAACTTCATTTTTTTGAAATTAAAACGAGAAGAAGTTCACGCTTTGGATATCCAGAAGAGCTTGTAGATAAGAAGAAGCTGCACTACTTTATCTCGGCAGGTACAGAGTATATCAGAATACATACAGACTACAAATGGGTACAATATAATATTCTGTCGATTACGCTAGATGATTCAGATGATCCAGCCTTCTTTATTCTTGAAGATGTTTATTATTAACACCCCTTAACTATTTAAACAGTTCTTCCAGGCGAGATTGAAGCTCCTCCCCACGAAGGTTTTTCCCTATGATCACCCCATTAGGGTCAAGTAAATAATTCTGTGGGATACTTTGAATTTTATATTTAACGGCAACTTCATTACTCCAAAATTTCAAGTCACTCACATGAGTCCATTCAAGACGATCATCCTTAATGGCTTTTAGCCAAGGGTCTTTTGCGCGATCTAAGGATACCCCAAGTACTGTAAAATTTTTATCCTTAAATTTTTGAAAGGCCTTAAGTACGTTAGGATTTTCTTGACGGCAAGGGCCACACCAACTCGCCCAAAAATCAAGCAATACGTATTTGCCTTTAAAACTAGACAAGGCAATATCTTTATCATTCACATCTTTCTGTGTGAAGTCTGCCGCCATACTTCCAATAGCCCCAAACCTACTGTCATCAATAGTTTTTAGCGCTACTCTACCAAAATAATTCTCTTTAGCCTTTGGGCTAATCATATTTAACCTCGCCTCATGAATGCGCATGTCGGGTTCTAATTGCATGGTAACAAGCACCACAAAAGGAGCAACAGCAGACATATAATGTTCAGCGATAAACTGATCCGTCTTTGAGTTAACAGTAGCAACAAGAGTTTCATATTGCTTTCTAATCTCCCCATTTTCATCTTTTACTCCCTTATTCAATTGTTGAGCGATGGTAGTTAAACTTGAAAATAATGGATTGAATATCGTATTGAACGAATTAAAATCATTGTGCGTAGCAGACCCAGTAACTTTAGCTGTTTGTAATTTAACAAAATCTCCCTCGACAGTTATAGTAGAGGCATCAAGAAAAATCATCAATTTTTGTTGAGCATCTTTAGGCTGTATAAAATACATTCCGGGTTCTGTTATACGACCTGTCATCGTAAACTGATTACCATGTGATTTTACAATTGCGAGTGGTTCCGGACTAATTTCTTCATTTTTTAGTACTAGCTCTGTCTTATCCAGCATGCCTTTTAGCGTACCATTAATAGTGAAGCTGTCAGACTTTTGTGCAAGAAGTCCTAATGGAACAATCAATAAGAGAATTAATACTTTTTTCATTTGGAATGTCTTTTTTTAAGGGTGTCTTTTACGTCTTGCAAGCTAAATCCTTTAGTGTTAAGTAAAAGCAAATAGTGAAACATTAAATCGGCTGCCTCGTTTATAAATTTATCATTGTCTTGATCCTTTGCTTCGATGACTAATTCAACGGCTTCCTCACCAACTTTTTGAGCGACCTTATTTATACCTCTAGCTAGGAGTGATTTGACATATGAGTTTTCATCACTACCATTCTTACGAAGCTCAATGATGTCTTCAAGGTATTTGAGAAAATCGTCTGAATGATTTTTCTCATCCCAACATGTATCTGCACCAGTATGGCAGACTGGACCAAGCGGATTTACTTTAAACAACAAGGCATCCTGATCACAGTCAAGTGAAACTGATTTTAGTTCAAGAAAGTTACCGCTCTCCTCTCCTTTGGTCCAAAGTCGCTGCTTAGACCTACTATAAAATGTAATTCGAGTTGAATCCATAGTAGCATCAAATGATTCTTTGTTCATATAACCCAGCATCAACACTTTGCTGGTATGTTGATCTTGAATAATCGCAGGCACTAGCCCATCAGGAAATTTCGTAAAGTCAATGTTCAGATCCTTCATATGTTCAAAGTTAATCAATCAAGAATTCAATCTCATCGGGATATTTTGTTCACTTAGGTATTTCTTCAAATCTGGAATAGAAATTTCACCAAAATGGAAAACACTAGCAGCCAGTGCCGCATCAGCTATTCCATTGAGAATTTCAGCAAAATGTTTAGGTTCTCCTCCTCCTCCTGAAGCGATAATCGGGACAGGAACATGTGTGGAGACAATGCCCGTAATTTCTTTAGCAAAACCAGACTTTGTACCATCATGATCCATTGAGGTAAGGAGAATTTCTCCTGCGCCACGCTTTACTCCTTCGATTGCCCAGTCAAGACAACGTGTTTCTGTGGCAACGCGTCCTCCATTTAAATAAACATACCATTCACCATCATCATGTTGCTTCGTATCAATAGCTAGAACAACACATTGACTACCAAATTCTGCAGCGAGTTGATCTATCAAATTTGGATTTTTGAAGGCCGACGTGTTAATGGATATTTTATCCGCCCCATGATCCAACAATAACCTAACATCTTCTACTGAGCTGATACCACCACCAACAGTAAATGGAATATTAATGCGTTGTGCGATACGGTCAACCAATTCAGCCAGAGTTTTCCGCTTTTCATTTGTTGCTGTGATGTCTAGAAACACCAGCTCATCTGCCCCTTGTGCAGCATATATAGCTGCCAACTCAACTGGATCCCCTGCATCACGAAGGTCAACAAAATTTGTACCCTTCACGGTACGACCATTTTTTATATCAAGGCACGGTATAATTCTCTTGGTTAACATTACTCTTATTTGTTTTTCAACATGTAGTTACAAAGCTGTTCAATCGAAATTTTATTTTCATAAATCGCTTTGCCTATGATTACACCTGAGCATCCCACTTCCTCTAAAGCATATAAGTCTTCAACAGAAGTAACTCCTCCACTTGCAATTAAATTTAACGTAGGAATATGGGATTTTATCTTGTTGTACAAATCGATGGATGGTCCCTCTAATTTACCATCCTTACTTACATCTGTGCAAAAAACGGAATGAACACCTAGCTCATGATATTTATCTAAAAATGGTAATATTGATATATCCATTTTCTCAAGCCATCCATTAACCATAATTTGTTCATCTCGAACATCCGCTCCTAATAAAAAACGATCAGAACCAAACTCTTCTAACCATTGAATAAATAATGCTTCATTTTTTGCTGCAATGCTGCCAACCGTAACATATGAAATACCTAAATCAATAATTCGGTTGACTTCATCACGGCTTTTAACACCTCCTCCAAAATCGATGATTAACTTTGTTTGCTCAGCAATCTGTTGAGCAACAGTCCAGTTTTGTACAGCAC
Organism: uncultured bacterium; assembly: GCA_903951405.1. Lineage (GTDB taxonomy): Bacteria > Bacteroidota > Bacteroidia > Chitinophagales > Chitinophagaceae > Pollutibacter. The sequence goes on from CAJBBV010000044.1 coordinate 4,259, forward strand.
CCGCTTTAGCGCCATCTAGATCAACTAAATGAAGCCTAAGAATACCATTGGCTTCATACATCTTAGCTAGTTCTAGCGGAGAGCCTGCGTATTCAGTCATTCGTGAGTAATCTCCTTCCGTGAGCCTAACGCATTTCCCGTTGATAATATCGATAGCAGGTATTATCTGCATATAAGATCCTCTTTTAAAAAATTTTCAATAATTTTTTCTCCCACTAATGCACTCTTTTCTGGATGAAACTGTACTCCATAAAAGTTGTCACGGTGTAATGCAGCACTATATGGAGAACAATAATCTGTTGTGGCTATCGTATGGTCTCCAAGATGAGCATAGTAGCTGTGTACAAAATAACAATGGCTATTTTCTGCAACCCCGTTGAATAAATTAGATTTAAGATGGCCGATGGTATTCCATCCAATTTGTGGGATTTTAATCGATGAATAATTCGACTTAAACAACTTTACTGCCTCATCAAAAATACCTAAGCAAGGAGTATCATTTTCTTCAGAATGGGTGCACATCAATTGCATGCCTAAACATATTCCAAGAAATGGTTGCTTAACTTGAATTATTACTTGATCGAGTTGTTTTGACTTAAGGTATTTCATCGCCGAGCTTGCTTCACCAACACCTGGAAAAATAATCTTATCTGCACTTAATATTTCCTCAGCATTATCTGTAATTAGAGGCTCGACCCCTAATCTTCTTAACGCATATTGAAGCGACCTCGTATTCCCCGCATTATATTTAATCATTACCAGCTTCATGGATTAAATTAATTTAAAACACCTTTGATGAATTCACTGGCGGTCTGCTTAATATCTGTTGACGTTGAAAGTGCTTTAATAAAAGCAGTTCCAATGATTGCGCCGTTTGAATGCGGTAAAACAGCTTGAAACGTAGATTTATCTCGAATACCAAAGCCTACAAGAATTGGATTTTTCAATTCATAGGATTGAAGCTTTTTAAGGTATTCTGTAATGTCATTAAATTCTTTGTTATTCCCTGTAGTAGATGAAGATGAAACGGCATACAAAAATCCAGAGCTCAGTTTATCCAATTTTCTAACTCGCTCTTCACTTGTTTCAGGGGTTACTAGAAATATAAAATCGAGATTATACTTTGCCATGATTTTACCATAAGATTTTTCAAATTCAAAGGCGGGCAGGTCGGGCAAAATAAAACCATCGATTCCAACTCGAGCAGCATCGGCACAAAATTGTTCAAAGCCATATTGAAGAACAGTATTCATGTAGCCCATTAATACAACTGGAACATGTATTTTATCTCGAAACGATTCTAATTGCTCAAAGAGTTTTTTTATGGTCATCCCATTTTGCAATGCGAGTAGGCTACTTTCTTGAATAACCGGACCATCAGCAAGGGGGTCGCTGTAAGGCATCCCCAATTCAATTAAATCAACCCCTGAGGTTTGAAGGACTTCCATCAACTCAAGGGTACTATCGATTTTTGGAAATCCAGCCGTAACATAGACATTCAATATCCCGTTATTCTTTTTCTCGAAAAGCGCTTGTATTCTACTCATTGTTTAGGGCTTCAGGTTTTCTGTTTCCATTGCTGTCATATAAGTTGACAGATCTTTATCTCCTCTACCGCTTAATGATATTACGGTAGTATCTTGTTTGTTCAGCTCAAGTCTAGGCAATACAGCAAAGGCATGTGCTGTTTCTAATGCAGGGATTATTCCTTCCAATCGTGAAATTTCAAAAGCCCAATGCAAAGCTTCTTCATCCGTAGCACTCATGAATCTGGCTCTTCCTGATGTAAAAAGATGAGCATGCATTGGACCAATACCTGGATAATCCAAGCCGGCAGAAATACTATGTGGCTCAACCACTTGGCCGTCTTCCGTTTGCATCACAATGCTTTTACTACCATGTAAAACACCAGGTACTCCAAGCTGAGTTGTTGCAGCGCTCATACCACTGTTGATGCCATGACCGGCTGCTTCAACGGCAATAATTTCAACGGAGGGCTCATCAAGAAAATGATAAAAAGCACCTGCCGCATTACTACCACCTCCCACGCAGGCAATTACACGCGTAGGCAATTCTGACCCAGTCTTTTCTTTTAGCTGCATTTTAGTTTCTTCACTGACGACAGATTGAAATCTCGAAACCATGTCTGGGTATGGATGTGGCCCAACGACTGAACCAATAATATAATGTGTATCATGTGGATGATTAATCCAATCACGAATGGCTTCGTTTGTTGCATCCTTAAGTGTTTTACTACCACTTGTTGCTGGTACAACCGTAGCACCTAACATCTTCATACGAGCAACATTGGGTGCTTGGCGAACAATATCCTTCTCCCCCATGTACACAATGCATTCGAGACCCTTTAACGCACAAACAGTTGCTGTAGCAACTCCATGCTGGCCTGCACCTGTTTCAGCAATAATTCTTTTTTTACCTAGACGTTGTGCTAGAATAATCTGTCCTATGGTGTTGTTTATCTTATGTGCACCTGTATGACATAAGTCTTCTCGTTTCAAATAAATGGGAGAATTGAATCGTTCACTAAGGCGCTCTGCC
>CAJBBV010000045.1 GCA_903951405.1 uncultured bacterium
AACCTAGTCCACGTTCTGACGGTCTTTCTCCTAATTTTGCCGTTACCGTTGAGGATGGTAAGATTACAAATTTTGATGCAAAAGCTTTATTTGCGGCTCCATGTTTAAGTATGGCAGAAATAACAAATACAAAAGGAGAGGTAACAAGTGATTTATCAGAATTTTCAAGATCTAATTTAGCACAGGTAATTCGCCTTCAGTTACAAGAAATCGTTGATAATCAAAACGCTGCAGATGGAGATTACCGTGTTTATCCAAGCAACGAAGTTTGTTTTGACGTTATAACGACTGGTAATGAGCAAGACGACCCAAGTAAGCGTAACACCCAAATCATCCCATTAAATTCCTCAAGTTTTGGTTTCCAACGAGATAATTAATTTTAGGGTAGGTGGGACTCGAACCCACGGTATCTTGTACCCAAAACAAGCGCCATTGCCGCTAGGCGACTACCCTTTTAATTAAATATTAAAAACACCATCTTCAAAGAAGAAACGGTAATTGCCCAAAAAGATTACTTGTTTACCATTAATCTTTCTCATCTCAGCAAATTCAAAATCAATTGCACTCAATGATTTATTGTTTGATAGCCCAATAATTTCTTCACTCTCGATCTCTGGATAAAGATTATTAGCTTCGATTGCGAAGGTTTGATAAGAATCGTGTTGGGACTCAACACATTTAATGTTACGATAGTTCTCCCTAAACAGGGCCAAGACTTCTTCTACGTGTTTACTGATCATATTTTATTAAGATTGAAAAGCCCCACTAGAGAATTGAACTCTACTCTCAGGTTTACAAAACCCGTGCATCGCCACAATGCTTGAAGGGCATTTCATACTTTTACACTTAGGCAAGGCGATAGACCTTGCGGGGCTTACCACGCCCACCAACCAGTTCCTTGACCACGCTGACCTTACCGCTTTGGACAGCACTACGAATCAAGTTATGAACTTCGTATTCCTTGATGTCGTTCTTTTCAACAACATCCCTAACTGTGAACTCGCCATCAACACCTTTGAGTTGATTGAAGGCCAGCTTTGCTTTCGAGGGGCGACCACGGCGCTTTGGCGCAGCGGAAACCTCTGTTTGCTCTGCCGTAGCAGTCGCATTTTGTTTGTTTTCTTCCATAAGATTTTTCTCAAATTGGTCAACAACTTCAACCATGACGCCATTGGAAACGTGCATACGAAATGGTTTCCAATTATCATCAATAGAATCGCGCTTATAACCCTCGATAAGGGAGCTAGTTTCAGTTGTAGAGATAAACTTCATATCACTCATCGTGTCGCGCACAGAAGGGATTTGAAACTTATCCCCGCGCTGTAGATTATTGATATGAACCAGCTTTTTGTTTGTATCAGTTTTCATGATTTATATAGTATATGTTAATTTTTACAATTTGTCAAGGATTTGATTGTTTATCTAATGCCTTATAAACAAGGTACATACATACCATAAGAATAATTAATTCCACAATTATTCCCCAATAGCTTTAAGATATTCGCGGCCATGTCCAGTGAGACGACGACCACCTTGGGCAATCTCAATGAGGTTGTGCTTTAGAGGGTAAAGCTCAAACTCGGCGCGCAGGGCTTGTGTAGACAATCCAGTAACCGCACTAATATTTGTGAGTGAACAAATCGTACGCTCTTTGAGAACTTTCAAGATTTGCAGCTCGGTATTCTCAAGACCAAGAGGTAGGATACCAAGAACTCCCTTGATTCGACCCCAAATGTCCATGTCAATAAATGAAACATTGTGCCGACGCGCAAATTGTAGGATATTATCTTTGGCCATAAGAGTAGCGTTACGCGCATTGCCACGGCAAACGCTGGCAATATCGCGCAAAGTTTCATCATCGAATTCTAGATCCTCGCTGCTACCCTTTACGATTTCTCCCAATTCGTCATATTTATATTCTTCCATATGAACCATACGGCAACGATCTTTGAGAGGGGTAATAACTTTTTGCGGATCAGTAGTCGCAAAGATAAAGCTAACCTTTGTAAAATCAAATTCAATATTGTAATCTTCAAAACGAAGAGTATTAATATTGTGTTTATTAGGATTCAGAACTGTAAGCAAGCAAGTTTGAATTGGAACAGGCATTTCATGTACCTCATCGAAGAAAAGGGTAATGTGCTGATCACGAACATACTGAAGAACAATGTCCTCAATAAACTGTCGCACGTTTTTGAGTGTCGAACAGTTGATTGTCAACATGGGTTTCACGCGACCAAGAGTTTTACTACGCAAATTCTTTGCAACTTGAGTGGCAAGCATAGTCTTCCCTTGGCCGCGCTGACCAACAATAAACATATTTGGAAGGATCTCAGTCTTTTCAAATGCGTCAATGTAAAAACCAAGAACGCTTTTAGTTTTGGACTGACCAATCATTTCATCGAAGTAGTTCATATCATCAATATACCAATATTTTTACAGTTTGCAAGGGCTTTTTTACAATTTATTAACGTATTGAATTTTAAGTACGTTTATCAAAACACTTCTAGTGTAACCGAAGGTTTCGGCACAAGATCTTCTTGGTACGCTTCGTGCTTCTTATTTTCCGCTTTGGCGTTCCCAAATGTTTCGAGTTCGACGTTCGTAGTGCCGCCACTAACGGCTGCAACAAGAGTCTCGTGCTTTGCTTCGACTTTCTTACCTTCAAGTCCAAGCATTTGTGCATAACGACCCCAAACAATCACGCGCGCATTTGGTTTAAGAACCCTATTAAGTTCTTCCAAAGACACTTGTGCGAAACTACCACTGCCAGCTTTTCTACCACGTTTTTTCATATTTCCAATATTAATGAATTTTTAATCAAAGGTCAAGGAAATCTTCTTGTTCTTTTTCAATTTTAATCATATCAGTAATCGTATTCAATAAAAACTCTGCGGCTTCGCTATACGTATCAAATTCTTCTTCAATCTCCTCAACGATGTATCCAAAATGTTCAACACGATATTTTTGTTTACGTCCATAACTCCAAACAGTATTAATATAAAAGTGACAGTCACGATCCTTGTGATGATCGCCACGAATAACAGTATACCATTCTTCTGAAAGCTTTGTAATTTGATCCAAAATTTCTTCTGTTTTCATATCTTATTAAAAAATTGTGCCATTAAATTTGTATCTTCTTGACCCCAATCAACAAGTAGTACTTCAATCCCTGCCATCGTTAAGAGTGTGCAAGTTTCAATGTGGTCATCAATATGTAGAGAGCTATTTAATTTCTTAACGAATTCTGTTTTGTTTTTACCCTCTGTGCAAACTACATCTTTTATGTTGATACGGTGACGATTACAAAAGTCTACGATTTCTTTTTTGTTATCCCAATTACGGAATGTAACAATATAAACGTGGAATCCAGAATCAATTTTTGATTTTACAAAATTGACAATGCGTTCTACGGGTATAAGTGTAGAACCACCCCAAGCTGTAGAAGAAGTAACAGCTAAGGTTTCATCAAAATCGACGGTGATTACTTTACTTGACATAACTTATCTACAAGTGTATCAAAATGTTCACCAGTTCTCAAGTTTTTTAAATACAACTCTTTAATTTGTTGCAGATTTAATCGGCGCAATTTTTCGTAACGATTATGTCCGATTTTGTATTCGTCTCGCTCTCGCTCCAGTTTGGAGAATTGCTCGCTCCGCGTGTTTCCTGCCATTTTCCCTGCCAATTTGGCACTAATTTGTGGTGGTTGTTGCAGTTGTTGCAGCGACTCACGCGCCTCGTCGCGCTCGTCTTTATATTTTTTAGCAAGATCCATCGCAGTTTGAAATAATTCTTTGCACTCATTAAGTAAATCAATATGTGTTTGTAAGATTGTCTTATTCATGAATGGCATCCTATTCTAACTTTATAGTCTATATGGAGGGGGTGATCATATTCATTCACGCAGCAGCGTCCAAATGTTGAACCTGTTTCCATCCAAGGTAGCCACTCATCTTTAAGATAATCAGGAATAATGGCAATCCAATCTTCATCGCCGCCATTGAGACTAAGTTCTTGAAGTTCTTTTGGGGCGTCGTAGAAGCTCCAGATTTTAATTGGTTCTTTCATAAGGAATATTTTCTATTTTAGGGTTAGCTTTGTCAACATAATCATCAAGCCATTTTTGAGCTTTCATTTTAGAAGAAAAAGATATAGTGGGCTGATAAGCGCCACCAAAATCATTCCAGAGCCAAAGAAATTTATATTGAGGATAGTATATGGATTCTTTTTTATAATGATATGCTTTAATTCTGTATTTCATTAGAATGGGTTTTGTGTTTCAGCTGTATGATGGTCAAAGCTAACCGTATCCTCCTTAAAAAGAGATTTAATCTCACCGAAAGAGGGTGGAGATAGAAAACGCTCAACGCCAACATCCATAACCTTTGCGGTATAAAGAACCTTTCCAAGATCAGTTCCGTAGAGAGATCCGTGCGAATGACTGTGAAGCATCCATGCGCCTTTGCTCTGTCCATTCCAAGATGCAATTGCATAGTGGCACATAACAATAGGCTGACCATTTACATATGCTTCAAGATAATTTGGCACAAAAATAACTTCTTTACTATAATTTCCATCAACGTAAAGAGTATTGGAATCAACGGATTGAAATGCTTGATGCCAACCCGCTACGTGATTGCCGCTCATAACAAACACGCGACTAAAATTAAGACGGCTCATTAGCTTATTAAACTTTTCTTCGCCGCCATATCCAAACATAATGTCGCCAAGCAGGAAACCAACAGTCTTATCAGTTGCCCTACTGTTCCAATTACGGATGATTCCCTCATCATGCTCTTCAGAAGAATTAAAACCCCTGCGCCGCCAAATGGGAACGTCCCATTTCGGATTGTGTCCATAATGCAGACAACCCCAAAAAAGAATCTGATGATTCTTAGCTTCAACCCTTACTGGCTGATAGAACAGACCTTTCATTCCAATACTTTAAATCATTTTTATTCTTTTGTCAAATCGGTATTTTCAAAAACATCTCCCATTTTATAGGATTCCCATTCGCTAAATGGAACCTGGACTTGAGTATCATCTTCTAAAAGCAAGTAATATCCGTCGGCCATCATTTCGCCATAAACTATTTTACCTTTGATATTCACTTTCT
>CAJBBV010000046.1 GCA_903951405.1 uncultured bacterium
CTTGACTTCTTCAAATATGGGAATTTTCACGATGTTAGGTATGTTGATGTTGCTGGGGCTTGTGGCCAAAAACGCCATCCTGATTGTCGATTTTACCAATCATTTAAAGCAGAAGGGTATGAGTACCTACAATGCCTTACTTGAATCAGTTCGTGAAAGGATGCGTCCAATTTTAATGACGACAATAGCTATGGTCATTGGTATGGTTCCTATTGCAACTGCCACTGGTTCAGGAGCAGAATGGAAGAACGGTTTGGCCTGGGTATTAATTGGCGGTTTGACCAGTTCAATGTTCTTGACCATTATTGTAGTGCCCATGATGTATTATGTAGTTGATCGCATTCAAGCCAAAATTCAATTCAAGAAATTAGCAAAGCTGGCTGATATTGATGTAGCAGAGTAAGCATAATTCAAGTTACGAATATCTAATTCTACATTTATCATAAACAAAGAGGCGGCCATTGGCCGCCTCTTTGATTTAATAGGATCCTTTCTATTTAGATTTTGATTGAACGTAGAGATACACTCTTCTAGTAAGGTATATATTAATCACAATCACTGCTATCACAACATAGCCCAGTGTATCGAATCTTTCAAGAGGAGCATGCTCATTGGCTTGCAAGACAATCTTTCCACCTATAATTGCCGCAACACCTCCTGCCATTTGCTGAAGTGAAGCATTGATGCTCATAAATGCACCGCGATCTTTTGGTTCAGGAACAGAAGTGGTCAGGGCCTGAGACGGGACCATACGGGCCATGATGCCCCCCATCATAAAGATATTGACCAAAATGAGCACAAATAAGCTGTTGTGTCCGAGGTGAACATAGACCAAAACGGAGCCAACCATAATGAGAGAGGCAATTAGAAACAATTGGAATTTATTGACTTTATCGGCAATCCAGCCAATGAGTGGCATGATCATAAAAGTAGAAATACCAACGATCATAAAAAGTAGCGGTAGCTCTTTTTGAGAAATCCCGACATTGTTAACAGCAAAGGCACTGCCCCAAGGCATCATAAAATAGCCGCCTAAAGACATAAATGCAGTGGCCATAAAACCAATTCTGTAATTGCGGTTTTTAATTGTAGCTAATAAATGCGAAAAAGCCGAACGTTCGCTTTTCAGTGCAAGGTGCGCATTGATAGGTTTCAATGTGAAAATAATTGCAACAAGCATTCCGGTAGATAGCCCAACAATCAAATAAAACGGAGTTTGCCAGTGGTAAAGATCGGCAATGTATAGACTAAGAGGAATTCCGATAATTTGGCTCAAACCAAAACCCATTTGCATGAAGCCCATGACACGCCCGCGTTGTTCAAGACTAAATAAGTCGGCGACAATGGCCATTGCAATTGAAGACATCACACCTCCGAAAATACCGGTAAGGATCCTGGCCCATACTAAGTGTACATAGTTGTCGGCCATGCCGCAAAATAAAGTCCCGACGATAAAACCACTATAGAAGAATACGAGTAATCGTTTGCGGTCAAAACGATCCGCGAATCCTGCTGTCATAAAGCCAGAAATCCCGGCTGCTAGTGCATAACTTGATACAACGATACCGAATTGATCGGGCTTGACTTTGAAATCTTTCATTAGGAGGTCACCTAGAGGCGACATCACCATAAAATCGAGCACAACAGTAAATTGGGTTAAGGCCAGAATAGCTACTGCGAGCCATTGATACCTTGATAGCGGATTGGAATTTTTCACCTTGCAAAGATATC
>CAJBBV010000047.1 GCA_903951405.1 uncultured bacterium
ATCCTGGGACCAAATCTTCACGCCTACAGACTGTTGGCGAATAATCACGGGAGACGATATCATCTGTGATGAACTACTAACACGACCCAATTCAACTTCCAACACCTAACTCCCAACCCAATTCAACCCCCAACACCTAACACCCAACCCATTTAAACCCCAACCCAATTCAACCCCCAACTCAATTTGACTTTTGTATCTTCGCACCCCATGTCATCAGAAAAAACGATAGCACTTCACACCTTAGGATGTAAACTGAATTTTTCAGAAACGTCTACTATGGGGAGAATGCTGGAGAAGGAAGGGTATGCCAAACGAGAATTTGATGAAGTAGCCGATGTGTATGTTATTAATACCTGCTCTGTAACTGAAAATGCAGATAAAGAATGCCGTCAATTGGTAAGGCGCATCCAGAAATTAAATAGTGAAGCCGTTGTGGTGATTACTGGCTGTTATGCACAATTAAAACCCAAGGAGATTGCTGAAATTCCGGGGGTTGACTTGGTATTGGGTGCAGCTGAAAAGTTCAACCTAACGGAGCACTTAAAAGCGTTCACAAAAGGGGATTCATCAAAAATACATAGCTGCGATATTGATGACGTTATAGACTTCAATAGTGCCTATTCTGTAACTGACCGTACTAGAACATTTTTAAAAGTGCAGGACGGGTGTGACTATAGTTGCACCTTTTGTACTATTCCTATGGCTAGGGGTAAAAGCAGAAGCAATACCATTGAAAACGTAGTAAAACAAGCCAGAGAAATTGGCCAACAAGGGGTACAGGAAATTGTTTTAACGGGTGTTAACCTTGGTGATTTTGGCATAACCGAAAACGGTAGACAAGAAACGTTTTTTGAACTCTGCAAGGCGTTGGATGAAGTAGAGGAAGTAAAGCGTTATCGCATCTCCTCCATCGAACCCAATTTATTAAGCAATGAAATCATCGAGTTGGTTTCGAAGAGTAAAAAATTCATGCCCCATTTTCATATCCCGTTACAAAGTGGATCTAATAAAATTTTAGGGTTAATGCGCAGGCGCTATCAGCGGGAGCTGTATTCAGATAAAATCAATTACATAAAGCAGTTGATCCCAGACTGCAGCATTGGTGTAGACGTAATTGTTGGCTTTCCTTCTGAAGGTGATACTGAATTTCAAGAGACATTCGATTTTCTTCATGCCCTTGATGTTTCATACTTGCATGTCTTTACCTATTCAGAAAGGCCTAATACCAAAGCGTTAGACATTAAAGAAGTTGTACCGATGCATATTCGAAATGAACGCAATAAACTACTTCGTAACCTCTCCTATCAAAAATCACAGTACTTTAAAGAATCCCAGCTTGGGTCAACACGCAAGGTATTGTTTGAGCAAGAAAACAAAAATGGGATGATTGAGGGGTATACAGATAACTATATTCGCATCACTACTCCTTTTAGAGAGGAGTGGGTGAATAGAGAGGTGGGGTGGGAAATCAACTAGATGTTAGATGTTAGACGTTAGACGTTAGAAATTAGACGTTAGACGTTAGACGTTAGACATTAGACGTTAGACGTTAGAAATTAGACGTTAGAAATTAGACGTTAGAAATTAGACGTTAGAAATTAGACGTTAGACATTAGACGTTAGACATTAGGTGTTAGGGAATACAAAAAGACATAAAGCGATCAGCGGTCAGCGTTAAGCGTTAAGCGTCCAGCGCCAAGCGTCTAGCGGTCAGCGATAAGCGTCTAGCGATAAGTCTAAAAGGCACATAAAACAAAGGGCCTAATATCTAACTACTAACATCTAACGTCTATTACAAACTCTCCAAACTTGCGCTTAACATCCTTATTTTCTCCAACGCATCGGCTTGTTTCTTTCTTTCTAGATCCACTACTTCAGGTTTTGCGTTTTGTACAAAACGTTCATTGGACAGTTTCTTCTCAACTGATTCTAAGAAGCCTTTATAATAATTAATCTCGGTTTCAATTTCAATTCGCTGTGCTGACGTATCAATGGCTTGTTCGCTCTTGATGAAGAATCGGTCACCTCCAATAACGAGTTGTATCGTATCCGCTATAGACTCCTCCGTGAACATAAACGCTTCGGCATTGATTTGCTTACACAGTAATTCCTTGATAGACGCCCAAACCGTTTTATCTTTTACTACAGCATATAATGTGATGGCTTCTTTATTTTTAATGCCTGCTTTCACCCGTGCATCTCGTATGGCAGTGATGGCAGACTTCAGCAGTTCTGCTTCATTCAAAACAGACTTATCTTCTCCCCTAGCCACAAATGACCCATCAATTTGTTTAACACAAAGATCCACTGACTGATTTTCGCGCAACAAGTGATAGATTTCTTCTGTTACAAAAGGCATGAACGGGTGCAACCTTTCCAAAAGCATTTCAAAAAAAGAAATTGCTCTGTTTAGGTGTTTAACATCCATAGGCTTTTCGAAACCTGGTTTAATCCATTCTAGATACCAGCTACAAAAATCATCCCATATCAACGTATAGAGTGTCTTCAGCGATTCACTCAATTTGAACTGATTCATTTGCACATCCATCTCACTGCATACGTGTCGGAGTCTTGCTTCAAACCATTCATGAGGCCAATCTGATGTCAGGGTTATTTCTTCAGCAGATAAATTATCCTTTGCTCTCTCTTTCCACAGTTGAATCAATTTAAGTGCATTCCAAATTTTATTGATGAAGTTTCGACCTTGCTCGTTGGATGCTTTATCCCATAACAAATCATTTCCCGCAGGTGATGCAATCATGATTCCAAAACGCACAGCGTCTGCACCAATCTCATCAATCATCTCTAATAAATCAGGTGAGTTGCCTAACTGCTTACTCATTTTTCTTCCCTGCGTATCACGTACAATACCGGTAAAGTACACATCCCCAAACGGTTTCTTACCTGTATACTCATAGCCAGCCATAATCATTCGAGCTACCCAAAAGAAAATAATTTCTGGTGCCGTAACGAGCGTATTGGTTGGATAATAGTATGCGACATCTTTATTGCCAGGATTAGAAAGGCCTTTGAATACTTCGAAAGGCCATAGCCAAGATGAAAACCATGTATCTAGACAATCTTCGTCTTGCTTTAATTGTGGATTTTCAACTTTAAATGTTTCCGAGAATTTTTGCTTCGCTTCTTTTTCATCCACTGCTACAACAAATCGTCCTTCTGCATCATACCAAGCAGGTATTTGATGCCCCCACCACAATTGCCTTGAGATACACCAATCTTTGATGTTCTCCATCCAATGCCTATATAAATTTTTAAACTTTGCTGGATGAAAATTAATTTCTCCTTCTTCCACTGCTGAGAGCGCAGGGCCAGATATCTTTTTCATATCTACCCACCATTGTAAAGAGAGTCGAGGTTCTACTACAACATCTGTCCGCTCAGAAAATCCAACTTGGTGCGTATACTCTTCAATTTTTACTACATGTCTGGCTTCTTGTAAATCAACAACGATTTTTTTGCGCGCATCGAATCGATCTAATCCAACATAGAGTTGAGCATCCGCACTCAGAGTTCCATCTTCATTTAAGATATCCACTACCTCAAGACCATGTTTGATTCCGATTTGGTTATCATTCATGTCGTGTGCGGGTGTTATTTTAAGTGCGCCAGAACCGAAGTCAGTTGCCACATATTCATCACCAATAATTGGAATTTTTCGATTGATTAATGGAACCACTGCGAATGTTCCTATTAAATGCTTGTAGCGTTCATCCGTTGGATTTACGGCGATGGCGGCATCGCCCAAAATAGTTTCAGGGCGTACAGTGGCAATGGTAATATTTGCTTTTTCAAGTGGAAGGGCTACCCCATCTGCACCAATCAATTGATATTGTAAAAAATATAATTTCCCTTGAACTTCTTTAAAGATTACTTCTTCATCGCTGAGGGCGGTTTTGGCACGTGGATCCCAATTGATCAT
>CAJBBV010000048.1 GCA_903951405.1 uncultured bacterium
GTGAAAAAAGGTGATTTCTTAACGGAAGGTTATGCGACTAAAGATGGTGAAGTTGCATTGGGTCGTAACTTACAAGTGGCGTTCATGCCATGGAAGGGTTACAACTTTGAGGATGCGATTGTAATCAGCGAAAGAGTAGTACGTGAAGATTTATTTACATCAATACATATTGATGAGTATGAATTAGAAGTACGTGATACGAAATTAGGAGAGGAAGAATTAACTTCTGATATTCCTAACGTATCTGAAGAAGCGACTAAAGATTTAGATGAATATGGTATTATCCGTATCGGTGCTACCGTGAAGGAAGGTGATATATTAATCGGAAAGATTACTCCAAAAGGAGAATCTGATCCAACACCAGAAGAAAAATTATTGCGTGCCATCTTTGGTGACAAAGCGGGTGATGCAAAAGATGCTTCTTTAAAAGCACCTAATGGAACAGAGGGTGTGGTGATTGATAAAAAATTATTCCAACGCGCTAAAAAAGATAAGAGTGGTAAAGTGCGTGAGAAAGCATTGTTAGATAAAGTTGAAAAAGTACACGAGCAAAATGACATTACTTTAAAAGAATTGTTAGTTGAAAAATTACAAACCTTATTAAAGGATCAAGTAACGCCAGGTGTGGTTAACAACTTTGGTGAAACATTAATTCCAAAAGGAAGCAAGTTCAATCCTAAAAATTTAGCACCTATTGATTATCAAAACGTAAATCCATTAGGATGGACGGGCGATAAAAAAGTAGATGACTTAGTAAACACTTTATTGCATAATTATAGCATTAAGTATAATGAAGAATTAGGTCGTTACAAGCGTGAGAAATTCAATATATCCATTGGTGATGAATTACCAGCAGGTGTGTTGAAATTAGCTAAAGTTTATTTAGCTGTTAAGCGTAAATTAAAAGTGGGTGATAAAATGGCGGGTCGTCACGGTAACAAAGGTATTGTTGCTAAGATTGTGCGTCACGAGGATATGCCATTCATGGAAGATGGAACACCAGTGGATATTGTATTGAATCCATTAGGGGTACCTTCTCGTATGAACTTAGGTCAAATCTATGAAACCATTTTAGGCTGGACTGGTAAAAAATTAGGCGTAAAATTTGCAACTCCAATTTTCGATGGTGCGAGCACTACTGAAATTGAAGACCTATGTGTTAAAGCAAATATTCCTCATAACGGACATACTTATTTATATGATGGAGAAACAGGAGATCGTTTCCACCAAAAAACATCAGTGGGTATTATCTATATGATTAAGTTACACCATATGGTGGATGATAAAATGCATGCGCGTAGTATCGGGCCATACAGCTTAATCACACAACAGCCGTTAGGTGGTAAAGCGCAGTTTGGTGGACAACGTTTCGGAGAGATGGAGGTTTGGGCATTGGAAGCATATGGTGCTGCTAACATCTTACAAGAATTGTTGACACTTAAATCTGATGATATCATTGGCCGTGCTAAAACATATGAAGCGATTGTTAAAGGTGAAAATATCCCTAAAGCGGGTATTCCTGAATCATTCAATGTATTAGTTCATGAGTTGAGAGGATTAGGATTAGATTTAAAATTTGATTAATACCAAATTGAATATTTAGTAAAATAAAAATTCAATCGATTAACACCACATTCTTAAAAATGTACCGGGATAAAAACCGGAACTAAATGAATAAAAAATATGGCATTCAAAAAAGAGAATAGACAACGTCCTGCTTTTTCACAGATCACCATTAGTTTGGCATCTCCAGACAGTATCTTAGAAAGAAGCTTTGGTGAAGTTTTAAAACCTGAAACCATTAATTATCGTACTTACAAACCAGAAAGAGATGGTCTTTTCTGTGAGCGTATCTTTGGTCCAGTAAAGGATTATGAGTGTGCTTGTGGAAAATATAAGCGTATCCGTTATAAGGGTATTGTTTGTGATCGTTGTGGTGTTGAAGTAACCGAGAAAAAAGTGCGTCGTGAGCGTATGGGTCACATTAAATTAGTGGTACCTGTCGTGCACATCTGGTATTTTAAAAGTTTGCCAAATAAAATTGGATACTTATTAGGAATGAGTTCTAAGAAATTAGAAACCATCATTTATTATGAGCGTTATGTAGTTATTCAACCAGGTATTAAGGATAATTTAAAAGTAGCTGATTTATTAACGGAGGAAGAGTACCTTGATTTATTAGATACTTTACCAAAGGAAAATCAATACTTACCTGATGACGATCCTCAAAAGTTCGTTGCGAAAATGGGTGCGGATGCAGTCCATGATTTATTAGGTTTATTAGACTTAGATGAATTAAGTTTCTCTTTGCGTAATGCAGCGGCGAACGAAACATCTCAACAAAGAAAAGCAGATGCTTTAAAGCGTTTGAGTGTAGTTGAATCTTTCCGTGAAGCAAAAACACATATCACGAACCAACCAGAGTGGATGGTGATGAAATATATTCCAGTTATTCCACCAGAATTGCGTCCACTAGTGCCATTGGATGGCGGCCGTTTTGCAAGTTCTGATTTGAATGACTTATATCGTCGTGTGATTATTCGAAACAATCGTTTAAAGCGTTTGTTAGAAATTAAAGCACCAGAAGTTATCTTGCGTAATGAAAAA
>CAJBBV010000049.1 GCA_903951405.1 uncultured bacterium
CCTGGAATCATTTTCTGCCCCTCTACTACTGTTTCAGTTTGCTTTAATGCGCTGCCCTGAAGTTGGAATGTGGCGGTTGACGTATTGCCGAAAGCGTCATACACTTTCAGCATATATGCTGCTGGTGTTTTATTTATAGCAAGTGAAAATGGCACTGCTTTTGGTTTGTAAAGTCTAAGTCCATAATTAATTGGAGGAAAAAGCATTTGAAAATAGGAACCCCCTTTTGACCGTGTAGTGAAATCGATATGACCATTTAGGTACCGTGTTTTATCATACCCAATATCTTCCATCTCAAATGAACTAATCAATTCATCTTCATGAAACAATTCAGTTTTAAAAACCCCATACTGGTTAGACACACCATTCATCCGATCAATGGCAAATAGCCCAATGAATACATCTGAAAAAGGAAGAGAAATCAAGCCCGGTACTTTATATGAATTTCCAACCTTAACCAATGAAACTATTTTAGGCACTTGCTCATAAATACTTTTAGCTCGATTGTAAAATGCAAGTTTAAGTATTGATGGTGCAACATGATCAACAATTGGAAACTTAAACCGTAGTGGATTGTAGCAGTTTTCTGTTTTAGTATCTCGAATTTCAAAGTGCACATGAGGCCCCTGAGAAGCCCCTGTATTACCGCTATATCCAATCAATTGGCCTTTTTTTATAGGAATAACCTTCTCTGAAATATTCAAATCGATAGCCCACGTACTGGAATCATACTGTCGAGCCTTTAAGTAAAGCTCGGCCTCCGGTATAAATCGATTCATATGAGCATAAAGAGTTGTTAGCCCATTCGGATGATTAAGGTAAATAGCCCTTCCAAAACCACCTTGCTCAATTTTAATTCTAGCAATATACCCATCGGCAGGGGCATAAACAGGTAGATTTTCCCTCGAATCAGTAGACAAATCAAGTCCCATATGAAAATGATTGGGACGCATTTCTCCAAAATTAGCATTGAGCTTTGGTTTGATTTCAAGCGGATATGAAAAAAAGGTTGGGTCTACCTTAAGCTGAGCATTGAGTTGAGTAACAACAAAAAGAGCAATTAGAACATTGAATACACCACAACATTTCATTGAACAAAACTAAGTCGAGCCAGATAGACTATCAACCTTAATTTCCCACATTATTAAACCAAGAATGAACAATTATCCGTCAAAATAATGCCGTCACGTATTTTACAGAATCTTTTTTTTAAAAGAGCTAAAATATTTACCCACCCATACATCATTTCACATAAATAAATTGTCTATTAAGTTTAACAACAGGTGTATGCGAAAAATCTTCAAAACCTTATTACTGGCATCGGCCTTTTTGCTCTCTTTCTTTGGCGTAATGAAGAAAAAGAATGATTCAAAAGTAAATGATGCTATTAGGCTGCCGGAATTAGACCGAAAAATGATTGTAGAAGACTTTGAAATAGCTGCTTTTCACAATCAAGCTTGATTGTCCACCAACTTTCAACAGATTTAAAAACTTCGGCGATTTCACAAATTATTCCTTTAAATAATAGCTCACTTCACTTACATTTGCACTCCGGGAACCTCCCGGTTTTTTTATGCCCTTAACTCACTAAATACAGATATACCCATGCCGTTAGACACTTCCATACACTCAGTACTTATCATCGGATCAGGTCCGATCGTGATTGGTCAAGCTTGTGAATTTGACTACTCGGGTTCTCAAGCAGCACGAAGCATAAGAGAAGAAGGAATTAGGGTAACTCTTATTAATTCCAATCCAGCCACAATCATGACCGACCCAATGATGGCTGACAAGGTCTATTTATTGCCTCTGACAGTGGAAAGCATTGAGCAAATACTCCAGGAAAACGATATTGATGCCGTACTTCCCACGATGGGAGGGCAAACAGCACTGAACTTAGCTAAAGAAGCTGAAGAATTGGGTATATGGGAAAAATATAATGTTCGACTCATCGGTGTAGACATTAAAGCCATAGACAAAGCAGAGGATAGGGAAAAATTCAGACAGTGGATGATTGCCTTGGGAGTTCCCGTTGCTACAGCTAAAACGGCCAATTCATTCTTAGAGGGCAAAGAGTTTGCACAAGAAATTGGATACCCACTCGTTATACGCCCTTCCTTTACGCTAGGGGGTACTGGAGGTGGATTTGTGATGAGTAAAGAATACTTAGACGAAGCCCTAAACCGTGGATTATCTGCTTCCCCCATTCATGAGGTGCTTGTAGAAGAAGCTGTGCTAGGATGGAAAGAATTTGAATTAGAATTGTTACGCGACTCGAAAGACAATGTTGCCATCATATGTACTGTTGAGAATTTTGATCCAATGGGTGTTCATACCGGAGACTCCATCACGGTTGCACCGGCTATGACATTAAGTGATACTGCCTTTCAATTGATGAGGAATACTGCCATCATGATGATGCGCGACCTTGGTAACTTTGCTGGAGGATGTAATGTTCAATTTGCACTCAATCCTGAAACAGAAGAAATTATTGCCATCGAAATCAATCCCCGGGTAAGTCGTTCTTCAGCCTTAGCCTCAAAAGCAACAGGATATCCTATTGCTAAAATTGCAGCAAAACTTGCCCTCGGCTTTTCCTTAGATGAACTTAAAAACCAAATTACCAAAACAACATCTGCATTCTTCGAACCCGCATTAGACTATGTTATCGTTAAGGTACCAAGATGGAACTTCGATAAATTCAAAGGAGCCAATGATACACTTGGGTTACAAATGAAGTCAGTGGGCGAAGTCATGGCAATAGGAAGGAGTTTTACAGAAGCCATCCAAAAAGCATGTCAGAGTTTAGAAAACAATGCAATAGGACTTGGATATTATGGTAAGAGTTTGATGCATGCAGATGAAATTGTAGAATACCTCAAAATACCAAAGTGGGACAGAATATTTCGAATCAAGGACGCCCTCATGCTCGGAATCAGCGTAAAAACTATTTGCCAAGCAACACGAATTGATAGATGGTTTATCTATGAGATTCAGAAAATTGTAGACATCGAAAAAGAAATCGCTAAATACAAATTAGAAAGTTTACCAATTGAACTGATTAAAAAAGCAAAACAACACGGATTCAGTGATGAGCAGATTTGCAAAATTATGCAAGATGGAAGTGAGGATGCACTTTATGAAAAAAGGAAGGCCGCTGGCATAAGACGAGTATACAAAATGGTTGATACCTGTTCTGCAGAATTCGAAGCTAAAACTCCTTATTTCTATAGCAGTTTTGAAAATCAAGGTACAAACGAAAGTAAGGTTAGTGATAAAAAGAAAATTGTTGTACTCGGCTCAGGTCCAAATAGAATCGGGCAAGGTATTGAGTTTGATTATTGTTGTGTTCATGGTCTTCTTGCCATCAAAGAATGTGGCTTTGAGGCCATCATGGTAAACTGTAATCCAGAAACAGTTTCAACTGACTTTGACGTGGCAGATAAATTATACTTTGAGCCTGTATTTTGGGAACACCTATGGGAAATTATTGAACACGAAAAACCAGAAGGCGTAATTGTTCAATTAGGTGGACAAACAGCATTAAAGTTGGCTGAAAAACTTCATAAAAAGGGAATAAAAATCATAGGTACATCTTATGACAATATGGATATTGCCGAAGATCGTGGACGCTTCAGTGATATGCTCAAAAGTCTTGAAATTCCTTATCCTAACTATGGTACAGCATTGAATGTTGACGAAGCTGTTGAAGTAGCTAAACAAGTTGGCTTCCCTGTATTGGTTAGGCCCTCTTATGTATTGGGTGGACAAAGAATGCGTATTGTAATAAATGATGATGAATTGGAACAAGCAGTAGTAAGTCTACTGAAACATCTTCCAGATAATAAAATACTCATTGACCACTTCTTAGACAGATGCCAAGAGGCAGAGATTGATGGTATTTTTGACGGAACAAATTTCCATGTCATGGGAGTTATGGAGCATATTGAACCAGCTGGAATTCACAGTGGAGACAGCAATGCTGTCCTTCCAGCCTTCAACCTCACTCCGCTAGAAGTTACTACCATGGAGTTTTATTCAGAAAAAATTGCTAGGGCACTAAACATCAAAGGTCTTATCAATATACAATTTGCCATCAAAGCTGGCCAAGTATTTGTTATCGAAGCGAACCCAAGGGCTTCTAGAACGACCCCATTCATAGCAAAAGCGTATCAAATACCTTATTTGAATATTGCTACAAAAATTATGATGGGTACGCATAAAATAACTGATTTCACTTACGAGAAAAAACTTAAAGGATTCGCCATAAAAGAACCTGTTTTCAGCTTTGATAAATTCCCTGGAGTGAATAAAGAACTCGGTCCAGAAATGAAATCAACTGGAGAAGCAATTCGGTTTATCAAAGACCTCAGAGACCCCTATTTCAGAACCTTATATAAGGAAAGAAGTATGCACCTGAGTAAATAAGATTAACATACTTATTTACCCATTCGTTTCTTTCAAACTTACCTTTGCTTAATGACTATAATCAGTAAGGCATTTACGCTATTAAAGATTCTTTTGATCGCGGCAACTACAATTCACGCCCAATCAAAAGAAATACATGGTGTAATACGTGATATGCATTCTGATGAGCAAATCCCATTTGCCACGGTTAAATTTCTAGGAAGCAGCATTGCAAAACTGAGTGACTCAGCAGGTAACTTCAGTTTTCACCTCAGCAAATGGCCGTCTGACACACTGTTGATCAGCTATGCAGGGTTTGAAGACAATTATACGATTATAGATACCTCTCAAAGCAAGTTAGAACTTCAAATAAAAATGGAACGAAAAAGGAATGCTTATGAAGTTGTAGTCAAAAGCAAAGTAGGTAAAGGACTACTTCTCTGGAGAAGAATTATTAAACACAAAGAAGGCAATGATATCAGCAATTTTGGCAACTACTCGTATGAGGCATACAATAAATTGGAGCTTGACCTGAATCATGTAAATGTAGAAAAAATGCAAAAAGGCATTTTGCCACCAAAGCCATTTAAATTCATCCTTAATAATATTGATACTGTTTCTGAGGCTTCTCCTATTTTACCCATCTACATGACAGAGAGCATTTCAGATTACTATAAACAAAAAGAACCTCATAAAACAATTGAAAAAATAAAAGCCAGTAAAACAATCGGATTAAAAAATGAAAGCGTAACCAAATTCCTTGGCGGGACCTATCAAAATATTAATGTATATAAAAACTTTATTCCCGTCTTCGACAAACTTTACGTAAGTCCGATTAGTAATGATGGAGATCTTTATTATCACTACAAAGTACCAGATACCCAATATATAGGAGGAAAGAAATTTTTTCATTTATTGTTCTTCCCTAAACGAAAGGGAGAAAGCACCTTTCAAGGAGACGCATGGATAGCTGATTCTAGCTATGCCATTCAAAAGATGAATTTACAAGTATCGCCCGGATCAAATATTAATTTTGTAGACAAGCTAAGCTTAGTTCAAGAGTTCGGACTGATTAACGATACTACTTGGTTTTTAATTAAAGATAAATTTGTCGCAGATCTAATCGTAACGGGAAAAAAAAACCTGAGCTTAATTGGCCGTAAAACCACCACCTACAAAAATATAAAAATTAATACTGACAGCCTCCCAACTTCTTTTTCAGCAGATATCAAAAATGATAAGCGAAAAGAAATTATAGATTTAGCAGAGGACGCCCTTGATAAAACAGAAAACTTCTGGACAACTAGTAGGCATGATACTCTAAGTAGAAACGAGAGCAATATTTATAAAATGGCAGATACTCTATTAAAAATGCCGGCATTTGAACGATACTCAGAATGGATAAAATTCATTGGCACCGGATATCGCTATGTAAAAAATTATGAGATAGGTCCTTGGATGAACTGGATTAGTGGAAATAGCTACGAAGGGTTACGTTTACGTTTTGATATTGGAACAAATTATCACTTCAGTAAAAAAATATATTTGTCAACCTACTTAGCGTATGGCACAACTGACCAGAAGCTTAAAGGTAAACTCGAGGCATTATACATGATTGGAAAAAATCCAAGAAGCAGCTTAAGAATGACGTATAGCAAGGATTTAGACTATGGCCAATCCTATTATGATGAAATCGGCTATGACAATATTTTTGCGCTTGCATTCAGAAAATCAAATGTTCCGATAAAACTAATATCCATTGAACAAGAGAAAATAGAATACTTCAAAGAGTGGCGAAGTGGTTTGTCTTATACAATGAACCTACATAGGAAAATTTTTAACCCCATAAAAAGTCTCCCAGATAAAGTCGACTTTCCGCTAAATCAAGATCCAGGAAATTTCAATAACCTAGAGATCAATGCGAAATTGAGGTTTGCTTATTTAGAGAGATTCATTCAAGATGATTTCTTTAGACGCAGTCTTGGTAGTGATTACCCCGTTGTTGAATTCGTTTTTTCAAAAGGAATAAAAGGAGTGCTCAATAGTGGATATAAATATTCAAAATATACCCTCAGTATTTCCGACTATCTAAAGACCCCTCCAGCAGGCAGCTTCTATTACAATATTTATGGTGGCAAAATTTCAGGAAAACTCCCCTACATGTTACTAGCCGTTGCGCCAGGAAATGAAATTTATTACTACAATAAATACGCCTTTAACTTGATGAATCGATTTGAATATATATCAGATCAATACGCAGGTATTTCGATTGAACATAACATCGGAAGTGGCCTTTTTAAATTTGTGCCACAAAACAAATACCTAAAATTCAGGCAATTTTGGAATGCTAAAGTATTATGGGGCAGCATTAGCAAAGAAAACACACAATTAAACATTCATTCTGGAACACCATTTACAAGCTTAAATGGAAAGACATATATGGAAGTGGGAACTGGAGTAGATAATATTTTTCGATTTTTCAGAATCGATTTAGTTTGGAGAGTTCTGCCACGACCATTTCCAGAAGAGCTCTACAAACGGTTTGGTCTATTTGCCAGCTTTCGTTTTTCTTTCTAAAAAAACCAACATTTAATTTACTGTTGAACAGCCCTCAAGGATAATAGCACAAGCCATTTTGATTTGTTCTTCAGATATGATCAAAGGAGGTGCGATGCGCATGCAATGGGATGCAAACAAAAACCAATCAGTAAATAGGCCTCTTTGAATGCAGTAGTCGATGATTTTTTTATTTAATTCAAAAGATTCAAATTCAATAGAAATTAATAAACCTGAAGCGTTAAACGACAATATTCTTGGATGCTTCAATAGACTTTCAAATAATCTGCTTTTACGTGGAACACCATCCATTAACTTTTCATCTAGTAAATAATGAAGCGCTGCGTTACCTGCAGCGCAAGAAACAGGATGCCCTCCAAAAGTTGTTATATGACCTAAAATCGGACCTTCCGTAAAATGCATTAAATTCTCTCTGCTAGAAACTAGTGCGCCGAGTGGCATCCCACCTCCAATGGCTTTACCAAGCAATAGCATGTCTGGAACAATCCCAAATTGTTCAAACGAAAAAAGTGTTCCCGTCCTTCCAAAACCAGTTTGAATTTCATCCAACACCAACAACGCGCCAGTCTCATTACACCTTTGCCTTAGCGCATGCATCCATTTTACGGATGGGGTTAGTACACCGCGTTCAGCCTGGATCGGCTCCGCAATAACACATGCAGTTTGATCATCAATGCAGGCAAGCTGTGCAATATCATTATGATTAATATGCGTTATACCGGGTAAAAGAGGCCTGTATGCATTTCTCCAATATTCGCTGCCCATAACACTCAATGCCCCTTGAGTAGAACCATGATAGGATTCATGAAAAGCCACCATATTCGTTCGCCCTGTAACTCTCTTGGATAATTTCATAGCCGCTTCTGTAGCCTCTGCACCAGAATTTGTATAGTAGACACAATTGAGCGAATCGGGTAATTGTGAAGCCAATTTTTCAGCATACAAGACTTGAGGAGATTCAACCAATTCACCATAGACCATCAGATGCAAGTATCGATCTAATTGATCTTTAATGGCTGAAATAACCTGTGGATTTCTATGCCCAACATTACATACACTGATTCCACTAATGAGATCAATGTATAAGTTGCCATCCTTGTCCCACAAATTGCATCCTTCAGCTTTCACGATTTCCAATGCCAATGGATTGGCAGAGGTTTGCGCGACATGCTTTAGAAAAAGTTCACGTTGATTCATTGATGCGAAGTTCGATAAAATTATCTTAAAGATATAGCGCTAGCACAAACAACCACCAATCAATCCAATGAATTGAATAACTTTGGCTAAAAATGCCAATAATTCTTCCAGTTAAAGGAATCTCTCCACGTATTGGTAACGATACATTCATAGCTCCGAATGCTACGATCGTAGGTGATGTTGTGATGGGTGAAAAATGTAGCGTTTGGTTTAACGCAGTAATCCGTGGTGATGTTAATTCAATTGAAATAGGAAACAATGTTAATATCCAAGACAATGCTGTTATTCATTGTACTTATGAGAAACACAAAACCGTTATTGGGAACAATGTAAGCATCGGGCACACAGCCATCGTACATGGATGCACAGTGCATGACAATGTATTAATTGGAATGGGCTCAATTGTGATGGACCGGGCCGTTATTGGAAGCAATTCCATTATAGCTGCTGGAGCAGTAGTTCTTGAAGGAACAATTGTTCCACCAGGCTCTGTATTTGGTGGTGTGCCAGCTAAAAAAATTAAGGACGTTTCTGAAGAAAAAATAAAAGGAGAAATTGAGCGAATTGCCAACAACTACTCTCTTTATAGCAGTTGGTTCAAATAATAACAATCCAGCCTAAACTATAACCCCATGAAATGGATATTTTTTATACTGCTAATTTGCTTCGCCACGAGTGCTTGTTCAAGAAAAACCGGATGCCCTAGTAATGGCAAAAATGTTGGTGCGGAACGATTGATGAGTGGAGAAAAAGTACATCGAGCCAAAAAATTCAAAGTGTAGTTACCAACCAACTACTTCTATACTTTCCAATATATTGTAATAGCTAATATATCGGTCTTCGTGTATTATACCTTCTGCTACTGCATTTTTGACAGCACAACCTGGCTCATTGGTGTGAAGGCAATTATTAAATTGACAAGAAGAAATTAATTGCCTCATTTCTGGAAAATAATGAGACAGCTCTTGCTTATTTATATCGGCAAGCGCAAATTCCCGCATACCTGGCGTGTCAATGATCATTCCCCCACCAGGTAAATCAAACATCTTAGAGAATGTTGTTGTATGTAGTCCTTTACCACTCCATCCACTCACTTCTTGCGTTTTTATATTAGCCCCTTTCAACACATAATTTATCAGACTTGATTTGCCAACACCCGAGTGCCCACTTAACAAGGTGACTTTTTGATGCAAGATATCATCCAATGTATCCATACCCGTTTCCTCAGATACCGAAGTTAATAGTACTACATACCCTATTCGTTCATACATTGCTTTTCGTTCTTCGAAAAGCAACATCTCTTTTTCTTGATATAAATCAGATTTATTAAAAACAATAACTGCTGGGATATGAAAAGCTTCGCAGGTCACTAAAAATCTATCCAAAAAACCCTGAGAAGTACGAGGCTCCCTCAACGTAGCAATTAAAATTGATTGATCTAGGTTAGAAGCTATAATGTGATGTTGACGCCTATTTGCAGGAGAGATACGATTTACATAATTTTTTCTAGGGAATATCTCAGTAATCATTACCCTATGTTCAAGCTCATCCTCTGTCTCAACTTCAACCTCATCCCCTACCGCTATTGGATTTGAAGACGTGAAGCCATCCATTTTAAATTTACCTTTCAATCTTGCCTCATAAAAAGCATGATCACTTCCCTTTACCGTATACCAACTACCAGTAGATTTATAAACAATGGCCTTCATAATGTATACAAGTTATGCATAGGAACCTTAACTTAAATATTGTGCAACAATGGGCAATCGACGGCCGACGCCAAATGCTTTAGCGCTTACCCTAATGATTGGGCAAAACTGATTTCTTTTATACTCACTAACATTAACCATTTTGAGCACTCTGTTTACAAGAGTTTCATCAAAACCTGTAGCAATAATATCTTTAGGACTAAGCCTAGATTCGATATACAAATACAAAATTTTGTCAAGCGCTGAATAAGGAGGTAAGCTATCTATATCTTTTTGATTTGGTCTTAATTCAGCAGAAGGCTCTTTTATAAGTATGTTTTCAGGAATAATTGCTTTCTGATTATTTATATGCCGCGCCAATGCAAATACTTGCATTTTATATAAATCGCCTAAAACACTTATCCCACCCGCCATATCCCCATATAATGTACCATAACCAGTAGCCAACTCACTCTTATTGGATGTATTCAATAATACATATCCAAATTTATTTGCTACCGCCATTAATAAATTGCCCCTGCTCCGGCTTTGAATATTTTCTTCTGCAATTCCAAATGGTGTTCCATTAAAAAGCGGGTCTAGCGTATGCAAAAAAGATTCAACCAATTTTTCAATAGGAATAATATGAAATGGATTGGATAGATTTTTACTGAGCGCTACAGCATCATCCACAGAATGCGAACTCGAGAATCCTGATGGCATCAAGATAGAAGTAACGTTTTCAGCTCCTAGTGCTTCAACCGCCAAAGCCAATACGACTGCAGAATCTATTCCACCACTACTTCCTAGGATGGCTTTTTTAAAGCCCATTTTTTTAAAATAGTCTTTCACTCCCAAGACTAAAGCCTGATGAATTTGTTCAATATTTGATTCCGAAGTTAAATACTCAATAATATAATCAGGATTAGATGCTCTATCAAAGCGCATCGAGGCTAGTAGAGAAGATGTAGCTGACTCAGGTTGAATCAATTTACCTGAATACAATTCTGAAGTATCAATTGTCAAAAAATCTTCTTGGAAAAATTTCAATTGATGGCGCTTCGATCCATCTTGCGCAAAAACCAAGCTCCCCCCATCAAATACAATCTCTGTCTGTGCGCCTACTGCATTACAGTATAACATTGGAAGTTTGTACTTCAACACGTTTAATCTGATTACTTCTTCCCTGTCTTCTCGGTGACCATAATCAAATGGAGAAGCAGAAATATTAATCATCAAATCAGGCGATTGTTCCATGAGCTTATCCATAGGACAAATTCGATACAAAGGGTTGTCACCTAGGTTCCAAATATCTTCACAAATGGTAACGGCAATCCTACTCCCCTTAAACTCGATGATATTCCAATTGTATGCTGGTTCAAAATAACGGTATTCATCAAAAACGTCGTAATTAGGTAGTAATGTTTTGTGAGCAGTGCCAATAATTTCTCCGTTAAAAAGTAGTAGAGCAGAATTTAATAAATCTTTCCCTTCTTTTTGAGGATTTCGTGTTGGTGCACCTACGAGTATTCCAATGCCATGAGAAACTTGAGAAAGCATTTGAATGGATTGCTCAGCCTGAGCGATGAAGTCTTCAAATTCAAGAAAATCACGAGGAGGATAACCGCAAACTGACAATTCAGAAAAAACAATCAATTCCGCACCAGCTTTCCTTGCATCCTCAACGGCCTCCAGCATTTTTTGGAGATTCAGTGAGAAATTGCCAATATGGTAGTTTTGCTGGGCAAGAAAAACATTCATGATGCAAAATTGAGGAATTCAGTTGAATAAACCCTAAAACAAGCTGATTCTATCTTTAGAAATATCCTTTGCTTTACTTTTGTCATACAAAATGTATTATCTGGTCCTATTTAACCAATATTCGATTTACCATTTATGAAATCCACAACACTGCTTGGAATGCTTGTGCTCATTATCCTTAGTTGTAATGATGGCCATAAGAAACCTGATATTAGTCAAATTAAAGTAAAACTGACCGTAAGGAGGTTTGAAAAAGATCTATTTACAATGGATACATTGAGGCTTGAAAACAGCCTGTTGAATTTATATAAGGACTACCCGCTTTTTTTAACTGATTTCATCCACAACATCCTTGGACTTCAAACTGACGATAGCGTACTACTTAACGTAGGAATTAAAAAATTTATTCATGACTATAAACAAATCTTTGATTCCACAAGAAACATTGAGCTAGCAATTGAGAAGGAGAAGGATGAAATCATAGAAGGTTTACGGTATGTAAAATTCTATTTTCCTACCTATCAACTTCCGAAGGAGTTCATAACCTACATTGGGCCTATCGATGCTATTTTCACTGGACCAACAGGAAGTCATTCAGAAGTTATAACGACAGATGCGTTATGTTCAGGTTTGCAGTTACACTTAGGAGTCAATTCGACATTTTACACTTCAGCAGCAGGACAACAACTTTATCCAGCCTATATATCAAATAGATTCACCTCAGAATACATTTCAGTAAACTCAATGAAAAATATTGTTGACGATATTTTTCCATCAAATAATAAGTCGAATAATTTCCTAGAGGTTTTAGTTGACCAAGGGAAAAGAATGTATCTATTAGATCTTTTTATGCCTGATAAATCTGAAGAAATCAAACTTGGCTATACGTCAGTTCAACTAAAAGGATTGAAAGAAAACGAGGCATTGATTTGGAACTATTTTACAGAGAATAGTCTACTGTATGAAACTGATATGTTAAAGATTCGTCCATTTATCAGTGACGGACCATATACAAGCGAATTTGGTGAAGGATCACCCGGATTCATTTCACTTTATATTGGAAAACAACTTGTTACTAAGTACATGAATACCCATCCGGAAACAAAACCGAATTCATTACTTGAACTAACCGCAACTAAAATACTTGCAGGGTCAAAATACAAACCAAGATAGGACTAGTCTACTAGGCAAATTGAGGGCGTTTCCCCATGTTGTACATAAATCGTACATGCGAAACAATAGCAGAACGCGTTGTTGGAAAATTAATATAATGCAAATCAAATTTTGCGCAGGTTTCTTTAACAATTTTGCTAATAGCCGGATAATGAATATGACTTATTCTAGGAAATAGATGATGCTCTATTTGATAATTAAGACCTCCCACAAACCAGGTCACAATCTTATTTTTTGAAGCAAAATTTGCAGTAGTCTTTACTTGATGAATTGCCCATTCATCTTCAATCCGCTTGGGATCTACTCCTGCCGAATCAAACTCAGCGTGTTCAACAACATGGGCAAGCTGAAATACAAATGCCAATGTGAGTCCAAATGCAAACTGACTAATAACAAAACCCAACAACCATCCTTTCCAACCAATTAATGCAATTGGGAGGGCGATATAAAAAACAATAAAAAAGATCTTTCCAGCCCAAAAAATAATGTGATCACTAGAGCTCATCTTTTTCAAAGGAGTAGTGTAGATATGCCTTGAAAAGTACTTTATATAATCTGTAAAAAACATAAACAACGATGTAAACCCATATAGAAAAAACATGTAAATACTTTGGTAACGATGCATTGGCTTCCATGGCTGAGTAGTGCATTCGCGCATGAATGGCATATTATTAATATCATCATCTACACCATCAATATTGGTGTATGTATGGTGTATGATATTATGCTTCAACTTCCACATAAAAGCATTACCACCTAAAAAGTTATTTGTAAGTCCGAAAATATTATTAACCCACCCTTTAGTAGAGAAACTACCATGACACGCATCATGCATAACATTAAAACCAATGGCTGTCATGGTAAGTCCAAACAGTAACCATAAAAATGAAGTGAGTGCCCAATGCATGTTTACGAATAGTAAAAGAGCATATAAACCAAGCATTCCAGGAATAAGAATCATGGTCTTTCCATAAAGTTTCCAATTCCCGGTCTTTTTAATACCTGCTTTTTCAAAATAGGCATCGACTTCGGTCTTTAATGCATTGAAGAATGCCTTGTTTTTATTGTTAAACGTAACTTTATAACTCATGTTTATTTTTTAACCTTAACGAATTTCTTTGCTTAATGCAAAATTAAACCAAGTTGTAGAAACTTTGGATTAATTTCTTTTAAAAGGTGCTTCCATCTGAAATACGGGGATATTCACCTCAAACCTGGCTTTTGTATTAACGTTCTCCATGAGATACGTGCCATACATCTGACCAAGTTCTGATTTTAGATTACATCCTGATATATATTGATACTGTTCACTAGGTGCAATTATAGGTTGCGCTCCAATAACACCTTCCCCTTCTACTTCACGCTGTTCGGTACTACTGTCTTGAATAAACCAATGACGACGCAACAGCTGTACAGGGAAAAGGTTGTTGTTTTCAATAGTCACTCTATAAGCAAACATAAACTCCTGTTGTTGAGGATTTGAGTAGTCTGCTTGATAAAATTGTTCAACACTTATTTTAACTCCTTCAGTTACCGTAGATTCCATCGTTTCCGATTTATTCAAATATAAAAATTAATCTATTCCGAAAATTATTTACCCTATAAATGATTCCACGAGTAAAACGCCCAATTGGGATAATTGTTTTACCCATGATTCAATAATTATCGATTATTGGCTAAAGTTTGGATTTTCAAATTGACTTTTTTGTATATTCAATAACTAAATACATTTTATCAAAATAATTAACGGCTTGTTATGAAAAAGAATTTACTATCAATCCTTGCGATATGCTCAATTGTATCTTCTGTAGCACAATCAAATGATGATGCTCCCAAATTGACTGAGGTTTGGGAACCCATAGCAGCAATAGTTAAACCCGGTAAAACAGCTCAGGATGCCCCATCAGATGCTATAGTTCTTTTCGGCGGTAAAGACTTGTCGGCATGGCAAAATAGTGATAAAAAGCCTGCAGAATGGATTGTTGGAGATGGCGCAATGACTGTTAAAAAAGGCACTGGCATGATTCACACTAAACAAGCTTTTGGCGATTGCCAATTGCATATCGAATGGAGAGCCCCAGCAGAAGTAGTTGGTGAAAGTCAGGGCAGAGGCAATAGTGGTATTTTTTTAATGGGAGTGTATGAACTTCAGGTATTGGATAATTTCAATAACAGAACATACTCCAACGGACAGGCAGGCAGTATTTATAAGCAACTAATTCCTTTGGCAAACGCTTGCAGAGAACCTGGTGAATGGCAAACATATGATGTGATTTTCACTGCTCCACGATTCAGTGATAATGGACGTCTTCAATCAGCAGCAAGGATTACTGTCATCCACAACGGTGTACTTGTTCAAAACAATGCTACACTTTGGGGTGCAACTGAATATATTGGTATCCCTCAATACAAAAAGCATGGTTTGAAAGAGCCAATAAGCCTTCAAGATCACGGAAATCCAGTGAGCTACAGAAACATTTGGATTAGAGAGCTATAGTAGATAATTCGCTTCTCAGATTTACAGTGCGTTTAAGGTCATTAAGGAATATTTCAACTTGTTCCATGGTCTCTACATGCTCTGTAATGAGCAAGAAATTCTTACCCGTCTGTTTTAGGTGACTTTTATTCGTTTTCGTTTGGATGTGAAAGAGAATTGACTGAAATAATGCAGACTCAAAATAAGGCGAGTCGGGATTATTCACGAAATAACATCTGAGTGTTTTTTGCTTCAATGTTAATCGTTCAAAGCCCAATTCAACCGACATCTTCCTACACCTGACGGTCTTAAATAAATCTTCCACACATCGAGGAATGGGACCGAAGCGATCTTGCATTTCATCATGAAACCTGATGAGCTCATCTTCGTCCCTGCAATGATCTAGACGAGTATAGAGCACTAGCCTTTCTGCAATCTGTTCAACATAATGATCGGGGATGAGAATTTCTAAATCAGTTTCTATGGTGCAGTCTTGCACGAAGTCATCCTGCTGGCTAATTTCATCTTTAAAGACTTCTTTGAACGAGGTGCGTTTTAATTCACGAATGGCTTCATCTAAAATTTTTTGATACATTTCAAACCCAATTTCAATCATGAATCCGCTTTGTTCACCACCCAACATATTACCTGCTCCACGAATATCTAAATCGCGCATAGCAATTTGAAATCCACTTCCTAGTTCGGCATGCTGCTCTAAGGTTTGAAGTCTTTTTCGAGCATCCCCTGGCAACGTGCTGATTGACGGGGCGATTAAATAACAAAATGCTTTTCTATTGCTCCGACCCACTCTACCCCTTAGCTGATGCAAGTCACTTAACCCAAATTGATGGGCATTGTTAATCAAAATTGTATTGACATTTGGTATATCTACACCGCTTTCAACAATGTTAGTGCATACCAATACATCATACTTTTTAGTTATAAAATCAAAAATTCGTTCTTCAAGTTCATGACCCTCTAATTGTCCATGAGCAAACCCAATACTCAAATCTGGACAAAGACTCTTCAATAGTTGAGCCATTTCCGGCAATCCGTTTACGCGGTTATGAATGAAGAATACTTGCCCGCCTCGTTCAACTTCAAAATAGATTGCATCTCTTATTACATCCTCATTAAAAATGAGCACTTCAGTCTGAATAGGCTGTCTATTAGGAGGAGGGGTATTGATGATGCTAAGGTCTCTAGCTCCCATTAAACTAAACTGCAATGTCCGTGGAATTGGTGTAGCGGTTAGCGTTAAACAATCTACATTGGTTTTAAAAGTTTTGATTTTTTCTTTATGTGCTACTCCAAATTTCTGTTCTTCATCAATAACAAGTAGACCCAAATCTTTGAACTTAACATCCTTAGCAATAAGGCCATGTGTACCAATAATGATATCTATTTTGCCTTCCTCTACTTTTTTTAGAATTTCTTTTTTCTCCTTAGCCGATTTGAATCTATTCATAAATTCAACGGTTACTGGAAAATCTTTTAGCCGTTCACTGAATGTCTTAAAATGTTGGTATGCCAATATAGTTGTAGGGACCAATACTGCTGCCTGCCTACCGTCTAAACATGTCTTGAAAGCTGCTCTGATGGCAACTTCCGTCTTGCCAAATCCAACATCACCACAAACAAGTCTATCCATTGGATGTGGACTTTCCATATCTTTTTTTACATCAGCAACTGCCTTGCCTTGGTCTGGAGTATCTTCATAAATAAATGACGCCTCAAGTTCTGTCTGCATGTAGTTATCGACACTATGAGCAAACCCTTCCATAGCTTTTCGCTCAGCATACAGTTTAATGAGATCAAATGCAATTTCTTTAACCTTCCCTTTTGTTTTTTCCTTGAGTTTAACCCAAACATCACTGCCTAACTTATTGATCTTCGGAGTATGGCCTTCTTTTCCTGTAAACTTTGAAATCTTATGAATTGAACTAATGTTCACATAGAGTATATCATTATCTCTATAAATAATCCGAACGGCTTCTTGGGTGTGCCCACCATTCTCGATTTTTTGCAACCCACTAAATACACCCACCCCATGATCCATATGAACTACAAAATCCCCTGGCTGTAATTCTTTCAATGCACGAAGGGTTATGGCCTTACTCTTATTATAGGCCTGCTTAATTTTATATTTATGATACCGCTGAAAGATTTGATGATCGGTATACACTACAACACCTAGCTCCGTGCTTACAAACCCTTGATGAAGTGATTTTGCTATTGGCACAAAATTTATTTCCGCCTTTAGGTCTAAAAAAATCGAGTGCAGGCGTTCTAATTGCTTTGGGTTTTCTGCGAAAATATAAATTTGATGTTTTGCTAAATCATGAGCAGAAAGATCCTTTATAAGTAGATCAAATTGCCTATTGAAGGACGGTTGTGGCTTAACATCAAAATGAATCGTAAAATTAGCATTGGGAATGGTACTCGCATGTGCAAGTTCAACCAACGTGA
Source organism: uncultured bacterium (assembly GCA_903951405.1). Classification (GTDB taxonomy): domain Bacteria; phylum Bacteroidota; class Bacteroidia; order Chitinophagales; family Chitinophagaceae; genus Pollutibacter. The sequence goes on from CAJBBV010000049.1 coordinate 17,749, forward strand.
ATTGCTTCAACTTGCTCTCCGCTTCAAGAAATGATGTAAAATCGTCAATCGAATGTTGGATAATCTTTTCATCTATATCCTTTGGAATGCTCGAATCGTCTTTACGCGCTAAGAATAGCCGTAAATTATCTTCATGGTCTTGGAACCGATCCAAAAAGAGTTGCCAATGTGACGTATATACAATCGTATTGGCTGGGATAAAATCAAAGAATGAAATTTTTTCTGTGTCTTCAAATTCAGCATCAGCATTGGGAATAATGCTTACCTGAAGAAGTTTCCGCTCACTCAACTGCGTTTCAGGATCAAATATGCGAATTGAATCTACATCTTGTCCGAACAATTCAACTCGGTATGGCTTTTCATTTCCAAAAGAATAAATATCAAAAATTCCACCTCGCATAGCAAATTGTCCCGGCTCATAGACAAAATCCGTACGCTCAAAGCCCAAACCCACTAGCCGTTCCATAAGCGCATCAGTATCTAAATGGTCATTGACCTTAATTAAAATGATATTGCCCGCTAAGGTTTCTGCTTGAACAACCTTCTCCATCAAGGCTTCAGGGTAAGTAATGATGATTTTTTTATTTCCCCCAGTCGCAAAACGGGTAAGCATTTCAGTTCTTAGCATCACATGACTACTGCTTTGAATGCTAAAATTTTTATTTGACTTAAACGAAGTAGGAAAATAAAAAAGGTCGATTGGATTTAATAGGCTCTCTATATCATTATGAAAATAGGCTGCTTCCTCTGCGTCTTCCAAAATAAAAAGGTGATTATAGGTCGAAAGTTGAGGGAGCTGATATAAAGAAGCAAATACAAAGGAGGATGCACTTCCTGAAAGATGGTCACATGAAATTTTTTGTGGTAGGGGCAAAACAATCTTGTCCGCAATTTGTTGCGTACGGGGGGATTGACCAAAACGCTCCAATAAAAACTCCAGGTTCATTCTCGCTTATGAATACAAAGATAAGATTAAACCTTTTATTTGTTAAGAGTCTACTATTTAATGAACAAAAGCTTGGGTTGCCTAGAAAATTATTTAAATTGCTTAATAACGAATAGATTGGCTATGATTTCTAAAAAAACAGGAATAGCGGTTGGCATGGTTTTTCTTTTGAGCATAGCAGTTATTTATTTAGTACAAACTGCTCAAGAGAAAAAATCAATCTCAAAAAACCTCACCATATTAAATGCGGAGGATGATAATGCTGAAAATGAGGAGCTAGAACAAAAAAATTCCATTGAAAGAGCACGCTACGAATGGCTCCTAACAAGAGACCCTAAAACCGGTAAAATACCCGATGGTATTCGCGCAAAGGAATTAGCTTGGCTAAAAACAATGCCTATTCGAAGAAATGGCTTGTTCAATCCTGTTGAAATCCCCAAATCTACATTTGGTAGTACGGGTAATGATCTCCAGTTTTTAATGAGTGATAACCCCTATAGCAATGCTCAAACGGGCAATACATTCATTGCCGCCGGACCAACACAAAATGGTGGCAGAACACGTGCTGTTGCATTTGATCTGCGATTCGACAATACCACCAATAAAATAATCCTTGCAGGTGGTATCAATGGCGGAATTTTTAGAACAACTGATGGTGGATTATCATGGAAATTTGTACACCCGCCATTTGAAATCAGAGGAGTATCTTCTTTTGCTCAAGACCCAACTCATCCTGATACCTGGTATGCTGGCACAGGTGAGCCAATTGGAGCATCCGCAGGTTATCCCTCAGCATTCGTATTTGGTAATGGAATTCTTAAATCCATTGATAATGGATTAACATGGTCGTTGCTACCCTCCACAAGCGTAACCGACCCCACATCGTTCTCATCACCTTGGTGTTTCATCCATAAAATTGCAGTACACCCTACAACGGGCGACGTCTATGCAGCCATCCACAAAAAAGTAGTACGCTCATCTGATGGAGGAGCTACCTGGTCAAGTGTTTTCGAGAGCACATCACTAACTTCTGGAGTTGGTGGCATTGCAGATGTGTTGATTACACAGACTGGATCAAAAATCATTATTGCCATGAGTGGCAGAAATGAAGACAGGGCATACGCTGGAATCTTCACTTCAGCAACAGGCGGGAATGGAACCTTTACACGCATAGCAGGAGGAATAAAAGATGCGCCCGACTCAGTAGCAGGATGGAGAAGTTATAACAACAAAACTAATAATGCTGGTGATTATAGTGGTGGTTGGGGAAGAACAGTGATAGCGATTGCTCCCTCTAATGAAAATATTCTCTACACCATGGTAGAAAACACCGACAATGGGGCAAGCAAACCAGAGGCTGATTTATTTAAATGCGACATGTCAACATCACCTTTTACTTGGCAAAAATTAACGGAAAACTTGGTTGCCAAAAGAGATGGAAAATCACTAAAATATATGGAGATGCAAGGAGGGTATAATATGCTTCTTGCTATCCATCCAACCAACCCCAATATTGTATTGGCTGGGGGTGTTAATTTATTTAGATCCAAAGACGGATTTGCGACCAAAGACAGTGTCCTGTTTGCCGGAGGCATATCCTCATCAACATATACCGATTCTAGCTCAATCAGCCATGCCGATAACCATAGTTTTTCCTTTGATCCTTCTAATCCTAATAGGGCTCTAATTGCATCAGATGGAGGTATTGCTTTTATTAAAGACATCACTGCTACTAGTCCTGAATGGAAAAACGCAAATAGTCAATACCAAACTATTCAGTATTATCACATAGGCATCGATCCCACCCCAGGCAGTAGGCTTTTCTATGGTGGAGCACAGGATAATTCAACGACCTTTCGCGATAATCCTGAAAGTCCAATTATTGATATACTTTCAGATAGCAACGATCACTTCATTTTACTTGGTGGAGATGGTTGTCAAGTAGGTATGACGAAAAAAAATACAGCAGGACAGCAATATTTATTTTGTTCAGCGCAAGAAGGGCAATTTTATAGGATGAAATTATTTGATTTCTCCACCAACTTATATACCCCTATCAAACCAAGCACTGCTGGCGCTGGAGAGTTCATTACCTATTACCATTTAGACCCAGACAATACTGACTATCTGTATTATGCTTCAAACGACAGTTTGTTTAGGACAAATGACGCTACTAAGGTGACACCAACAAATTGGACCTTGATGAAAAGTGTTGCCTCTTCATTAAGTGGTAATATTTTTTCAATGGCGACTACAGCTGGTACATATACATCCAACAGCTGCTTACTCATGGGAACGTCTGCAGGAAAAATATATAGACTAAAAGACCCACAAAATATTTCAGCCTCTACAGGTCCAACTAACATTACCCCATTAGGAATAACCTCTGGGGTAGTAAATGATATTGCCATCAATCCTAGAAACCAAGACACCGTTATTGCTATAGTTTCTAACTATAACGTAAACAGTATATTTTGGACAGGCAATGCAACTGCAGATCGACCTGTATGGCAAGTGATAGAAGGAAATTTAACACTGCCATCCGTTAGGTCGTGTCAGATTGTAGCCAAATCAACAGGCATAGAATATTATGTGGGGACTTCTACAGGCTTGTTCAGCACGACTGCTATCAATGGAACTAATACAGTATGGTCTAGGGAAATTGGATTAGCTGGCCAACCTTCAGAGATGATCAATACGGCTATAGTAAACTCACTTGCCTATAGATGGAAAGACAATACGCTTGTAGCAGGAACACATGGAAATGGAATGTTCGTTGCTTATATCGGAGATCCAGTGCCACTGATAACCGCAGTAACAAATCCAATAAGAAATGATTTAAATTTCATAAAAACGGCTTACCCAACCATTGCTCATGATGAATTGCAGTTCCAAGTAGGAAACATGTATTCCATAAAAAAACTAAGCATTCAACTCACTGCTATGAATGGAGCTGTAGTTTACCGGAAAGAAGCTGGATACGAAAATGGCAGAATATCCATCAGCCATCTTGCTGCAGGAAGTTACATTCTTACAGTAACATCACTCGACAGAAAATATCAATTTACTAGAAGCATTATAAAAAATTAATCAATACGATTAATATCTTCAATGCATTTATATAAGTATATGTTTATACTCTCTAAAGTATTGTCATTTTTCCTAAATCCATTTATTTGGATCATTATTTTATTGATTGCATCAATACTTTCAGGTGATCAACGCAGACGAAAAAAACTTATTATCATCTGCCTTGGCATTACATTGTTTTTTTCAAACCCCTTGCTCATTAATCTCATTCTCATTCAATTTCAGGCCAACCCAATGCCAATGAAATCAAATGAACAGTATGAAGTTGGTGTTGTGTTAGGAGGAATGGTAAGCTTTGATGAAGTAAATGCAATACCACATTTTAATCAATCCTCTGACCGCTTCATCCAAACCGCTTTACTCTACAAAACTGGGCATATTAAAAAAATTATTGCTAGTGGAGGAAACGCCATTTTCGTAAAACAACATTTTGCAGAAGCAGAATTCATTGCTAAAAGCTTAATTGATCTAGGCATCCCAAAAGAAGATATCTATATTGAAGCACAATCAAAAAATACAAAAGAAAACGCCGAGTACACCCATAAATTAATCGACAGCCTCGGTGGACTGAAAGGAAAGCTAGTACTCATCACATCGGCATTCCATATACCAAGGGCTACCGAAGTTTTTGAAAAAGAAGGATTAAAAATTAGGCCATATCCATGTGCCTTCGGCATGTTTCCATCTGCTACTAAATTAGACGCAGCTGCATTTATTCCAACATCAGATTCATTTGATGGATGGGCGAGATTTTTTAAAGAAATCATCGGCCGCATAATTAACACAGTAACCAAACAATAGCAAGTAAAAGCGATTGACTAGAATTTACTCTTTATGAAATCTACCAATCCTTCTATTGGAATTCGCTCCTGTTTCATGGTATCTCGATAACGAATAGTAACTGTTTGATCGTCCTTAGTCTGATGATCGATGGTAATACAAAAAGGAGTGCCAAGTGCATCCATCCTGCGGTATCTTTTCCCAATCGTATCTTTTTCTTCGTAAAAACAATAGAATTCATTCCTGCACTGATTCATGATTTCTCTTGCTATCTCAGGCAATCCTTCTTTTTTCAAAAGTGGTAAAATGGCCAACTTGATAGGCGCAATTTTAGCAGGGATTTTCAAGACTACTCTACTATCGTCCGTGCCGTCTTCTTTAGTCCACTTCTCTTCGTGATAGGCGTGACATAGGGTAAGCAGAAACATTCTATCTAAACCAATAGAGGTTTCAATTACATACGGAACATAATTCTGATTTATTTCTGTATCGAAATATTGAAGTTTTTTTCCACTGTATTGTTGATGACTTTTTAAATCAAAATCAGTTCGGCTATGAATTCCTTCTACTTCCTTCCACCCAATTGGGAATGCATATTCAATATCAACCGCCGCATCGGCATAGTGAGCTAATTTAACATGATCATGGAAACGATAGTTTTCAGCAGGTATACCCATGGAAGTGTGCCACTTCATTCGTTCAGCCTTCCAATAAGTATACCATTCTTGTTGAGTACCAGGACGAATGAAAAATTGCATTTCCATCTGCTCAAATTCACGCATTCTAAAAATAAATTGTCTTGCTACGATTTCATTTCTAAATGCCTTCCCTATTTGAGCAATTCCAAATGGGATTTTCATACGGGCAGACTTCTGAACATTTAAAAAATTGACAAAAATACCTTGTGCCGTTTCAGGCCTAAGGTAAATCTCATTTGCCTCTTCCGCTACTGAACCTATTTGAGTAGAAAACATCAAGTTGAATTGACGCACATCTGTCCAATTGCAAGTACCGCTTACCGCACACTTCATATTTTTAGCATCAATAAGTTGCTTCACTCCAGCAAAATCATTTGCAGCCAATAATGAATCCATTGTTGCAAGAAGTTGCTCAGCATCCGCAGTCTTACCCGCTTTCACTAACTCATCCGCAAATCCTTCAATGAGGTGATCTACCCTATATCGCTTCTTAGAATCCTTGTTATCAATCATTGGATCACTAAAATTATCAACATGCCCAGATGCCTTCCAAGTAGTTGGGTGCATAAAAATGGCAGCATCAATACCTACAATATTGTCATGCATGCGTGTCATTTCATTCCACCATGCTTCACGAAGATTTTTTTTCAATTCACTACCCCATGGGCCATAATCATATACAGCACTTAGTCCATCATATATCTCACTGGATTGAAATACAAATCCATATTCTTTGGAGTGGGAAATAATCGCCTGAAACTTTTGTTGATCGTTTGATATCATACGGACAAAGATAATTAATATGATGGTAAATTCTAAGAAGGGAGGGCAATTGGCTACCGAGTATGTAATTTTAAAACGAAACCAATTAGCTTAATTTTTCATTATTTAAATGCCTATCTCCATCTCGAAGTGTCTTTTTTTCCATGTTTCGAGTGAAGGCCTCAGTCAAGTTAATCCCTGTTTGATTTGCAAGGCAAATCAGGACCCAAAGCACATCAGCCATTTCATCGCCAAGATGATCTGCTGACTCATTTTTTTTAAACGACTGATCTCCGTATTTTCTTGCCATAACACGTGCCAACTCACCCACTTCCTCAGTAAGGATAGCCATATTAGTGAGTTCGCTGAAATAACGTACCCCGTATGTTTTAATCCAAACATCAACCTGATCTTGTGCTTCTCTGATGGTCATACTATTCTTTATTTTTTGTATCAATAATAATGGTAACCGGTCCGTCATTCAAAAGCGCCACCTTCATGTCTGCCCCAAATTTCCCACAAGCAACTGGTTTGCCCAATGCATGTTCTAAGCGACTAATCATCAGTTCATAGATTGGATTGGCAATTTCAGGTTTGGCAGCTTTGAGATAAGAGGGTCTATTCCCCTTTTTTATTGAGGCCTGTAGGGTGAACTGACTTATTAATAAAATATCACCCCCATTATCCAAAACTGATAAGTTCATTACATTTTGCTCATCATTAAAAATTCTTAGGTTTACAACCTTTGCACAAAGCCATTCAATATCCTCTACCGTATCGGCATCCTCAATTCCTAGTAAGATTAGAAGTCCAGTTTGTATCTCCCCAACTATACCCCCATCAATCTTGACCGAAGCCTCTGTAACACGTTGAATGACTGCACGCATAAAAAATGAGATAAGGTTATGTAAATTTATGAAATGAAGATAGACATAAGCAGTGAAATCATTTTCACCACCGCTCGAAGTGGCGGTAAAGGTGGGCAAAATGTAAATAAAGTAGAAACCATGGTCATGGGCTATCTTGATATTCGTCAAAGCAAATTCCTGACCGAAAAACAAAAGGAAATTATCCTTCTCAAACTTGCAAATAGAATCAATAAATTGGGTGAGCTGCATGTCAAATCCCAAACAGATAGAAGCCAACTTGGGAATAAATTAATCGTAAGTAAAAGGATGAATGAACTCATCAACAAATCACTTGAGAAGAAAACAATCAGAATTGCTAGTAAGCCAACAAAAGCATCAAAAGAAAAAAGAATACAAGCAAAAAAAATAAGTGCTAAAACTAAGGCACTCAGAAAAAAAGTAGGCAGAGATGAGCACTAAATCAGGCATACCAACTTCCATTGGATACACTAACTTTGTCCAAAAGTCAACCCATTGAGTGGCATTAAACAACTTGCAAATCAAACCGTATGGTATGGCCTAAGTAATATTGTAGGCCGGTTTGTGAATTATTTGCTTAACCCCATCCTGACCTACATCTATGCTCCAGAACAATTTGGAGATATCTCAATTTTATACGCTTATGCGGCATTTCTGAATATCATCTTCACATATGGTATGGAGACTTCCTACTTCCGCTTTAATCAACAGATTGAAGAAAAGAAAGTTTTTAATACTGGACTTACTAGCCTCCTTATTTCAACAACCATCTTCAGCCTAATTCTACTATTACCCGCTCAACATGTTGCCAATTTTATGGAAATTGGGCAGCACCCCGAATATGTAATGTATGTAGTGGCCATCGTTGCATTAGATACCCTAGCGGTACTTCCCTTCTCAAAAATACGTTTTGAAGGAAGGCCTCGAAAATTTGCACTCATCAAGCTGCTTAATATTTTGATGAATGTTGGATTAATTATGTTCTTCTTATTCGTGTGTAAGCCACTCCAAGAAAAAGGAGGAACAGGATTTTTTTCATCAATCTATAAACCAGACATTGGTATTGGATACGTATTTATTGCTGGGGTTATTGCTAGTGCATTCACGCTATTATTTCTCAGCAAAGAATTATCCGAATATCGCCCTTCGTTCAACAAAAAACTTTTCTTGGAACTGTTGATGTACTCGACACCCCTTATCATCGTTGGCTTTGGCGGTGTAATTAATGAAACAATCGATAGGTTCATGATTGTTCATCGATTCAATGGCACGGTTACGGCATCAAAAGCAGCCAATGGAATTTATAGCGCTAACAACAAGTTGGCTATACTCATTGTCATTTTTATCCAAACCTTTCGAATGGGTGCAGAACCATTTTTCTTTAAAAACTCCACGAAGGAAAATGCCAAAGAAACCTATTCCCGCATCATGAACTTCTTTGTAATCGCATCTTGCCTGTGCTTTCTTGGTGTAGTGCTATTTTTAGATGTGTGGAAATATTTTATGGGTATAAATAAACATCCTGAATACCTTGATGGCCTTTACATTGTACCGGTCTTGATGCTCTCCAAATTATTTCTTGGCATCTATTATAATTTATCCATTTGGTACAAACTTACTAACCGTAATAATATTGGCGCATTGATCACCTTCATAGGTGCTGCTATTACCATAGCGATTAACTACCTGTTCATTCCTTCGATGGGATTTCTGGCCTGTGCTATTGCTAATTTTGTCTGCTATGGCAGCATGATGACAATAAGTTACTTCCTTGGTCAACGCCATTATCCAATACCATATGAATGGAAAAAATGTATTGTTTATATTCTTGTAGCCTATGGCCTATACTTAATACATCAAGCTCTTCGTAATACAAATCAAAACATTATTATAGTGCATGGAACAGGCATTCTCTTGATGACTGCCTTCATGTTCTATGTGGCCAAAAAAGAAAAAAGTGAACTCATTAAAATCCCCCTGCTAAAAAAACTATACCCTAGCGTTTAAAACATCATGCCCGAACATAAGGATTGTGCTTCTTTTCATGTCCTATTTTAGTTGGCACACCATGTCCTGAATAAACAACAGTTTCATCAGGCAACACATACAATTGTTCCATGATACTTTTTAATAAAACGTCTGGACTTCCTCCCGGTAAATCAGTTCTGCCTATGCTTTCACGAAAAAGGACATCCCCCGCAATGACGAATCCACTTTCTTGAGCGTAAAAACTAACACTCGCTGGAGAATGGCCAGGGGTGAACAAGATATCAAGCGACTCCTGCCCTAACCTAATAACCTCCCCAGGTACTAAATAATGTATAGGACCCTCATAATTATCAAATGGCATGTTCCACATTAAACCGCTTGTGGGAGCATGCTCCAGCACGACTTGTTCACCTTGATGAATATACAAATCCAGATTATAGGTTTCTTTAATGAATTTATTGCCAAAAACATGGTCTAAATGACAATGTGTATTAACCAATAAAATAGGGGTTAGTCCCGTTTTTTGGATGAAATCCTTGAGCTTTTCCCGCTCAGGGTCAAAATAACATCCAGGATCAATAATAATACATTCCAAATCATCACTATAGAGGATATACGTGTTTTCCTGCAAGGGATTAAAAGTGAAAATTTTAACGTTTATCATGACTGAGATTTGTTGGGTAAATGCGTTAATTTTAACGCAAGTTATATGGATATGCGCTTAAAGCAAAAGTATCCAATCATTCGAACTATACTACCATGCAAAAAATACTTATTTCGCTCGGCATATTCTTGATGTTCTTCATGAATTCAATTGCACAGGTAAGTTCAGTTGAATTCGGAAAAAATCGTGTTCAATTCAAAAAATTCAATTGGCGGTACTATCAAACCAAAAATTTCAATACGTATTTTAGCGATGGTGGATTGGCTTTAGGAAAAATGGCTGCAAAAGTGGCTGAAGAGGCACTTCCAGATTTAGAAGATTTTGTTGAATATGGCCTTCAAAGGAGAGCAAATATTGTGGTTTACAATAGTTTCACCGATTATAGACAGTCGAACATAGGGATTGGTATAGATTGGCAAAACACAGGAGGGGTCACTAAACTCGTAAACAACAAAATGATTGTTTACTATGACGGGAACCTACAAAATTTACAACGGCAAATTAGGCAGGGTGTTGCTCAGGTTCTTGTTGAAAACTTACTCTTTGGCGACGATCTTGGCGAATTTGCAACTAACCAAACGCTGCTAGATCTCCCCAAATGGCTTACGGAAGGATATATCGCTTATGCAGGTGAAAACTGGAACCCTTCATTAGACGACAAACTAAAATCAGCATTACTTTCCGATCAGTACAAATCATTCTATCAATTTGCATTCAAAGAACAACAATTGGCAGGACATGCTTTCTGGAAGTTTTTTGCTGATCACTATAAAAAAGAAAATGTTACGTATTTTCTTTACCTCACTAGGATTTATAAAAATCTAAACCAAGCAAGTCTTAAAATCACAAAAAAGAAGTTCAAAGATTTGCTGAAGGAGTTTATGGAGTTGGAATCAGATAAATACCTTGCAGATACTAAAGGCAGAAGAAATCAACCTAAAGGTAATGTTGTTGCCGTTGAGGAATCTAATCATGGAACTGACTACTATAGATTCCAGGCAAATCCTATTCCCAGAAACAATAGCTATGCGATGGTTCAATATAAAAAAGGAATCTATCGTGTTCTGTTAGAAGACCTCTCAGAAAAAAGAAAAATACTCCTCAAAGCTGGGGTACTTAGCAATCAAGACGAACTCAATCCAAATTACCCGTTGATGTCGTGGGACTCAAAAGGGACAAGACTATTAGTAGTCTATACAGAAGAGGGTAAAATCAAAATGTTTGTTTTTGATGTGGTGGCAGGAATAAAAACATTCAAGCAAGAACTTACAGATTATCAAATTATTCAGGATGCTAAGTTCATGCTCGATAACAATACGCTTATTTTAAGTGCAGTAAAGAACGGCCAGTCAGACGTTTTCGTATATAAAATCAACGAACAAACATCACAACAAATTACCAATGACCCTTATGATGACTTGGACGCATCATTTGTGGCGTTCCCTGGCAAAACAGGTATCATTTTTGCCTCGAACAGGCCATTACCAAACGCATCGAAAGCAGACTCTGTTTTACCATCAAGGTATCCATTCAATGTTTTTCTAGTTGATAATTGGAACAAGAGTGAGTATAGGCAAATCACTCAACTTACCAATCAACCTCATGGCCAAGCAAGGTATCCATTACAATATAATGTTAATCACTTCACGTTTGTAAGTGATGCTAACGGTATTGGTAATCGTTATGCTGGATTCTTCAAAACAGAAAGAGCAGGGCTAGACACCGTATATAAAATTGGGGACGAGATATTAAGAAACCCAGAACGCAAAGAATTAGATTCCACTTTAAAAGCCTGGAGCAAAGATGAACCTGATTCCATAGCCTATATGTCTATTACAAAAGATAGTACCTATACCTTCCCAATTACCAACTACCAAAGCAGTTTGCTAGAAACACGTGGTGCTGGTGACAATAATCTTGTTAGTGAGGTTAGGCAAGAAGGCGAATTAAAATTTCTTTACAAACTAAAAATAAATGAATCTGTCCTAACCCGTAGAAATGTCAATGCACGTCCAACCCCTTATATTAAAGAGCTTTTGGAAAAAGAAAAAAAGCAACGGTCAGAGTCCATTCAATATCAGAAAAGTGTTGAACTAAAAGACAGCTCTAGTCCTAAAAATAAAGTTTTCCAAACGGAGTTTGAAGAAGAAGCGCAAACAGCAAAACCTATTGAATCCGTCGAAGAATTAATGGCCAAAAAAGAAGACATTATAAAAGACGCGAAACTCTACGATTATAAATTAAAGTTTGCATCCGATTACCTTGTTTCAGGTTTCAATAATTCAGTGCTTGTAAACCGCTTTCAACCCTATGGCGGTGGATCAGGACCAATTTACCTTTCAAACAGCAACGCACTAAATGGCATATTACGCATGGGTGCATCCGATTTGATGGAAGATAAAAAATTTATTGGTGGATTTAGATTAGCCACTAATCTAAAAGACAATGACTACCTCGCTTCATTCCAAAACCTTAAAAAGCGTTTTGACTGGGGTCTAACCTATTATAGAAGCAATCAAGATAATTATCCAATTTTCGATCAGGGAGATATTAAAGCATACTTATCGAACCAAATGTCATCAAACCTCTATCAGTTTAATATCAGCTACCCATTCAATGAAATTAAAAGCTTAAGGGCTTCAGTTGGATACAGAAGCGATAGAGTTGTTATCAAATCTGACCCCTACTACACTCCTTCTGTATCACTACCGGATAGTCTACTTAAATATGGCTTAGTAAAACTGGAATATGTTCACGACAACACCATAAACCCAACACTAAATATTTATAATGGGTTTAGATTCAAAATATACACTGACGTAAGTTCAAGGCTTGTGAAGTCTGATAATACCGGAAAATACATGTTCAATTTTGGAACAGATGTACGATACTATTATCCGATTTTTAGGAATTTCATTTGGGCAGGAAGAGGCGCTGCAGATTTCTCCTTTGGGTCACAAAAAGTGATATACTACCTCGGTGGTGTAGAAGGATGGTTAAATCCGAAATTTAACAATGAAGTGAGGCCTGCGCCAGATCAAAACTATGCCTTTCAAACCTTGGCGCTTAACCTCAGAGGCCATAAACAAAATGCTACTAATGGAAACAATAACGTTGTATTGAATAGTGAGTTTAGGTTGCCCATTTTCAGTACGTTGTTAAACAGACCTATCAACAATGCCTTCTTAAGAAACTTGCAACTTATTCAATTCACCGATCTAGGTACTGCATGGAATGGTCAATTCAGCAAAATAAAAAGACCTGACGCTACCTATGGCACCCCTCCGGTTCAAGTAACCATCAAAACTGGCGGTGTTGGTCCATTTGTGGGTGGGTATGGATTTGGAGCACGCAGCACACTTTTAGGATATTTCCTTCGTGTTGATGCTGGTTGGCCCATGGGTGGATTCTTTACAGGAAAACCTGTTTGGTATTTTTCCTTAGGACTAGATTTTTAAGCTCTCCAAAGAGTA
>CAJBBV010000050.1 GCA_903951405.1 uncultured bacterium
GAGAAAAATCAAATTTCATTCTATAAAATTAGTATTTATTTGATGACAAATTTAGCTAACTGATCTGCGATGTTTCTGTCATTGCTCAACCGAGGCACTTTATTTTGTCCACCTAATTTTCCAATAGACCTCATATAATCGATAAATGCATTTTTTGCAAGTGGACGGATAACTAGCGGATTGAGGATATTTCCTTTGATTAAATCATCATAATAGATGTTTTTCGTCATCATGTGTTGATTTACCTTTTCTGCAAACAACTCAAGGTTTGATGGCACTTCTTCGAATTCGACAAACCATTCATGATAGGATTGCCCCTTACCTTGTTCTACCATTGGAGCTACGGTAAATTCAACGATTCGAGCATCTAGGCTTTTAGAAGCCTCCAACATGCTGTATTCTACCTCTTCGCCAATAACGTGTTCTCCGAAAGCAGAGATAAAATGCTTAATACGGCCGCTCACTATGATTCTATAGGGATATAGAGAAACAAATTTGACCGTATCCCCTATATTATATCCAAAGAGGCCGGCGTTGTTGTTAACGATTAGGGCATAGTTTACACCCAACTTAACATCGCTTAGACTTAACCGGGTCGGATTTTCATTAAAGATTTCTTCTGCTGGAATGAATTCGAAGAAAATGCCTGAATTCGTATTGAGCAATAAACCTTCCTGTTCTAGGGAATCTTGAAAAGCAAAAAATCCTTCTGAGGCAGGAAAGGTTTCAACCGTATCCACTTTCCGGCCAATGCTATCCATTAATTTAGACTTATAGGGACTGAAATTGACTCCGCCATGAACTAGAACCGAAAAATTAGGGAATAAATCGCCAATTTTCTTTCCGGTTTTTTCCATTAAACGGTCAAAATACATCTGCATCCAAGGTGGGATACCACTAATTAGGGTCATATCTTGATGAATGGTTTCCCGAACGATGCCATCAAGCTTTGTTTCCCAATCATCAATGCAATTGGTTTCGTAAGATGGCAATTGATTTTTTCTCAGGTAGCCGGGGATATGGTGGTTTACAATACCGCTTAACCTACCCGTTGGAATCCCTCCGACTCGGTCGAGTACAGGCGAACCGGACAAAAAGATCATTCTGCCATCGGCAAAGCTGGCATTTCCAGATTCCGCTATATATAATAGAAGGGCGTTCCTAGCGGTATTAAGATGATTGGGGATTGAGTCCTTAGTAATCGGTATATATTTAGCTCCCGAGGTGGTACCGGAGGTTTTTGCAAGGTAAATAGGCTTGCCGGGCCATAAAATATTATGCTTGCCCTCCTTTATTTTGGCAATATATGGGGCATATTTTTCATAATCTCGTATAGGAACAGCCTGTTTATAGCCGGAATAATCAGCAATTTGACCAAAATGGTGATCTTTCCCAAATTCTGCTTTAGCCCCTTGAGCGAGAAGGGTTTTTAATATAATTTGCTGATCTTCTAGGGCTGTTTGAGAAGATTTTTGAAGTTTTCGTTGAATTACGCTGGCAAAAGGTTTGGCGAAATATGATTTGAACTTCATAGTTTTAGCGCTGGTAGGAAACAAAGATAATCTCCTCTAGGCAAACCAAGCAAAACAAAGAAAGAAGATTTTTGGGCCTAAACTTTGGGAGAAGGGAAAATCTTCTTACCTTCGCACTCCTAAATTTTGGAATAATATGTTCGCAATTATTAAGATAGCTGGTCACCAATTTAAAGTTCAAGCAGGACAACATTTGTATGTACCTCATATTGAAGGAAGCGTTGGAGACAAAATCAATATCCCTGAGGTATTGTTAATAGACAATGACGGAAAACTTACCGTTGGAAAAGACGTAAAAGAAAAAGTAAGCGCAGAAATCATCAGCGAAGTGCAAGGTGATAAAGTGATTGCTTTTAAAATGAAAAGAAGGAAAGGTTTCCGTAAAAAAATTGGACACCGTAAACTTTATACAAAGATCATGATCGACAGCATAGCCTGATCGGTATAATAGATTCAATCCATTAAAAATTTAAGTTATGGCACACAAGAAAGGCGAAGGAAGTGTTAAGAACGGCAGAGATTCTCACAGCAAAAGACTTGGTATAAAAATATATGGCGGTCAAGCTGCGATATCTGGTAACATCATCTTGAGGCAACGTGGCACTCAATATCATCCTGGAAAAAATGTTGGTCTTGGAAAAGACTTTACCATTTTTGCAGTAACTGATGGTGTAGTAGAATTCAGAAAAACAAAGAATAATAAAACATTCGTTTCGGTAACTCCGGCAGTTGTTGCAGGATAACATCCAATGTGTATAAAAAATATTTTTGTAAATAACAAAAAGTGTTTATACTTTTACGCTGTTATTCATTTTTCTAACCATTAAATTCTAAACAAAATGGCAACTGCAAAAAAAGCTGCTCCTAAGAAGGCCGCAAAGAAAGCTGCTCCTAAGAAAGCTGCAAAGAAAGCTGCTCCTAAAAAAGCTGCTAAGAAAGCTGCTCCTAAGAAAGCTGCAAAAAAGGCTGCTCCTAAGAAAGCTGCAAAAAAAGCTGCTCCTAAAAAAGCTGCTAAGAAAGCTGCTAAGAAGTAATCCTTCATTAGAGCAAAAAATACAGGTCCCGCTTCGGCGGGACTTTTTTATTTTAATGAGTTTATGTCAAAAATTTATTCGAAATTTATTCAATCTGAATTCACACATAAACAATGCTTGACAACTACGCAATAGCCGAACAGTTCTCCCTACTCAGCAAATTGATGGATATCCATCGAGAAAATGAATTCAAGGCCAAATCCTATGCCAGCGCGGCTTTCAGCATTGAAAAAGCACCAGTTCAACTTGCTTCAATTCCACAATCAGCATTGTTTTCATTGAAAGGCATTAGCGAATCAACTGGCAAAAAAATAATAGAAATTTTAGAAACAGGTAAATTAGATGCGCTTGATGCACTCATTCAAAAAACGCCCGAAGGTATTCTTGAGATGATGCAAATTAAAGGACTCGGGCCGAAAAAAATTTCCACCATTTGGAAAGATATGGGCATTGAAAATATTGGTGAATTACTCTATGCCTGTAATGAAAATCGGCTGTTATTATACAAAGGATTTGGAGAGAAAACACAAAAAAATGTAGCAGATGCGATTGAATTTTATTTCAAACACCAAGGACATTTTCTGTATTCAGAAGTTGAATTATATGCTCTTCATATTGATCAATTGCTCAAGCAAGCATTCCCAAATAATTCAATTTTAGCATCCGGTGCATTCGCTAGACAGCTCCCAACTATCGAAAAATTGATGTGGATAACTGATGTTTCCCTAGAAAATATAAAATTATTTTTCACCGCTGGAAACTTCAACATAACGAATCTATCAGCAGAAAAAATCGAATGCATTGGTGATGAAAATGTAGCAATTGAAATACATTGCACGAGTACATCTAATCTTCATGAATTGCATTTTCGATTATCATCAAGCGAAGAATTCATTGCACGATGGGAAAACGATTTTCCATTTAATCCATCAGGATATCATTCTGAAGAAGAAATATTTAACGAATCAAACATTCATTTCATTCCTGCATACTTGAGAGAAACTGCAGAAATCATAGATGTGTCAAAATTGAATCCTACCCCTTCATTAGTTCAACCATCGGATATCAAAGGGATAATTCATAGCCATAGCGACTGGAGTGATGGTAGCAATACGATTGAAGAAATGGCAGCAGAGTGTATACGAAGAGGGTTAGAATATTTAGTAATCAGTGATCACAGTAAAGTAGCTTTCTATGCAAACGGACTCAATGAAGAACGCGTAAAAGCACAACATCAATATGTTGACGAATTGAATCAGAAGCTAGCTCCGTTTAGGATTTACAAAAGTATTGAGTGCGATATCCTAAATGATGGGGCACTTGACTATTCCAATCAATTCCTAAGCACATTTGACATGGTTATCGCTTCTGTCCATTCAAACCTGAAAATGACTGAAGAAAAAGCAATGCAAAGGCTGCTCGCCGCCATAGAAAATCCATTTACGAGTATCCTTGGCCATCCTACCGGCAGATTGTTATTGAGCCGAAAGGGCTACCCTATCGACCATGATAAAATTATTGATGCGTGTGCAGCAAATGATGTGGCCATTGAGATCAACGCACACCCTAGGAGGCTTGATTTAGATTGGACCTGGGTGAGTAAGGCACAACAAAAGGGCGTGCTGTTATCCATCAACCCTGACGCGCACCATATTGATGGCTTCAACGATATCCGCTATGGCGTTTTGGCAGCACAGAAAGGGGGATTAATCGCTGAAAACAACTTGAGTAGTTTCTCTAAAGATGAATTTGAACGTTTTTTAGTTAGACAGCATACCAAAAGATAACTCAACCTTGAGTTTTTTTGACTTCATTCCAAATAGCATCCATTTCCGCTAAATTTAAATCTGTCATGAGTTGTCCTTTGGCCGACACTATTTTTTCCATGGCTTGGAAACGATTCATAAACTTTCTATTGGTCTTAGCTAATGCATTATCGGGATCAATATTTAAAAACCGAGCATAATTGATTACTGAAAAAAACAAGTCGCCGATCTCCTCTTCCATCTTCTCTTGTAAACTCTTGTCCGTTGGTTCAGCCTCTGCATTTTTTACAGCCTCCAGCACTTCATCCGATTCTTCCAACACTTTTTCCCAGACTTGTTCTTTGTTTTCCCACTCAAACCCAACTTGCTTGGCTTTTTCCTGTAAGCGCATAGCTTGAACCATCGGCGGAAGTGATCGGGGCACTCCACTTAAAATGGAAGTCTTGCCTTCTTTTAATTTTAGGTTTTCCCAATTTTGTTTAACGTCTTCTTCATCTTGCACTACCACATCACCATAAATATGAGGATGCCTGTAGATTAATTTTTGTCGGACGGCTTCCATCACATCCTGAATGGTAAATTGTTTTTGTTCTGTTGCAATTTTAGCATAGAATAAAATATGAAGCAATACATCGCCAAGTTCTTCTTTAATGCCATTCCAATCATTCGCAGTGATCGCATCAGCTAATTCATGGCACTCTTCTATAGTGAGCTGGCGAAGGCTTTGAATGGTCTGCTTTCGATCCCAGGGACATTTTTCGCGAAGTTCATCCAGTACTTGCTGTAAGGCAGAAAAGGAATAAGTAGATTCCAAACTCATAATTTCAAGAGTATAAATAGTAAGTAAAATAAAAATAGCAAGAACATTGAAATCAATGCAAAAACTAAAAATGAAAAGTAGTAACCCAGTGCTTTCGCTCGTTGCAGCCCATAAAAATTCTTTAATGCCTTATACCCATATAGTATAACCCCAATAAAAACTGCAAATCCAACTATACCTGAAACATTCATGTGAATGAAAGAAATTAACTTGGCTACAATAAAATAAAACAACAAAGCAATGAAGCTAAAGACATAGAGGTGCAATAAAAAAACACCGTGGACTGCGTA
>CAJBBV010000051.1 GCA_903951405.1 uncultured bacterium
ATTCAGCTCGTATCCTTCTGGGTGTGTAATCACAAAATCGGCTTGACCCCATTTATTCACCCATTGAGCAAAGCTATTTGCAACGCATTGCGGTAATGCCTTTACATGTGGGGCCCAAGTAAGGACGACTTTTATTTTTTTATTTTCTAGGTTTTGTTCAGCGACTGACTCTTGTATTGTTATTAAGTCCGTAAAACTTTGAAGTGGGTGCATAGTAGCGCTTTCAAGGCTAATTACTGGTATGCCTGCATATTTGATAAATTGATTTATAATTAATTCACTGTTATCTTCTTCTCTATTTTGTAGGCTTGGAAATGTTCTTACCGCCAAGATGTCGAAGTAATTGCCTAGAATAGGAGCAGCATCTTTTACATGTTCTACCGAAGTACCATTCATGATTGCCCCATCTTCAAATTCTAATGCCCATCCTTCCTGACTCAGGTTAAAAATAACAGAGTCCATCCCAAGCTGTTTTGCTGCTACTTGTGTACTCAGTCTGGTCCGCATGCTTGGATTTAAAAACAGGCATCCAATTCGTTTGTGTTTACCTAAGGTTTCGTCCTTCCAAGGATTTGCTTTGTAGTCAAGTGCTTTTTGAATGAGTGCCGGAATATCCGGGACATCATTGGCTGAAATGAATTGTTTCATGATAGCGTTATGGTTGATATTCTGCAATTGCTTGTTTCAATGTTGAAATAAATAATGAGGCATCCTCTAACGATAATCCAAGAGAAGGGAGCAATCTGATTACATTTGGTTTGGCCTCACCAGTAAAAATTCGGTATTTAAAAAGAAGGTCTTTTTTTAAGTTTTTGTGCGATTCTGGAACATCAAATCCTATCATCAATCCTCGGCCTCTTGTTCCACTTAAGGTTGAAATGGATTTCAATTCATCTTGAAGGTAGTTTCCAGTCATTTCAGCATTCTGCATCAACGATTCAGATTCGATAATTTCTAACACAGCAAGTGCGGCAGCGCAGGCAAGGTGATTCCCCCCGAATGTTGTACCCAACATGGAATGTTTTGCTTTAAATATTGGAGAGATGATAATGCCGCCTATAGGAAATCCATTTCCCATCCCTTTGGCCATAGAGTATATGTCGGCATCTACTCCAGCGTAATCATGGCTAAAAAATTTACCTGAGCGTCCATAACCACATTGAACACTGTCTGCTATATATACTGCGCCGTATTGATTACATAAATTTCTTATGGTGAGGAGAAACTCATTGCTCGCTACATTGATGCCTCCAACGCCCTGAATCCCTTCTACAATGACTGCTGCTATTTCATTACCATGTAGTTTGAAATAATCGGTGAGGGAATCGGAGTCATTAAATGGGAGGAATGCGATATTATTTGTTTCATTTACCGGTGCAACAATAGATGGATTGTCTGTAGCGGCTACAGCAAGCGATGTTCTGCCGTGGAATCCTTTTTTGAAGGCAATAATTTTCTTTCTATTGGTGTGAAATGATGCGAGCTTAAGTGCATTTTCGTTTGCTTCTGCTCCAGAGTTGCAAAGAAACAAATCGAAGTTTTTTTTGCCGGATACTTCCCCCAGTTTTGATGCGAGCTCTTCTTGGATAGGTATCTTAATCGAATTTGAGTAAAAAGTAATTTTGTTTAGTTGTGTTTCGATTCTATTTACCCAATGTGGATGCGTATGGCCTATGCTGATGACTGCGTGTCCGCCATAGAGGTCCATATATTCATTGTCATTATCGTCCCAAACTCTTGATCCTTTCGCTTTGGAAATAATGATGTCGTTAATTGGATATACGTCGAATAGTTTCATTATGACTTATAAAGATTGTTTGCAATATCTGCAGATAATTTTATGCCTTTTATCATAGCAGAACTTAAGCCTTGGTGTTCCATTTCGTTTAATCCTGCAATGGTACATCCCTTAGGAGAGGTTACTTTATCAATTTCTTGCTCAGGATGACTCTTGTTTTCAGTAAGTAATTTTGCTGCACCAAGTGCAGTTTGTGAAGCGATGCGTAATGCGTCGCCTGCATGAAATCCAATTTCAACACCACCTTGTGATGCTGCTCTTATTATTCTTAAGAAAAACGCAATACCACATGCACATAACGCTGTTGCGGCACTCATCATTCCCTCTTCAATGATGATGCTTTGGCCCATTGTATTGAACAGTTCTTGCACCATGCTCATGTCTTTTTGTGTTGCATTTGCAGACGACAAACAAGTCATACTCTCTCTTACTTTCATGGCTGTATTGGGCATGGCTCGTATGATACGAATACGATCCCCAAGAATCTCTTTAAATACACTTGTATGTGCACCAGTAACTACGGAAACTATAAGTTGTTTTTTAGCGTCAATTGCAGGTTGTATCTCCTCTAACAACTCATTAAGTTGTTGTGGAAGTACACATACAAAAATGGTATCAGCATCTTTTATAGCTTCAATATTTGATTGATTTGTTTTGAATCCTTTTTTCTGTAATTCAATCAACGATTTCAGATTTCGTTTAGTAAGGGTAACCTCTTGTTTTTTGCATGTTCCACTTTGTACGAGCCCTTCTGCAAGTGCCATGCCGATATTTCCAGCGCCGAGTATTGTTGCTTTCATTTTTTTTATTTTAGAATGCTTGTGGTTTTAAGTGTAGTCCAGTTTTTTCATCCAACCCAAACATGATGTTCATATTTTGAATTGCTTGACCACTGGCTCCTTTCAATAAGTTATCTATTGCTGTGTGAATTACAATTGTATTGTCTAATTTCTCTATGTTAATCACACACTTGTTGGTGTTGACTACTTGCTTCAATGAGATAGCGGAGGTTGAAACATGTACAAAAGGGTGATCCTTATAAAAGGAAGCAAATAATAAATTTAATGCTTCAAGGTCTAGATCGCATTTCAGTGTGGAGGAAGCAAAAATGCCCCGAGCAAAATCTCCTCTCCAAGGAACGAAATGTAGTGCATGATTCTCAGTGGGTTGCAGTTGGTTGATTGATTGATTTATTTCTGAAAGATGCTGATGTGTTAACGTTTTGTATGCTTGAATATTATTCACTCTCCAGCTAAAATGGCTAGTACTAGAAAGGGATTGTCCAGCACCAGTTGAACCAGTGATTCCTGTGGTATAAATTTCACTTAGTATGTTCTGTTGCGCAAGAGGTAGTAGTCCAAGTTGAATCGCGGTAGCAAAGCATCCTGGGTTAGCAACATTCTGTGCTTCCTTGATTTGTTGCTTATTTAATTCAGGAAGGCCATAAATAAATTCTCTTCCTTGAAAGAGTGCATTCTTCTTGATTCTGAAATCATTAGCTAAGTCAATGATTTTGATACGTGAATCGATTTCATTGCTTTCAAGAAACTTAGTAGACTCTCCATGGCCGAGGCAGAGGAATAGTACATCTATCTGTTGATTTATTTCACCTGAAAAAAGCAACTCAGTTTCACCAATGAGGTCTTGATGAACCTTGGATAAGTGGTTGCCTGCATTACTTTTGCTATGAACAAATTTTATGTCAACATTGGGATGGTTGAGTATTAAGCGTATTAGCTCTCCCCCAGTATACCCTGCGCCTCCAATGATTCCAATGTTAATTTTATTGTTCATACAGGAAGGTTTACTTTATTCTTTATTTTCATTTTGTACTGCATTCCAAATGATGGTTTGGTTGCCAAATATCTTACTGAATCCTCTCACATCATCTCCGGTAAAGCCGGCATTCATTTCACCATATTTTCCGAATTTACTGTTCATTAAATCATATGAAGATTCAATTCCCGTAACCTGAAAGCGGTATGGCATTAATTGAACGAATACTTTACCGGTAACTGTTTCTTGTGCATGTTCTAAATAAGCTTCAATATCACGCATTACAGGATCTAGTATTTGACCTTCGTGCAACCAGTTACCGTAGAATTGCGACAAGGTGTCTTTCCATTGTAACTGCCATTTAGTAAGTACATGTTTCTCTAGTGCATGGTGTGCTTTAATGATTACCATAGGAGCAGCAGCTTCAAAGCCTACACGGCCTTTGATGCCTATGATGGTATCGCCAACATGAATATCTCTGCCAATGCCAAAGGGACCTGCTAAGCTCTGTAAATATTGAATTGCTTTAGACGGATGATCAAAATGGGTGTTATTTACAGTACTCAGTTCTCCCTTTTTGAATTCAAGTATTACCTCTTCATGGACGTTTTTTGTGACTTGGGTAGGCCAGGCTGATTCTGGTAACATCCCGTTTGACGAAAGCGTTTCCTTTCCTCCAACACTTGTCCCCCAAAGTCCTTTATTAATTGAGTACAATGCCTTTTCGGCATTCATTTGTACGCCTTTGCTTTGTAAATATGTTATTTCTTGTTCGCGACTTAGTTTTAAATCGCGGATTGGGGTGATGATTTCAACTCCGGGTATCATGATGTGAAATACCATATCAAATCTTACCTGATCATTGCCAGCACCTGTACTGCCGTGTGCTACAGCATCGGCTCCTAGGTGTTTCACATGTTCTGCTATATGTATCGCTTGGCTTAAGCGTTCTGCACTTACGCTTAGAGGATAGGTATTGTTTTTGAGGATATTTCCATACACTAAAAAGCGAATGATTTTATCATAGTAGCTTTCTACGGCATTGATAGAGGTATGTGATGCAACGCCCAATTTTAGTGCATGTTGTTCAATTTGCTTTAGCTCATCTTCGGAGAAGCCACCTGTATTGACAATTATGCTGTGCACTTCGTATCCTTTTTCTTCAGAAAGGTATTTTACGCAATATGTGGTATCTAAACCACCACTAAATCCTAGGACAACTTTTTTTGACATGATTTATGCTTGTCTTTAGAAGTTAAAAAAGAAGGATAAAAAACTTTTAAGGGATTTATCCGAGCCTGTTTCTTTCTTTAAGAATGGCTTTAGCAGTTTCCATTGTTTAAATCGATTGAATCGTTCAAGAGACTTTGATTTCGTCTCGAAAAGTTCTTTGGTTTCCTGAGGCTCATAATGATCAGCTGGATCATAAAGCATCGCTGTGCACATACAATTTTTCCTGTCTTTGCTCATTAAAATCTCGTAGTTGACGCAACTCTTACAGCCTGCCCAGAAGGCTTCATCTTGAGAAAGTTCTGAGTAAGTTACAGGTTCGTAGCCTAGTTCAGAATTAATTTTCATAACTGCTAGGCCCGTTGTAAGTCCAAATATTTTTGCATTAGGGTATTTAATTCTACTAAGTTGAAATATTTTATGTTTGATTTGTTTTGCCAATCCGCTTTTCCTAAGGTCTGGTTTTACGATTAGACCTGAGTTGGCAACGTATTCTCCATGGCTCCATGTTTCAATATAGCAGAAGCCAGCCCATTCGTTTGTGGTGGTGAGTGCAATTACCGCTTTACCTTCTTGCATTTTCTGCCTTATGTAGTCAGGGCTTCGTTTAGCGATTCCTGTTCCTCTGGCTTTAGCTGATTCTTCCATTTCATCACAGATTTGCTCTGCGAAGCTAAAGTGTTCGCTACTTGCTATATAAATGTTGAATTGTTGTGTTTTTTGCTCCATTATTACGAATTGAAAAAGTCGACAGGACAAAATATTGGCCTGCAAAATGAACTGAATTGTTTACCGCAATGGTTCTGGGGTGGTATCTATCAACGTCGTACCAAAAATGGAATCGGTCGACTTAAAAAAACTGTTCCAGCTGGTACAGCAAAAACCCAACGCATGGAAACGACAGGCGTCGCTTCTGCTATTGTTAAAGAGGTCAGGTTTTTTTTCATTTTTCTTGATCTAGGTCTTGAGGAAATAAGTTAAGGATGTAAAGAAACAATTTTTTTTCTATTTGTGAAAAAAATCTCCCTAAAGATATGGATTAAACTGTGGTTTGAGCAGTTTGGGATGCATGAATTGCTGCGCTTATTTCTTGTATCAGTTTGGGGTCTTTTTCAATGGCATTGCCTACAACGATTAAATCGGCACCTGCTTTACAGTTCCTATAGGCTTTTTCAGGGTCGGTTATACCTCCGCCTATGATTAAAGGGATAGAAATTTTAGCGGAAACGGCGCTAATCATTGTTTCTGTAATGGGTGTCTTGGCGCCACTTCCAGCATCCATATAGATTAGTTTCATGCCAAGCATTTCTCCGGCCATGGCGGTGCAGACTGCGATTTCACTTTTATCGGCAGGGATGGGGCTAGCATTACTAATGTATGAAACGGTGGTAGGGGCGCCGCCGTCTATCACCATATAGCCTGTTGAAATGACTTCTAAGCCACTTTTTTTCACCAGAGGAGCTGAAATAACATGTTGCCCTATCAGTAATTCTGGGTTCCTTCCTGAGATTAGTGAAAGGTAGAGTAATGCATCAGCATAACTTGATACTTGAGACGGACTTCCAGGAAATAGAATTACGGGGATATTACTTTCTCTTTTGATGTGTTGCAGCAGCTCATCTATGTGATCAGAAACAACTAAACTACCACCCACAAAAAGAAAATCCACTTTTGCGCTTGCGCACTGTTGCAGCAAGGTATCGGCATTTTTTAAGGAAGTTTTATCTGGGTCGATAAGGACTACAAAGGACTTCCTTTTTTGAGCTTTTTTTTCAGATATTTTATGGTAAATAGCGTTATTCATTAGATTTCACAAAGACTTATGTTGCAAATGTGCGAAAAACTTTTCGAATTGAGTGGAATTGAGCATTGCTTGTTTTGATATTACTCATTTTCTCGTTACCATCTTAAGAATGCGGAGAGCATAACTACATTAGTTATGAAGTTTTCCGTATTTCTTCCTTTTGAGAACACGAATTGGTGGCCTAATTCTATGTCAGCAAGGTGGCTGAGTCTGTATCCAACTCCATTAAATGTGCGTGATTGATCGAAAAATTTGTTGTTGGTGTTCTTAGCTCCAATTAGATTAAACATGACTTCTTCCTGAGATACTCCATATATTCCTTTTTTAAAATGTGACATACCGGAGAATGGAATGATTGCCTTTGCCCAATAACGAAATCTGGCATTGAATTTTTCCCCCTCTTTAATAAATTTTTTATTTTGAATGCCAACTATAGGCATCCATCTTTCTTCTGTTCTGATTCTATCTTGAAAGATGAATTGATGGTATTCTTTTTGGTGAAAAATTTGTTGAAACATACGGTGTTCTGCAATATGGCTATGCACATCATTGATTGTTTTCCAGTTATTCACAAAAATATAACCTGTAGATAGTGAATACCCTTTTTTTAACCCGAGGGCAATACCAGCACGCATTATATAGGTTTCAGTATTTTTCCAATCATCCCCTGTTCTATAGCTATTTTCGACCTGAAGGCTAATTTTTTTATTTAATTTAATTTGTTGTTGTATTAATCCCCATCCTGCAAATTTATTTTTTTGCGCATAGGAATTCGAGGATGTAAATATTAGTATGATAACAGAGAATAGGGTAGCAGTGCGCATAAATACTTTTTCTGTGGAAATGTGTGCAAATATATCGATTGAATAATGCAATGAGGTGACCTAAGTCAGTTTTTTTGATATTGGATATACTGATATTAGTATTTAGCTTTTTTTGGGAACAAAACCAAAAAATATTTTACAAAAAGAGTGAACAAAATTCGAAACCCTCATCCAATATGGATTGCTGCAGTTATCAACAGGGTGTTGATATTTAGGCGTTTGAAAAGAGTGGAAGGAAAGATATTTTCGTACTCTGCTCTGTCTAAAAAGAGTAGTTTTTACAATAAATTAACTTTTCATCAATATGTCTACTACTAAATCCAAATCAATGTCTAGTAATCAGGGATTAGCATTTGCGCGACATTTCACTTCAGACAAAGTGAATGTATATGATATGTTTGAATACGACTATCGCACTTCGGTAATTAGAAATCCGAGTGGTGAAGTGGTGTTTGAAATGACCAATGTAGAGGTTCCAAAACAATGGAGCCAAATTGCTACAGATATTATTGCTCAAAAATATTTCCGTAAAGCGGGTGTTCCTCAACAAGACGGAACATTAGGCCGTGAAACTTCAGCAAAACAAGTTGCGCATCGTATGGCTCATTGCTGGAGAGTATGGGGTGAGCGTTATGGCTATTTTGCCTCAACTGAAGATGCTACTGTGTTTTATGAAGAATTGGTCTATTCTATTTTAAATCAAGCTTGTGTTCCAAATTCACCTCAGTGGTTTAATACAGGATTACATGAGTGTTATGGTATTAAAGGAAAACCTCAAGGGCACTATTATGTTGATCAAAATGATGGACAACTCAAAAAATCAACCTCAGCCTATGAGCGTCCACAACCACATGCATGTTTTATTCTAAGTGTAGATGATGATTTGGTTAATGAAGGTGGTATCATGGACTTATGGGTTCGTGAAGCAAGAATTTTCAAGTATGGCTCAGGTGTTGGAACAAACTTTTCAAACTTACGTGGTGAAGGAGAAAAATTAAGTGGTGGTGGTACTTCCTCTGGTTTGATGAGTTTCTTGAAAATTGGTGATCGTGCTGCTGGTGCTATCAAAAGCGGTGGAACAACACGTCGTGCTGCTAAAATGGTTTGTTTGGATTTAGATCATCCAGAGATTGAAACTTTTATTGATTGGAAGGTTGAAGAAGAGAAGAAGGTGGCTGCCTTAATTGCTGCAGGTTATGCAAGTGATTACGAGGGGGAAGCTTATAAAACAGTAAGTGGTCAGAATTCAAATAATTCTGTTCGTATACCCAATGCATTTTTTGAAAAACTAGCTAAAGGAGAAGATTGGGAATTGACAGGCCGTATGGATGGCAGAGTTATGAAGAAAGTCCCTTCTAAAGCATTGTGGGATAAAATAGCTTATGCCGCTTGGCGTTGTGCTGATCCAGGTACTCAATATGATACTACAATTAATGAGTGGCATACATGTCCAAAGGGCGGTCCAATCCGTGCTTCTAACCCTTGTAGCGAATACATGTTCCTTGATAATACAGCATGTAACCTTGCCTCAGCAAACTTGCGTAAGTTCTTCAACGAAGACGATAATTCATTTAACGTAGTTGGATTTGAATATTCAGTAAGGTTGTGGACTACTGTTTTGGAGATTTCTGTTTTAATGGCACAATTTCCAAGTAAAGAAGTTGCTCAACTTAGTTATGATTACCGTACGCTTGGACTTGGTTATGCTAATTTAGGAAGTATGTTGATGGTAAGTGGTATTCCTTACGACAGTGATGAAGCAAGGGGTATTGCAGGTGCTATTACTGCGATCATGACTGGTATTTCGTACAAGACCTCTGCCGAAATTGCTAAAATTCATGGGCCGTTCCCTAGATACAGTGAGAATAGAGAAGATATGCTTAAGGTGATGAGAAACCATCGTGCTGCCTCATATGATGCAGACGGTGCTTATGTTGGATTAAGCATCAAACCTCAGGGTATTAAAGCAAAAGATTGTCCTGATTACCTTCTTAAAGCAGCTTGTAGAGCATGGGATGATGCTGTAGAGCTTGGTGAAAAGTATGGCTATAGAAATGCACAAACAACTGTAATTGCACCAACTGGAACAATTGGACTAGTTATGGATTGTGATACAACAGGAGTTGAGCCTGATTTCGCTTTAGTTAAGTTTAAGAAACTTTCTGGTGGTGGCTATTTCAAAATTATTAACCAGTCTGTTCCTCAAGCGTTGAATAACCTGAAGTACAATGCATCAGAGATAGATTCGATTATTAAATATGCAGTTGGTTCTGCAAGCTTCTCTGGGGCACCTTTCATTAACCACCAGACATTGAGTGAGAAAGGGTTTATTGCAGAAGAAATTAAAAAATTGGATGATGCTTCATTAGCTGCATTTGAAGTAGGATTTGTATTCAATGTATACACACTTGGTGAAGAGTGTTTACAGCGTCTAGGGTTCAAGGCTGAACAGTATTTCAACTTTGATTGGAATATGCTTCAAGCATTAGGTTTTACTGGAGCTCAGATAGATGCTGCAAATGATTATGTATGTGGTGCCATGACGATTGAAGGTGCACCACATTTGAAAAAAGAACATTATCCAGTATTTGATTGTGCTAATAAGTGTGGAAAGAAAGGAGAGCGATATATTCATGCACATGGTCATATTCGCATGATGGCAGCAACGCAACCATTCATAAGTGGTGCGATTTCAAAAACAATCAATCTTCCAAACGAAGCAAATATTGAAGAAATTGCTGATTGCTATTTGTTAAGTTGGAAATTAGCGCTTAAAGCTTGCGCGCTTTATCGTGATGGATCCAAGCTTAGTCAGCCACTTAGTAACAAAAGTGAAAGTAAGGCAACAGAAGACGAAGGAGCAGAGGCACAGGAAAGCACCATGCTTGATGTTAGCAAACTTTCTGTAGATGAGTTGCTTGATGAATTACAAAAGAGGATGCAGGCAGCACCAGATACTAAATTGAAGAGACAGCTTTCTAGAATTGTTGAGCGTAAAACACTTCCAGCTAAAAGGCGTGGGTATACTCAAAAAGCAAAAATCAACGGACAAGCTATTTTCCTTAGAACAGGAGAATACAATGATAATACATTGGGAGAAATCTTTATCGATCTCGCTAAGGAAGGATCAACGTTGCGTAGCTTGATGAACTGTTTTGCAATTGCGGTTTCAGTGGGTCTTCAGTATGGTGTTCCATTGGAAGAGTTCGTAGAAAAGTTTGTTTTCACTAAGTTTGAGCCTTCAGGAATGGTGGATCATCCGAATATTAAATCAACTACTTCTATTGTAGACTTCATCTTCCGTTGCCTTGCATATGAATATTTAGATCGTTCTGATCTTGTTCATATCAAAGACAAGCCAGAAGTTATGAATACAGGAAATGATGATTGGGATGTTGTGCCAGAAAATAAATATGAGATAAGTTCAAAGCCTGAATTGTCTGATGTAAGAGTAGTTGCTCCTTCCGGTAATGCATCTACTGCCCCAAAGCAACAGAAAGCACCATTAGCAGTTAAATCCGAAAATGGAACTCAGGAGTATATGAAGAGCATGCAAAGTGATGCACCAGCTTGTAATACATGTGGACATATCACAGTAAGAAGCGGCACTTGCTATAAATGCTTGAATTGTGGAAATAGCATGGGTTGTAGCTAGTCTATTCATTTAATACATTTTAAGGCCGACCACTTTTTGGTTGGCCTTTTTTTATGATCCAAGATTGGTTTATTGTGCAAAATAGCTTGAATAGAAAGGGGTTAATGTTTAATTTGCATCATTAATTATAAAAGTAATGGCCTTCAATAAAGTGTAGTTGACACATTTAAAAAAGAACCTGATGGAATTGAATATAAAATATGAAAAGTCGAAAGTGTTGCAGGCGTTGCGGTATCATTTTATTTCCCGCAGGGAGATAAAGATCATGATGATTCTTGTGAATGTGTTTGCCTTATTTGCTGCTGTATTATATGCTTTTAAGCTTATCTCACCACTGCCTTTTTTGATGAGTTCTGTATTGTGGATTTCAATGATGGGGGCATTTTGGATTTGGTTGCCGGCTTTAATTTATAGAAAGAGTAAAACGTTTAAAGATCAATTTGATGTCTTTATTGAAGAGCAACATTTTTTTATACAAACCTTTTCAGGTAAGAGAACGTGGGCCTGGAGGGAGTTTCAGCGCTATTACGAAACGCCTGGTTTTTTTCATTTATACTTTGATGATAAGACTTTCTTTTTGATTCCTAAGAATGCATTCACCGATTCATCAGCGCTTGATGAAGCGAGGCGTATATTCAAGACAGGCATTAAAAATAAATAAAACTCAACTAAGTTTTTTCCTCATTTCATAATGGGGTATGGATACTTCCAAGAATTCATCTCCGTGAATTTCGTATCCTTGTTTTTCGTAAAAGCCTACAGCAGTTTTTCTAGCATGCATTATGAGAATACGAAATCCTGCGTCTCGAGCTATATTTTCTGCGAAGGCTAAAATTGATGCACCCAATCCATTTCTCTCCATTTTTGGATGAACGGCCATTTGGCGTAACTGAATTATACTAGAATCGATTTTAGTTAAAATGCAACATGCTGTAATTTTTTCATCGTCAAATGCTCCAATCAAGATGTCTTCCTTTTCTTTCTCGAGCGTTTCGGGGGTAAAACTAAGGCCAAGTGGCTTTCTTAGGATTTCCATCCTAAGATTAATCATTTCTCGGTATTCTATTGAATTATAGTCTATTATCTTTATTGGCATACCACAAATTAATTCAAAATGGGTGGAAGCTAGACGCTAAAAAGCATTTTTTGTAAAAATGGTCTATCTGGGACAAAATTGGACCTTTATTGTGCTTAATTTTCGTTCATTTTATGTTGGATGGCATTGTTCATAAAAATAAATCCATAGAAGTGTGTCTGAAAAATTGTTTTTGTTCCAAATAGTTTATTTTTGCCCTCATTAAACCAAACTTAACAATCATGTCAGACATTGCAACAAGAGTAAAGAAAATTATTGTTGACAAACTGGGTGTTGACGAGGCAGAGGTAACCCCTGAGGCTTCATTCACAAACGATCTAGGAGCCGATTCACTTGATACAGTAGAGTTAATCATGGAGTTCGAAAAAGAATTCAACATCTCTATCCCAGATGAGCAAGCTGAAACCATCACCACTGTTGGTCAAGCTGTAACTTATCTTGAAGAGCATGCTAAGTAAATAGGGATTCCCTATTTCTTATCTCATCACATATGGAATTAAAACGAGTTGTTGTTACAGGCATTGGTGCCATTACGCCTATTGGCAATACTGCTCCAGATTATTGGAGTGGTTTATTGAATGGCGTTTCTGGTGCCGATGGAATAACTCTTTTTGATGCATCAAAATTTAAGACACGATTTGCTTGTGAGGTAAAAGGATTTGATCCTGTCGCTTATCTTGATAGAAAAGAAGCGCGTAAGATCGATCGTTTTGCTCAATTGGCTATCGTAGCTAGTGATGAGGCCATCAAACAAGCTGGAATTAGTAAGGATACTGTCAACCCAGATCGGACAGGTGTGATTTTTTCCAGTGGAATTGGCGGATTGCTTACTTTTCAAGAAGAAGTAATGGCTTATGCAAAAGGTGATGGAACCCCTCGGTTCAATCCTTTTTTCATTCCAAAAATGGTCCTTGATATTGCTGCCGGGCACATATCAATGCGGCATGGTTTTCGTGGTCCGAACTTCGCCGTTGTTAGCGCATGCGCTTCCTCTACTCATGCTTTAATTGAAGCCACACATTATATTCAACTTGGAAAAGCTGATGTTATGATTGCCGGTGGAAGTGAGGCAGTGGTATGTGATGCGGGCGTCGCAGGATTCAATGCTATGAAAGCACTAAGTGAACGCAATGATGATCCAAAAACCGCTTCAAGGCCTTTCGACAAAGACCGTGATGGATTTGTTATGGGTGAAGGAAGTGGGGCATTAGTGCTTGAAGAATATGAGCATGCTGTTAGAAGGGGTGCAACCATTTATGCTGAGATAGCTGGTGGCGGCGCAACCGCTGATGCACATCATATTACTGCTCCACATCCTGAAGGATTAGGTGCATTAAACGTTATGCGTGCTTCCCTTCAAGATGCTAAAATGAACCCAGAAGATATTGATTACATCAATGTACATGGAACTTCAACACCATTAGGTGATATAGCAGAAACAAAAGCAATTTTGGGTGTATTTGGAGATCATGCGTACAAACTAAGTATAAGTTCTACCAAATCAATGACAGGTCATTTGCTCGGTGCAGCGGGGGTTATTGAAGTTATCGCTTCTATTTACGCCGTGATGCACGATATTGTCCCTCCAACCATCAATCACTTTACAGATGATGATGCTTTAGACCCTAAATTAGACCTCACTTTTTGGAAACCCAAAAAGAAAATTATTAGAGCAGCCCTTAGTAACACATTTGGGTTTGGCGGCCATAATGCTTCTCTCATTGTAAAGAAGTATCTTTAATTATCTGAGCGTCTTTCCCTAAGTTATTGGTAGGACAATCAGTCCAAATAAAGTAATTCTTCGCAGGGTGTTTTATAGAATACAATATTTTTTTAGTGCTAAAAGCAAGCAGGCGTTTCTTCGTCAGTTATGCAATCTACTTGGTTTTATGCCAGGCAGAATTTCTTTATATTCTTCTGCACTTTCTCACCGGTCAATAAAAGAAAAAGCTACAGATAACAATGAGCGACTTGAATACTTAGGTGATGCTATTTTAGGTGGAATTATTGCAGACTATCTCTTTAGAAAATATCCATACAAGGGAGAAGGTTTTCTTACTGAAATGAGAAGTAAGATGGTGAATAGGCAAACATTAAATGAAATTGCATTAAAGATGGGGCTAAAGAAACTCACTTCGTTTAACAAGAGTGATAGCTCATTGAAATCCAGTCAAATCTTTGGCAACGCATTAGAAGCCTTGATAGGAGCCGTATACATGGATAAAGGCTATAAGGCAACAAAGACCTGGGTATTAAAAAAAATCATCATTCCTCACCTAGTGGCAGAAGACTTGGAATTACTAGAAATCAATCAAAAAAACAAATTATACAGTTGGGCTAATCGTAATGGAAAACTGTTAGAGTTTGAAACCCTTGAGGAAAAAATGGAAAATGGGCGCAGGTTGTTTAAAGTTGGGGCTATGTTAGATGGGCAAGTGATTGCAGAAGGGAAGGCCTTTAATAAGAAAGACGCAAGTCAACTAGCTGCTCAAAGTGCAGTGGATAAATTGAATATTACTGCTTAACCTTCGTTAGGAATTTCTTGGCAAAGTTCAACGAGGATTCCATTTGTGCATTTCGGTTTTAGAAAACAAATGAGTTTATTGTCTGCCCCTTTTTTGGGAACATCATGAATAAATTCAAATCCCAGTGATTTAAGTCGTTCAATTTCTGATTCTATATCATCAGTAGAAAAGGCAATATGATGTATTCCTTCCCCCCTTTTTTCAATAAATTGTTGGATTACATTTCCTTCAACCATGCCCTCAATAAGTTCAATTTTACTTTCTCCTGTTTTGAAGAAAGCAGTATTCACATTTTCTGATGTTACGCATTCTGTTTTATAGCAAAGCGTTCCTAGCAACTGCTCAAACAGGGGGATTGATTTCTCTAAAGAGTTGACTGCTATGCCTATATGTTCGATTTTTTGCATAATTCTATTCCTGAATTGGGGAAATACTTCATCTACAACTTATATAAATGTACAATTCATTTGACAATCATGATTGGATAAGCGGGAATGTGTAATTTTGTAGGGTAAACGAATAAAGTATGGAAACGACCATGATGAATGGGATTTATATAAGTGAACGTGCAAAAGAAAAAGTACTTGAATTATTGACTACCGAAGGGAAGGGAGATGATTATTTTGTCCGTGTCAGTGTTGTAAGTGGGGGATGTTCTGGTCTTACCTATAAAATGGATTTTGATAATGAGGTGAAAGCCGGAGATCAAATTTTTGAAGACAAAGGCATGAAGCTTGTTACAGATCGAAAAAGTGTTCTTTATTTATTCAGCACTATACTTGAGTATTCAGACGGATTAGAAGGCAAGGGGTTTCATTTTATGAATCCGAATGCTAGTAGAACCTGTGCATGTGGAGAAAGCTTCTCAGTTTAATTCCATGCACATATAGGCCCTTTTATTCTTTAATAAATTGTTTCTGTTCAACTAGTGCATCCTTCCTGCATAACAGAATAGTATATACTCCTTTCGTAATATTCACTATATCAATTTCATAAGTCCCATTATTATTTTTCCATCTTGGCTGAATTAGTTGCCCTTGTTGAGTAACAATGTAAATATGTGTTAATGGCTCTGTTTTTTTAGTTGCGTTGATAAATAATGTTGTTAAAGCAGGATTCGGATAAAGTATTGTTTCGACAAATTGGCTACCTATGTGAATGATATTCGACTGCGTTATTTTCGTTTGATTTCTAAATGCACTCACCAGAAAGTACTTGTCATATAATTTATCGGGAATAAATTCATAATGGTAGGATGTCATATTTAATGTATTTCCTGATTCTTTAACATAAACGGGTTTAAATGTTTTTCCATCTAAGCTTTCTTCAACTTGGTAAAAATCCACTTCCTTGTCATTGTTGTAATGCCATATTAAATCAGTCTGCCTGTTTCGTTTAGAATAGCTAAGGGTTAAGTCGTTAAAAGGTAGTGCAATCGTTTTGACTTCACCAAATGTGCATTCACCGCTTTTTATCGTAAACGATGTTCCCGTAATTGATGTTGAAGTAAATCCATTTGATTTGGGATTTATGGCAGTCCATATTCTTGTATCGTTCGTGTACCAAGCTATAACTGGAAATTGAGTGAGCTCGGATAAACTAGTTGGATGTTTGTATAGCGATATTTTTTCAGTTGCTGATTGTTCTGCTAGAGAAGTGTTTTTATCTATTCCCCAATACTCTTTTTTTGAAATACGCTGAAGTGGATAACTCTTCGTGCTGTCAACCCTTTCAGAAGGGCCTTCAAAATACTCAACTGTATATGAAGCAGGAAAATTTGAATCTCTTGTTATTCGTAATGGTGAGAATTGATTGTTTTTGCCAGTAGGGAACTCTAATTCGTTCAATGTATCTGAAATATAACTCAATGGACCACAAATAAAGCTATTTTCATTTCCAGCCTTCCAGTCACTTGGGTTTTGCGATGACTGTGTAAAATTTCCATTTAATGTTATTATGAATTCTTTTGTGCTTATAATTTTCCCTTTAATGAGTGAGATGCTATCCGATACAAGAATGGGTTTAGTTAATATTAGATTTCCAACAGGTTTATTCATCTTGACATAAGCACATTTTTCCGGGAAAGCGTTTCCGCATTTTTGATCACCACTTGATTCAAATAAAAAGCGTGATTTTGGGTGAAATTCCATCGAGTTGGATTGTATGTTTCCAAGTCCATTCTCATGTGAAATGCCATCCGCAGAGCCTATAGTTAACACAGCAGAGCTATCAGCTATGAAGGAGCCGCCGAGTACACAGGTAGTATCTGGGTTGAACAGTCCATTTGGACTTATTTCAAACTTCGTGGAGGCATTGCTTATGCTCATGGGTGAAAATAATCTTAGCGAAGCATTGTAGTCGATGAGTATTTTTTTAAAATTGTTATTTTGTTGAAATATTCCAGTTGAAAAAAAATAAGAGCTATCGCCTTTGAAAAGAAGTGCTCTGCCATTGGCCCCACTTGATGTAGGATTTAGGAAAAGGCTACCGTTATTTATTATATTCCCTTTCACGTGAATATTGCTAGTTAGTGAAGATATAAGGGTCGCACCTTTTTCGGTTTGAAGGTCCCCGTTAATTATTAAGTCACCACTACCGCTTGCGGAATATGATTTTTTGCCGCCAGCCTTTTCGGAATTTAATACGAGGCATCCAAATTCCTTTCCTGAAAGGGATAAGGTATACCCAGCATTACCTGGTACATCAAATTCAACTATTCCTTTTTCGCAGCCGGATGACATAAGTAATTTTGATATTAAATAGGCATTGCCACGAAGGGTTTTATGAATGTACTTTCCGCCGTCTTCAATTTTTATAAATCCCGATAGTGAAAACGTATTTCCTGCGGGAGCCCCAGAGCTGTTGACTATAAGTCCATTTTTCCCAATAGTGATGTTTTGGGTGATGATAGCAGGAGAGGCTGTGCTCCCGTCAGGTATTTCTAAAGAGACTAATTGCTGGGGTGAACCATTGATTTGTAGAGAAAAAAATTCTACAACAGTATTTGAGAAAGGTAACGTTACGTGATAAGATGATGGGATGAGATCATTATTTAATATCACTGCCTCGTTATATAATGGAACTCCATCCGGTAACCAATTCCGGGCGGAGTTCCATTGTCCATCACCCTCTTCTCCATCCCAACGCTTTTGAGCATAGTTGCTCAGTGAAATTCCAATTAGTAAAGTTGATAAGGTTAGGCATACAGCACTTTTCATTTTTCACATTTTTCTACTGCCTGCAAATTATTTATCTTCCATTCTGTTAAAATGGGGTTTAAACCCTTTTTTTCAGTTATTTTCACAAGTTGTATTCATCCTCTAGCTTGTATATGTTCACATTGATTAAAAAAGAATTACGGCAATATTTCAGTGGGTTGTTGGGTTATATCACCATTGGAGTTTTTTTATTGGCAAGTAGCATTTACCTTTTTTTTCTACCAGGGTCTAATATCCTTGATGCTGGTTATGCTTCGATAGACTCTTTCTTTGAATTTGCCCCCTTGTTGCTTCTTTTTTTAATTCCGGCAATCACAATGAGAAGTTTAAGTGAGGAATACCGTAATGGCACATTTGAAGTGCTAAGCGTGAGTCCTATCAGAAAATTTGAACTGATTTTTTCTAAATTTATTTCAAGCCTACTTGTTGCTATCCTATCAATTCTGTTTACAGCAGTTTATATTATTTCTATTTCATCACTTTCAACGGGTGGAATTGATTTTGGGGCTATAGTCGGCTCTTATTTTGGTTTATTTTTGTTGTGCGCTGTTTACAGTGCCATTGGCATTTTTACCAGCAGTATGCAGGAGAATTCTGTCATATCTTTTCTGTTGAGCGCCTTGCTTTGTTATATAGCATATAGCTTTTTCGGTTCCCTGGCTGATTTGTCTTTTTTACAATCGGGCTTAGGGTATTATATTTCATTGATAGGCATTCAGATTCATTATAAAAATATAAGTAAGGGGTTTATTGATTTACGGGATGTAGTTTACTTTTTAACTGTCGTATTGTTTTTCTTATTACTTGCCATCGAAAAAGTAAAAAGCAAGTATCATAAAAAGCAGTCTACTTCAACGAACAGCATCAAACTCTTCGCCTTCGTAGTATTTCTTCTGCTAATTAATGTTCCAGTTAATTATTTTCATCTTGGTTTAGATTTAACGAAGGAAAAGCGATTTACCATTTCTGATCAAACCAAGAAGCTTATTAGCTCTATCGATGAGTCTATGACGTTGACGGTTTACTTGAAGGGGGATATGCCTGCTGGTTTCAAACGCCTTGGTAATTCCGTTGAAGATATTGCTAATGCATTCAAGTCGTTTAGTGGGGGAAAATTCAACGTTGTATTTGAGAAGCCTGGTGAAGGATTAGCTGATACGACAAAAGCGATTCTCTTTGATTCCTTACAAGCTATCGGTATAAACCCAACCAATGTTAAGGCACAAATAAAAAAAGGGGAACAGTCTCAGGAAACGCTTGTTTTCCCTGGAGCAATATTGTCGAGTAATGGAAAGCAAATTGGCATTGATTTCCTTGAAGGACAAAGTAATTTGAATGGATTGGCCTCCTTGAATAACGCTGAAGCGTTGTTAGAATTTAAGATTGCCAAAGCTATTGTAAAAATTAATCAAGAGAAGCTCCAACAGATTGGTTATTTGATTGGCAATGGAGAGCCAGTCGATATGCATATTTATGATTTAGTAGAGCGAATTTTGAGGAAAGATTATTCATTTAAGATAGTGCCAATAGATAGCGTTGAATTTATTCCTACTTCATTTGATGCTCTTATCGTTGCGCGACCAACTCAATCATTTTCAGTTGAACAAAAATTGAAGCTTGATCAGTATGTAATGCATGGAGGGAAAATGTTGTGGGCAATAGACAATCTTTATGCCAGTATGGATAGTTTGCAACGAAGTAGTGGGTCTTTTGTGGCATTCGACATGAATCTTGATTTAGAGGATCAATTTTTCAGATATGGCGTTCGAATCAACAAGGATTTAGTACAGGATCTAGAATGTGATAAGGTTCCCTCGGTAATTGGGAGTATAGGTGACAAGCCACAAATTGAGTTGTTGCCATGGCCTTATGCACCCTTATTGCGTAATAATGTTGGGCATCCTATCTCAAAAAATTTAGATTACGTTCTATCGGCATTTCCCCAATCAATCGATACTATTTCGACGAATGGTATAACGCATCAATTATTGCTTTCAACATCCGACTTCTCTCGTTCATTACAAACCCCTGCTATTGTGGAGTGGAAGAGTATTAAAACTGAAGAAGATCTAAATTATTTTACAAAAAAGCAAATCCCTGTAGCTGTCCTAGTGGAAGGGAAATTTAATTCCTTATTCTCTAATCGATTAACAGCTGCTCAATTGATTGAGCTTCAGGATAATCAAGGTGGCGGATTTGTTAGTTCTTGTCAACTGCCGAATAGTATGATTTTCATTTCTGATGCCGATATATTGTTAAATACAGTCAGTGAAAGCGACGGACCATTGCCCATGGGAATTAATTCGTATACGCGCGAGCAATTTGCTAACAAGGATTTTATAAGTAACTCCCTTTTTTATTTAACAGGGGGAGCTGGTATTATGAGTACTCGCTCAAAAGCCTATCAGCTGAGATTACTTGATAAGGAGCTGTTAGAGAGAGATAGATTATTCTGGCAGTTATTGAACATACTCTTACCCTTGGTTTTTCCTTTGCTTCTCTCAATAGGGTATCCATTTTTGCGAAAAAGAAGATTTGCCCATCAGGCCTAGCCAAGACCCCTTAGGAATGATTACCTTTGAGAGCATTGTATTAAAATTTATATGACAATAGATCAAGTTACATATTTAACGTTTGGCTTATTGCTTGTTGGGGCATTGATATTCGATCTTGGCTTAATGAGTAAGAAGAATCAAGTTATTAGTATAAAAAAAGCATTGATTCAAACTCTTTTTTGGGTAAGTCTTTCTATTGCATTTTGTATTTTTTTGTGGGTTGAAAAATCAACCATTTTGTCTACCAAGTATTTTGCTGCATACCTCATGGAGTGGTCGTTGAGTATTGATAATATTTTTGTATTTATATTAATCTTTACTTATTTCAAAATCAAGCCATCAGATTCTGGTCGAGTTCTGTTAATCGGAATTCTTCTAGCCATTGTATTTCGAATCGTGTTCATTGCTTTAGGTATTGAGTTGATTAATCGCTTCCACTGGATATTGTATTTATTTGGCTTTTTCCTTTTGTATACGGGATATCATCTTTTCAATAAAAAAGATGAAGCTGAATTTGATCCAGGGAGTACACGTATTTATAAATTAATTACTCGTTTTTTTAGGGTGACACTTGCCGATCCTGAAGGGAAATATTTTATAAATCAAAAGGGTAAGGTGTATTTCACTACTTTATCTGTTGTCGTTTTGATGTTAGCCGCAGTAGATATAGCTTTCGCGTTAGATTCAATACCTACAGTAGTTTCATTGGTTCGCGAAAAAGCAAATGTAGGGTTTAGTGCTGACGATATTCTTGTTATTTATTCATCTAACATTTTTGCCGTGTTAGGTTTGCGATCTCTATTCTTTTTGTTACGAGGTGCAATCGATCAATTTGATTACCTGCAGCAAGGTATTGCTATCGTGCTTATTTTTATCGGTATTAAAATGTTGATTGAATTTTTTGGAATCCACATCTCTATTTTTGTATCATTGTGCGTTATCATGCTTTGTTTGTCAGGATCTATTTTGTATTCAATCGAAGCCAAAAGACAGAGGGCTATAAAAAAGGATTAGTATGATTGCTTATCACTCTAATGATATTTTACTGATCATTCGGGCAAAACTGAATGGAAGAGCTGATTCGGGGGATATTCAACACCTTTCAATCGATAGTAGAAAAATTGTCTTTCCAGAGTCTACTTTGTTTTTTGCGATTACCACTTCAAAGCGAGATGGGCATGATTATATCAAGGACTTATACAGTCGAGGAGTTCGGCATTTTGTAATCAGTAAATCAATCGATTATCGTTTATACTCTGCTGCACAATTTATGCTTGTAAAGGATGTTGTGGAGTCTTTACATTTTTTGGTTGCTACACACCGAAAGCAGTTTGATTATCCAGTTATTGGGATAACTGGCAGTAATGGAAAGACTATTGTAAAAGAATGGCTATTTCATGTACTGCAAAATGAATTCAATATTGTACGAAGCCCACGTAGTTATAATTCTCAACTTGGCGTTCCACTGAGTGTTTGGCAAATGGATTCGGTTCATAATTTGGGAATATTTGAAGCTGGTATCTCAACGGATGGGGAAATGCAAAATCTTCAGCATGTGATTCATCCTGATATAGGAGTCATCACCAATATTGGAGAAGCACACAATGATGGTTTTGAGACGATGTTGGCTAAGCTTGAAGAGAAATTAGTCCTTTTTCAAGAATCCAAGCTGCTTGTTTACTGCAAGGACCATACTATGATTGATAAGGTTATTCATCAGTTAAAATTTAATTCTCTTCTAAGTTGGGGTAAAACTGAATTAGCTGATGTGAGGATTACTAACCAAGTAGTAGTAGACGGCAAGACATCTCTTTGGCTTATTTTTAGTGACCAGCACTATTCTTTATCTATTCCCTTTTCAGATCCTGCGGCGATTGAAAACGCAATGCATGTTTTTACAGTTGCGCTATATTTAGGCGTAGCAAAAAAAGTAATCGATAGGCTGAATGATCTTCCGCCGCTTGCTATGCGCCTAGAAAAGAAAGAGGGCCAAAATCAGTGTACATTAATAAATGATAGCTACAATGCTGACCTAAATGGTTTATTCAGCGCGATTGAGTTTATGTCGATACAAGGTTCTAAACAAGATAAAACAGTTATACTTTCAGATATTACAGGCATTGTAGAACATGAGGAAAAAACCTATAGCGATATTGCAGAACATCTTGCACAAAAAAAAGTGCAGAGGTTAATTGGAATCGGGCCAAATTTTCAACGTTTTAGTTCATTATTTACGCTTAAGGAGATTAGAACCGAAGTTTATTTAGATCCTGAAGAATTTCTATCCCAGTTTCAACTTAGTGCCTTTCGAAATGAATTAATCTTAATTAAAGGATCTAGGGCTTCTAGGTTAGAGCGTATTAGTCATTTGTTAGAACGGAAGATTCACCAAACTAGGTTAGAAATAGACTTGCCTGCCATTACTCATAATTTGATGGAGTATCGAAATGCTGTGAAAGGGGGTACTGGTTTAATGGCCATGGTGAAAGCCTTTTCATATGGTTCTGGTAGTTATGAAATTGCTAATTTATTACAGTTTCATCAAGTAGAATATCTTGCCGTAGCCTATGTAGATGAGGGTGTGGAATTGAGAAAAGCAGGGATTAATCTGCCTATAATGGTCATGAATACAGAGCCTCAGGCATTTCCTGAGTTATTGGAATTCAATTTGGAGCCTGAACTTTTTTCCATCGATATTGCAAAGCAGTTTGATCATTTTTTACAACAAGAGGGAATCAGCTTTTCTCCTGTGCATATCAAAGTAGATACCGGTATGCATAGGTTGGGTTTTGACCTGGACACCTTGAATGAATTGATATCATTGATTCAAAGCAAAAATTCCTTTAAAATTCAATCTGTTTTTACACATCTTGTTGCATCAGAAAATGAGCAAGAGGATGATTTTACTAAACAGCAGATCATCGAATTTGATAAAGGGTGCGCTATTTTTAAAGAGGCGCTAGGGTATTCATTTTTGACGCATGCAGCCAATACAGCTGCAATAACTAGGCACCCTAATATTCCATATTCTTTGGTGAGGTTAGGTATTGGGTTATATGGAATCGATCCTGGTAATACTCAGGTTAATTTAATCGAGTCTAGTTCATTGAAGACTACAATATCTCAGATAAAA
Source organism: uncultured bacterium (assembly GCA_903951405.1). Taxonomy (GTDB): domain Bacteria; phylum Bacteroidota; class Bacteroidia; order Chitinophagales; family Chitinophagaceae; genus Pollutibacter. The sequence continues at coordinate 23,615 of CAJBBV010000051.1, forward strand.
CTAGTTTCAAAGGGTGAGTCGGTTGGATATGGTCGAAAGACAATTCTTCAACGCAATTCTATTATTGCAACAATACGAATAGGTTATGCAGATGGTTATCCAAGAAGTTTGGGTAATGGGATAGGTTCAGTTCTGATAAAAGGTAAGCAGGTAAAAACGATTGGGAATGTTTGTATGGATATGACCATGGTGGATATCACGGATTATTCAGATATAACTATAGAAGATGAAGTATTGGTTTTTGGGAAGGGCAATTCAATAAGGGTTGTTGCCGAGGCTGCGGGTACTATTCCATATGAAATCATGACAGGCATTTCTCAGCGTGTTCAACGGGTTTATTTCCATGAATAGTTTTTCGATAACTTATTCAAGGCTTCACGCTCTTGTCTTATATTTGCAAAAACAAATCAGTGAAGCTTAAACACGTTTTTCTTTTTACTATACTAATTTTAATTGTAGATCAATTTGTAAAAATCTACATTAAGACTCATTATTATATTGGGCAAGAGACTATTTTGATTAATGCTATTCCATGGATGAGAATTCATTTCATCGAGAATGAGGGGATGGCTTATGGTTGGAAGTTGTCTGGCGGATGGGGTAAAATCGCCCTTACTGTTTTTCGATTGATTGCTGTTGTATTGGGTACATTTTATATTAAGGGTGTAATAGCCAAGAAGTATCATCCTGGTTATATTATTTGTGTCACATTTATTTATGCAGGTGCTATTGGCAACTTAATTGATAGTTTATTTTACGGAATGATATTTGAATTCAGTGATCCGTATAGCCAAAATCTATCTTATGCCATCTGGCAAGATGGTTTTCAGGGAGGCTATGCTGGAATGCTACATGGTAGGGTTGTTGATATGCTATACTTTCCAATCATACAAGACGCTACTTTTCCAAGCTGGGTTCCTGTATGGGGTGGAGAATCGTTTGAGTTCTTTAGGCCTGTTTTTAATATTGCGGATGCAGCCATTTCTGGCGGCGTTATTGCAATCCTAGTCTTTCAAAGTAAGTTTTTCCCTTCTGGTTCTTCAGATACTGATGGTTCAAGTCAGACTGAAACTCCTTCTGAAAATAGCTAGGAAGCATTATCTCACCCTCCCCAACCTTCCCGATCAAGGTTTCTATATTGAATAGCTTCAGCTATATGTTCAGTCATGATGTGTTGATCATTTCCTAAGTCGGCAATCGTTCTAGCTACTTTTAATATTCTATCGTAAGCGCGAGCAGATAGGTTGAGACGCTCCATTGCTTTTTTCAGCAAAATCTGTGCTGGCTCATCTAGTTGACAAATTATTTTTAGTTCTCTCGAACCCATCTGGGCATTTGAATAAATGCCTGGATTTTCTGCATATCGTTGAGTCTGAATTTTTCGTGCTGCGATTACACGTTCTCTGATTGCTTCAGATTTTTCAGTGATTTGCTGAGATGCCAGTTGAGAAAATGCTACCGGAGTAACTTCTACGTGCAGGTCAATTCTATCCAGCAGTGGACCCGAAATTTTATTTAAGTATTTAGTCACTAGGCCTGGCGGGCAGGTGCATTTTTTTTCTGGGTGATTATAGAAACCACAGGGGCATGGATTCATGGAGGCAACGAGCATAAAGGAAGTAGGAAAATCGATGGCAATGCGAGCGCGAGATATAGTTACTTTTCTTTCTTCGATGGGTTGTCTCATAACTTCTAAGACAGTTCTTTTAAATTCAGGGAGTTCATCAAGAAATAGAACACCATTGTGTGCCAGTGATATTTCTCCTGGTTGTGGTGTAGAGCCGCCTCCTACGAGTGCAACATCACTGATGGTATGATGAGGGCTTCGAAATGGTCTTTTTGTTATAAGACTGGTATGTTCTGGAAGTTTACCCGCAACGCTATGGATTTTTGTGCTTTCGAGTGATTCTTCTATAGATAGTGGGGGAAGAATAGAGGGCAATCTTTTTGCAAGCATGGTTTTCCCGGCGCCGGGCGGACCGATGAGAATTACATTATGTCCGCCCGCCGCCGCGATTTCCATTGCCCTCTTAATATTTTCTTGTCCTTTAACTTCTGAAAAATCAGTTTCAAATTTAATTTGAGATTGGTAAAATTCTTTTTCAACATCTATTTTAATGGGTGTTGTATTATTCCCATCATTTCGGATAAAGTCTACTACTTCCTTTAGCGACCGAAGTCCATACACATTAAGTCCATTAACCATTGCTGCTTCTTTAGCATTTGTGTCCGGCACAATCAGTCCTTTGAATCCTTCCTTTCTTCCTTGTATGGCAATGGGCAATGCGCCTCTAATTGATCTTAGTTCACCATCAAGACTGAGTTCGCCCATTAAAATATGATCTGAAAGTCGTGGAGAAAATTTTAGTTGTTCCGATGCAGCCAATACACCTATGGCAATTGGAAGATCAAATGCAGTACCACTTTTTTTTAGGTCTGCAGGAGCTAGATTTACTACAATGCGTGTTCTTGGCATTTCGAATCCATTTGACTTGATAGCACTCTCAACGCGTTGCATACTCTCTTTAATGGAGTTGTCTGGTAGACCAACGATGCAATAATCCTTTCCTTGTGCAGTCCAATTTACTTCAATGGTAATGGTGATTGCTTCAACACCATAAACGGCACTTCCAAACGTCTTGATAAACATGACGTGAAGATATCTTGTCTTCGATGTTTAGCTTTGGTGTAAAGCCCACATAGAAATGTTTATTCCGGTTGGGAAGCGTTTAAATTATCGCTTTTCTTCGGTGTTTCCACTGAGCTGATTTAAAAGGGATAGTACCCCTTCTTTTTTTAAAATCAAGAACCCCATTCTGTCGTTGCTTATACCTTCTTTTAGTTGATAGCTAAAATGCAGTTCATCTTTATGGAGTGTTGTTTCGAAATACTTAAAGCTAATCGAAGGGTATTGTTTTAAGTCTTCGCCTATTTCATAGAGGTGAGTAGATAAAATGAATAATACATTTTTAAACTTTACTAGTCCACTTATTACTGCCTCCGAACATTTCATAGCATCTTGAATATTTGTCCCCTTAAATAATTCATCAATCAATACGAGCCAACTCTTGCCATCGCTAATGCGCAATAATGTTTCGCGAATGCGTTTGACTTCATTGAAAAAATAACTTTCACCTTTGATGATATTATCTTCTACGTTGATATTGCTTAATATACCATCAAATAAAGTGAGTTCCATTTTTTCTGCTGGTACTCCCATTCCAATATGCGCTAGATATACTGAGAGGCCTAGGCCTTTGATTAATGTACTCTTTCCCGCCATATTTGCTCCAGTAAGGAAGATGAAGTTTTTGTCTTTGTTTAGCGTAATGTTATAGCTTACTGGTTTTGTGAGCATGAGGTGACGAAGATTGACAGCGTCTATGGAAGGGGATTCTCGTTCAACAAAAAAGGGTTCGTTGAGCTGAAGTGATTTGTTGGCAACTGCCATGGAATACCAAGCGTCTAGGGTTCCGTAGCAAAGGATTAAGCTTCTTATTTGTGTATGAAATTCAACATGAAAAAACCGACCATATCGAAGAACTTCTTGTGTTGTTAAATCTGAGAATTCTTTTTTCTGTTTCAACTCAAGTAGGCCATGGTGATTCACGATACGCTCAACCTGATTTAATATTTTCTCGACATTAGCTGGTCTTTTTTCGCCACTAAAAAGAGAAATTAATTCATTGTATCCTTGAATGAATTCAAACAATTGTTTCACTGAAAATAAAATCATAGAGTAGCTCGCTCTATGTAGCCATTTGTAGAGATAAGAATCAATAGAGCTAGCATGTTGTGGAATATTAACCGGGGAGTCGTCAAGAAATTTATCGATTATAAGAAGTGTACCGTTGGTTATTTGCTTTGGCCATACCTCTAATTTCCTGCTAATTATTTTTAAGGTTTCTTGAACTTGTTTTATTTCATTTAATGAGCCAAGCGGTTGAGAAAAAAACTGATGGAGTACTTGTTTTCCTGCTTGTGTTTTTGTGTTATCTATGCGTTTGAATAAAGAGTATTCTTCTTCCTTGTGAAATACAGAAAGATCATAGAGCGTGGTTTTGTCTACAAGCATTTTATCCAGATTATTTTCGGTCGAATGCTAATCGCATGCCTCGATAGCTAGTATCAACTATGTTATTTTCGTATACAGGAAAGCCATTTACAATTGTTTTTTCAATCGTTGCGGGCATTGTAAATCCTTCTAACGGGCTCCATCCACATTTGTATAAAATATTTTCCTTAGCTATGGTCATCTCTTTATTTAAGTCTACTAACACTAGATCAGCGTAATACCCTTCGCGTATAAATCCTCTCTCTTTGATATTGAAGCATGTGGCCACACTATGACTCGTTTTTTGTACAATTTTTTTAAGTGATATTTTCCCTTGTTTATGATAATGTAACATCAGCTGGAGGCTATGTTGCACTAAGGGTAAGCCTGCATGCGAGTTTGTATAACTGCCGAATTTTTCTTCCATCGTATGTGGTGCATGATCAGTTGCTATCACATCAAGCCGATCATCTAGCAATGCTTCCCAAAGCGCTTCTTTATTCTCTTTTGATTTTATGGCGGGATTACATTTTATTTTATTGCCAAGTAATGCGTAATCATCTGCCGTAAAGTGAAGATGATGAACACATACTTCACTAGTGATGCGCTTGTCTTCCAATGGAATCATATTGCTGAATAGCTGAAGTTCTTTTGCTGTTGAAATATGCAAAATGTGCAGTCGGGTATTGTTTCTTTTAGCAAGTTGTACTGCCATCAAGGATGATTCAAAGCAACCTTCTACATCCCTGATTCGCGGATGATCTGATGCTTCAAGAATTTCTTTCTCTGACTGAATTCGTGCAAGGTTTGATTTAATGATTCGTTCGTCTTCACAATGGGTTGCTATAAGCAATTCACTTTTTCTAAAAATGGTATCAAGTGTTAAGTGGTTGTCTACAAGCATATTTCCCGTAGATGATCCCATAAAAATTTTTATACCGCATACCTGTTCTTTTTTATCATTTGTTTTAAGTACCTCTTCCTCATTGTCGTTTGAGGTACCCATGAAAAAAGAATAATTGGCAGGAGATGAATTAGCTGCAATGGTATATTTTTCCTCAAGCAATTCTTGGGTGAGGGCAGCTGGTTTGGTATTCGGCATTTCCATAAAGCTTGTTGTTCCGCCGGCAATGGCTGCAATAGACTCGGTATGTATGGTGGCCTTATGGGTGAGCCCTGGTTCCCTGAAATGCACTTGGTCGTCGATTAGTCCGGGTAATAGGTATTTGTTTTCCCCATTAATCTCCCTGGCGTTATATTTATTATCGATTACAGGATCTATTTTTAAAATTCGCTGATCGCCAATAAGGACATCTGCATTATAAATTCGACCTTCGTTTACAATCTGGGTATTTTTAATGATTATTTTCGACATGACTGATAATATTAGATATTGTATGCAAATTATTAAATCCTTTTTAGTCGCCTTTATTTTTATTTTCCCCCTTGTTGCTACTAGTCAATCTACACTTCTTCCACAGGGGTCAAAGGAGAATATATTGATGGATAGACTGGAAATAAAAATGCAAACTGATCCTTCCCTCAATTTTTCCTTTTTGAAGCCATTTAGTCGAAAGTCTTGGGTTGCTTCGCTCCAACGAGCACAGGATAGCGGTGAGCACATTTCGTTAACCCCAGTTGATCGGTATAACATGTCACGTTCTATGTTAAACAATATGGAATGGGCTACGCATGATTCCAGCACATTCAAAAGTAAGCAGCCCATGCTGAAATCATTTTTTAGAGACCCCGCTAATCTATTATTAATTGATCAAAAGGATTTTTTTCTAGCCTTGAATCCCGTTCTTCAATTACAGGCGATATATGATGATTTCTCCGACAAGTTCCTTTATATGAATACACGAGGAGCCGTGGTGAGGTCGCTTATAGCAGGTAAAATCGGCTTTCATGCCTATTTAACGGAGACCCAAGAGAAGCCACCCATGTTTGTACGAGATCGTGTTGAAGAATTTCGTGCAGTCCCTGGGGCTGGTTTATATAAGCGCTTTAAACAAACCGGGTATGATTATTTTGATGCAAGAGGCTCAGTGTTTTTTAATGCCGCAAAATTTATTGATGTTCAATTTGGGTATGACAAGTTATTCATGGGCAGTGGATACCGAAGTTTATTCGTAAGTGATTATTCAAATAGTCATCTGTTTTTGAATCTCAATCTTCATGCAGGACGATTCAATTATATGAGTCGAATTATGGAATTAACCTCTCAGTATACAAGAAGGGTAGATAAGGACACATTATTCCCCAAAAAATATGCAGTTATTCATCATATGAGTTTCAATGCTCCAAAATGGTTAACCATTGGACTTTTTGAGAGTATTGTTTTTGGCAGACAAGACCATTTTGAATTTAGCTACTTGAATCCTGTGATGTTTTTACGTGTTGCTGAATTGCAAGTGGGTAGTCCAGATAATTCATTTGTAGGATTTGATGCCAAAGCAAATATAAATAAGCGTGTTCAGCTATATGGCCAAGTATTGATTGATGAATTTAATATGAAATACATCAGGCAACGTAATGGTTGGTGGGGTAATAAATGGGCATTTCAGGGTGGGCTGAAGTATATAGACGCATTAGGGATTAAAAATTTAGACTTTCAATTGGAAGCCAATTGGATAAGACCATTTACGTATTCGCATTTTGATACCATTGCTAATTATACCCATTACAATCAACCTATAGCGCACCCATTGATGTCTAATATCCGCGAGTATATTGCTATTATGCGTTTGCAACCTCTTCCTAAATGGACTTTGCAAGCCAAGGCAATTTACTGGCAGAATGGGGTAGATACCGCTGGTAAAAATTTCGGAAACAATATCTTTTTATCAAATGAAACACGCGCGACCTTTGATGGATATCAATATGGGTCACCTGTAAGTGTTAAGAACCTGAATGTAAATTTGTGGATGGCCTATGAAGTGAAAGAGAATTTTTTTGTAGAAGGAAATTTGTATTTACGTAGGGCTGGTCAGTTAGCCAATAATGTATTTGGTTCAGTTGGCATACGATGGAACATGCAACGAAGGGAGTATGATTATTAAACGCTTTACGCTGAGCGTTTTGGGTTGGGAGTTGGGGGTTGGGGGTTATCGCTTTACGCTTAGCGCTTAACGCTTTACGCTTATCGCTTTACGCTTTTTATGAAATAACCCCTAACATTTAACGTCTAACATCTAACGTCTAACTTCTAACATCTAACATCTAACATCTAACGTCTAACCCCTAACCCCTAACATCTAACCCCTAACATCTAACATCTAACGTCTAACGTCTAACATCTACCCCCTAACATCTAACGTCTAACATCTAACGTCTAACATCTAACTCATTTCCCCCCTCCTTCAAAATGCAAGGAGAAGAGAATCATTCGGCTGTTCATCTTATCAATAACATTGGAGTAGATTAATTTTTCATCTCGGCTATGTACATTGGAAAGTCCATAGCTGAATTTTATCTCTGGAGATAAGATGAAGTAGGGGAAGAAAAATTGGAAGCCAATCCCTCCTTCAATACCATAGTCTGTTTTATTTACCTTGACGATGTTATCTGAATTTCGTGCACCTGAATTGCTTGCTAGGTCAAAATCGTATTTCATTCCAGCCAGGGTATACACTCGAAAATTATTTATTCGGTCGCTTTTTAACCTCACTTGCAACGGGAAGCTCATTACGATGGATTCTACGTTTTGCTTTTCATATGTTGTGCTTTGGTCATTTGGATAGCGTAGGGTGTATCCAAATTTCTTTTCACTAAATATGAGGTTCAATGGGTAGAATCGGAAATCGAGGTGTTTTGAGACCTGGTAAGTGGCCATGATGCCTAAATGTATGCGGCCACTATTTTTAGAATTAACTGTCTGAACAGTATCTCGATTAAGAAAATAGGGATGATGCGTAATGTTATAATGAGAAGTGTTATAGCCTAACACAATGCCGAAATAATATTTCTTTTCATCATGGTCGGGTAGATTCAATTCTATCCCATGCTGAGCATAGGATGACAGCATGATGAAAAGACATATAGTTAATGATATTATTTTTCGCCTATGTAGATGCTGCATATTCCTAAGCTAAGTCTGTTGAATGAGGTATTGCTATATCCGGTGGATGAAAGAATTTGGATGAATTCTTTTCCTTCCGGAAATTTTTGAACTGAATCGTTTAGGTATTGATAAGCGTCTCTGTTTTTTGAAAATAGTCGTCCCATTCCTGGGGCTACAATTGACATATAGAGGTTGTAAATTTGTTGGATAACAGGAAGGGAAGGACGAGAAAATTCCAACACGACCAGTTTGCCGCCGGGCTTTAGTACCCTGTTTATTTCAGAAAGACCTTTTTCAAGATGTTGAAAATTTCTCACACCAAATGAAACGGTGACCGCATCGAATGAATTATCAGCAAAATTCAGGGCCTCACTGTCTCCCAATTGGAGTTCGATGGTATTTTCCAGTTGAGCTTCTCTGATTTTTTTTCTTCCTAGGTCAAGCATGCCTTCGGAGATGTCAATTCCGATGATTTTTTTAGGACCAAGTAGTTTGGTTGCAAGGATTGCCACGTCTGCAGTGCCGGTTGCTACATCCAAAATCACCTGTGGATTAATGCTTTTGAGTGCCCCTAATGCCTTTTTTCTCCAACTAATGTCAATGCCAGCAGATAAAAACCGGTTAAGAAAGTCGTATTGCGGAGCAATTCTGTTGAACATGAGTGCCACCTGCTCTTTTTTCGATAAATTTGATGCAATATCAGGAACGACAGTATCGTGAGCGAATTTCCCCATGGCTACAAAAATAGTCAAATTAGCCACTTTAGGTCTTAAAGCTTTTATAAATCTCAACCAATCCATGATCTTTACCAAGGCGACATACATCATCAGTAATCCAGATCATACAGCTTGTCCTAAGCCAGATCGACCAGAATATGCATTTATCGGTCGCAGTAACGTGGGCAAATCCTCGTTGATTAATATGATTACCGGGATTAAAAATTTAGCGAAGACTTCCGGCACACCGGGGAAGACTCAATTGATCAATCATTTTTTTATAGAGAGTAAGGCGAAAGAGCTTGCTCCATTACAGCAATGGTATTTGGTTGATCTTCCAGGATATGGTTTTGCTAAAGTTTCTGCATCGAAGCGAAAGAGTTGGGAGAAGATGATTGGAGAATATGTTCGTTCTAGGGAAAATCTGATTAATCTTTTTGTATTGGTTGATTCAAGGCATACTCCTCAGCAGCTTGACCTTGATTTTGTAAATAAGATGGGTGAGTGGAAGGTTCCATTTGCTATCGTATTCACAAAATCGGATAAAGAAACTCAAAAGGTTGTAAGTGCCCACGTGCGTCAATTTGCAGAAGCCATGAAAAAAACATGGGTAGAACTCCCGCCCATATTTGTTACAAGTGCTGAGAAAAAAACAGGGAAAGCAGATTTAGTGACTTTGATTGAGGAAATGAATAAGGAGGCTTTTGAGAAATTTAAAAATAAGGATGCATGATCATCCCCGCTCGGGTTCCACGATTTATTCAGAAACTCTATCCAGGAAGGGTTTGGCGAATTGAATCTCCCTCTAACGAGTTGTTTTTGACTTTTGATGATGGGCCTCATCCTGATATTACCCCCCGTGTATTGGATTTATTGAATGAGTATAATGCAAAGGCCACCTTCTTTTGCATAGGAGATCGGGTGAAGCAATATCCTACTGTTCTTGAACAAATTTTAGCGGCTGGCCACACCGTTGGCAATCATACTCAACATCATTTGAATGGATGGAAGACTCCTGCCCATGAATATCTGAATGATGTAGCAGAAGCTCAAGGACTGATTAAAACAACGTTGTTTCGACCACCTTATGGGCGCATGACGGGCTATCAAGCCCGTGCTATTCGTGCGCTGGGTTTGAAAATCATTATGTGGAACATTTTGAGCGCTGATTACGACCAGGATATCAGTCCTGAGGATATTTCCAAACGTGTAACTGAAAGTATTGAGAATGGGTCAATTGTTGTGTTTCACGACTCTGAAAAGGCAGAGGTGAATATGTTTTTTGCTTTAACAGAGCTGTTAAAAAAAGGAAGCAGACAGGGGTTCAAATTCAGGGCATTAGAGTATTGAATAAATCGCGGTTTATTCTAAAAAGAGAGGGCCTGGGTGGAAACCC
>CAJBBV010000052.1 GCA_903951405.1 uncultured bacterium
AGTAAATTTTCTATATTCAACTGAAGTTTAGTTTGTTTATTTATATTTGCATAAATGGCAGCATCCAGTCGAGCGTATCCAGGAAGTTTTACTGCAGTTGATGTCGTTGGGGTAGCAGCATACATGTCACTTCGACTTACAACGCCTAAAGCCGCACTCCATGTTTCATTTAATTCATATTTATTCCATAACGAAAATGTATGTTCTGGTACATGACCTAATGACGTACCGGAAGTAATTTGAGTGGTTCCAGTGACTTGATTTTTTGTTATTTCTGCATCTTGATAAGTGTAGCCACCATACATGCTATATGAATCAAATAATTTACCTGCAACACCCAATTCAAAACCTTTTGTAACCTGACCATCAACAAGAATGATATTTGTAGAAGGAAGCGAAGGATCTGTAATTGCCATCTTTGATCGCTCTAAGCGGTAAATAGAAGAACTAATTGAAAAGCTTTGTAACAAGTCATATTTTATTCCAGCTTCAATGTTTGTAAATTTTTCTGGATCAAATGATTTATTAGTGGGCGTAAGTGAAGTTAATTGTTCTCCAGTTCTTGGGAGATAACTTAAGCTATAGCTTGTGTATAAAGAAACGGGCTCAATAGGTTTGTAAACTAGACCAATTCTTGGAGTCACAAATTGATCATTGATGGTGGCGCTATTAGACGAATCTTTTATGTCATTATATTTAGTTTTAAATTGATCGTAGCGCAAGCCTGCAATGATTTTATATTGCTCATTCAAGGATATTTGATCTTGAAAATATACAGCTTGATTAGAAATGTCAGTGGATGTATTCCGATCTCTGGAAGAATCAAATGTTAGAAATGTAAAAGGATTAGAGGCTTCAACAGACTCTCTGGTAGTACTTTTTATCCTGTAATTTTCATTTTCCTGAAATCCAATTTCTAAGCCCATTAATAATTTATGTGAAACTGACCCAGTCTTAAAGTTATAAGTTAAGTCAGTTTGGTTGAAAAAATTTTGTCTTTGTGTGTTGTCGTAATACCCGTCGATTGTAAGTTTTTTATCAGCAATTGAAACATGATTATATGCATATACGTTTTGATAATATTTGTCGTAATCAGAAAATCGTGTGTGATTTTTAACACTCACACCATTATCAAAAGTATGGTCAATAATTGCATAACCATTTTTAACTATCGCTTCATTTGGGCTTTGTGATGCATTTCCAAAAAATGTTGATCGACTCGTTGAATAGGGGTAGCTTTTAAGCCCATTGTCGACAGAAGGAATGCCTCGATCGCTCGTTCTTTTATCATTAAAATATTCCATACCTACAACAACCTTCGTTTTGTCTGATGGCTTAAATGTAAAAGTTGGATTAATGGCTTTTCTTTCACTTTCAACGCCTTGTCTAAAACTTCCAGAATCTTCAATCATAGCGTTGACTCTTACAGCAAGTGTTTCATGAATGCGGTTGTTAAGATCTACTGATGAGCGTTTATGGTCATATGCGCCACCTTGTATTTTTATTTCATTTTTATTTTCCCAGGCAGCTTCTTTAACAACGCGATTAATCACGCCACCAACCCCACCTCGACCGAAAATCATTCCGTTAGGACCCATTAACACTTCAACGCGATCTATATTGTAGAGATCTCGGTAATATTGAGCATCATCTCTTACACCATCTACAAA
>CAJBBV010000053.1 GCA_903951405.1 uncultured bacterium
ATGGAAAACGCTGCGGTTTTACCGGTTCCTGTTTGGGCACAACCTAAGAGGTCGCGGCCAGCCAATGCAACTGGGATTGATTTTTCCTGAATTGGTGTGGGTGTACTATACCCTTCTGTGTTGAGCGCCCTGAGGATCGGCTCAATTAAGTTTAAGTCCTTGAATAACAATGTAATATGATTTAATATGTGAACACCTAAATATGATCAGGTGGTATATAGCCTGCCCAAAATGACCTGATGAACTTTGACACGTAAGAATAACTGGCCGGTCGAGAGAGTATATGAATGGTGCAAAGATACGCTTAATTGGGGGAATAGCAAGGAAGTGGGTTGGGGGTTAGGAGTTGAGGGTTGGGAGTTGGGGGTTGAGGTTCGGAGTTGGGCTGTTCAACCCCCAACTCCGAACTTCCAACTCAACCTTACTTCCCCTCAGGCATTTGAACAGCAATCATTTTTCCCTTTGATTGTTTAATAATCAATGCTGCTTCCTTGATGTCTGAAGAGGTAAGTTGATTATAATATTTCTCAGCATTGAGAAAACGATCAATAGTTAAATCTGAAGTACTTATTTGTTGCAATGCAGATAACCAAAATTCATTGCTCTTAATGTCTACTCTGTACTTTTCAATCCATGCTTTCTTCACCTTATCAACATAAGATACATTTATACCACCTTTTGCAATGGCGTTCAATTCATTGTGGAAAGCAGCAATTAACGTATCCACTTTTGCTGGACCACAAGGTAACTGGAGTACAAATTGATAATGCCCGTATGGAATTTTAGAGAAGTTGACATTGGTACCACCGCCGTAGATACCCTGAATTTTTTCACGCATCTCTTCAGTAATTAAAATATTCATGGCATCACTCAATGCAGTCAATTTTAAATCAAGTGCTTCACTATATGCAATTTCACCACTCAAACTACCAATAATTAAACTCTTATCCTCCTTACCTTTTTTGTATTGAAAATTCTTTTCACCATCAAAAGGTTTAACCTTATTGTCTACATAAGCTGCTTTGGTTTTTGCAGGAAGTCCAGCAACATACTTTTGAAGCAATGCAATGATTTCAGTCTCATCGAAACTACCTACGATAGATATATGCATACCACCCAAATCACCAAGGCGTTCCTTATAAATTGACATAACACGATCTAAATTAATCATATCAAAATTGGACAATTTTGGAACTGCTGTTGGAGCCAATGGATTGTCATTATATAATACGCGTGTAAGGGTATCAATAAATGAAATTTCCGGATTAGCGCCCAACATGGCTACTTGTCCCTTAGCGCGTTGTAAAATTGATTTAAATAAGGCAGTATCTTTTCTTGGCTCTTTTACATACAGATAAAGCATTTGAAAAAAAGTTTCAAGGTCTTTTATGCTGCTGCTTCCAGAGAAGCCAGATGTGTAACTTGAAATATTCGGACTTAACGAAACTGTTTTCCCAGCAAGTGCTTTTCTTAGGTCGGTTGGCGAAAATGAACCTATACCCATGTTAGATATCATGGTTACTGTGTTCTCTGCGCTGTATTTATCCGATAGAGGATAGCTTGTTAATCCACCATAACGTGAAGCTGAAAAGAGGATTTGATCATTTTTAAAATCTGTTTTTTTCAAGCTTACTTTTAACCCATTACTCAATACTAGTTCAGTTGTTCCAAGCAATGCATTCTTCTTCGCGCTAGTGACTGTTCCAGCCTGAGGCATATTCGTTAACAAGGCAGTGGCAATAACTTTTTCTTCATATCCTTTTATCGACTTATCATTTTCTTTTGATGCGATCATGGAAACAACTTCTGCTCCAGTAGGAAGGTTGATGGAACTCGATGCTTCAGGACCCATAACAAATGAAAATTTATTTTTTTCATTTTTGAATATGTCTGTGACTGCATTCAATTCATTGACTGTTATAGAAGGCAATAAAGATTTGACTAAATCGAACTCTGCACTAATCCCTGGAACGGATTCATTATCCGTGAAATTGCGAATGTACTCTTCAGCAAAAGCACCTGACTCGGTTTTATCCTTATTATTATACGCATTCTCATACATGCTAGAAATATTCTTTTTTGCACGCTCGAGTTCTAGTTCAGTAAATCCAAATCGTTTTACTTTTTCGAGTTCTTCGACAGTAGCTTCAATTCCTTTTTTTACATCGCTAGTACCGGTATTGCCTCGAACACTGAAAGAATTATAATTTTTAGCATAACTTGAAAATTCTGCCCCTGCAAAAGCAAAGGGAGGATTTTCCTTTTGTGTTAATTCCCTCAACCGTACCAGAAGCATTGAAGTATACAAGCTTTTCAATAAATTACTTCTAAACTCACCTAATGTTCCTGATTTTTTTTCTGGGAATGCCGGATAATTAATAGAGAATTCCACACCTGTTGCTTCCTTGTCCGTTACCACCATAGCATTATTTTCAGTATAAGCAGGGACAGAGGCATATTCTCTTGCTCTTGGCGTGGCAGGATTTTTTAAACCAGCAAAATGCTTGTTGATCATTTTTAAAGCCTCTTCTTTTGAAACATCACCAACCACTACAACAGCCATGAGATCCGGTCTGTACCAATCAGCATAAAATCGTCTGATAGCATCTGGATTAAAATTTTTAATGATACTATCAATCCCAATGGGAAGTCTCTTTGCATATTTCGAGCCCTTAAAAAGTTCAGGATAGACTTTCTTAAACATACGCTCGTCACCACTTTTCCCTAGTCTACTTTCTTCTAAGATGATGGCCCTTTCACTATTAATATCCTCATCGAGGTAAGTAACTTGATGAGCCCAATCTTCCAAAATTTGGAAGCCTTTTTCAAGATTATCCGGCTTATCAGTAGGGATAGGTAAAATATATACCGTTTCATCAAAGCTTGTATAGGCATTTAAATCGCTTCCAAATCCAACACCAATGTCTTGCAGGAAAGAAACGATTTCATTTTTTTTAAAATTTTTTGTTCCGTTGAAGGCCATGTGTTCAGCCATATGGGCTAGTCCTTGTTGGTCATCATCTTCAACGATAGATCCAACCTTCACCACGAGGCGCAGTTCTACTTTCTTCTCTGGCTTTTTGTTCTCCTTAATATAATAGGTAAGTCCGTTTGCCAATGTTCCCTTGGTCAATTTCGCATCAGTAGGAATAACCTGACCTGGATTTACTTGTGCTGAAACCGTGGCAACAAAAAATAAAATAACGCTAAGAAATGAATGAAGTTTTTTCATTTGGTTGATTTGTATTGGCAAAGTTAATGAAAGGGATAAACTATTCATTAGGTTGTTTGGTGTTAAAGTTACCTCCCGGCTAGGCAGGAAAGATGGTAATACATAATAAAACAGATAACTATTTATAACGTGGTTGGTGGTTAAAGTTACCACCCCGTCACTCATTCCCCTGCACCTTTGGTGCAGTCTCATTCGTGCCACCCCTCCTTTTCGGGAGGGGTGGCTTTGGAGCGAGTGGAGTTATAAGATGCTTGACGTGGTGATGGGGGTGCTAATAATACATAAAAAACTCGCTGATTTTCACATACCTAGTTTTGAAACGTACACTTATTTGCAGACATGCAAATAACTCATAATAGAAAAGAACTCATTTACTTTCGAAAAAAACTCAGAAATAAGTCGACACTAGCTGAAGTAAAATTATGGAAGCATATTTCCAACAGAAAACTAGATGGAAGGAAGTTTCGAAGACAACATAGTGTTGGATTTTTTATTCTTGATTTTTATTGTCCTGCTGAAAAATTAGGGATTGAATTAGACGGGAAACATCATTATACAAGAGAAGGAATTCGTAAAGATTTAAGAAAAGAATTGTTTTTAAAAAAGCACTCCATCCGTGTCTTGAGGTTTGAAAACAAATGGGTATTTCATGATCTTGAGTACGTGCTAAAAGCAATCGCTGCAGCATTTCATGAATGAGGATTTCACAACTAACCTAGAAATTAAGGCATCAACCAAGACATCCCTGTTAAAATATTTTCTTGATAGTTAAATTTCGCCCTTCGATTTCCTTTACTATGGGTATAATACCAATCCATCCAATCAATCCTTGTTTCCACAACCACAAAATGCTGAAAACCCACTTCACTCTCTTCCAAGGTATAATCAAAGGCAGTAAGCGCCTCATTCAATCCGGTTGAAGCATCATCCATCTCTTCAACCTCTCTATCCAACATATAATAACGCCTGCTGTGGTGACCGGTATGATCCCACTGTTCTTTACACAAATCATCCATATGATGAATAATGATAGACCCACTGCATCGAATTTGTGTTCTCAACGATTGATCGTAAACCAACCAACTGAGGTGTTTGGTTTGCTCAAGGTCTTTCATCTTTTTGCTACGCTTATCGGTATGCAAGTATATTTTTCGTGTTTCGATATCCACCCTTCGCAACACTACTGTTCTCATGTATGCAATAGAATCAACCGATGTACCTATCACGGCTTGATGCATCGCACTTTTTCTATTGGTTGCCCCTTCATGAAGCATCTGCCAACAGATTTTTTCAATTTCATTGATATCGGGAATACCATTGCCCCAGGGGTGTTCGTTAACAGATAGACTCATGGGGTGAAATTAGGAATTTTAGGTTTAGCGAGGTTGAGGAATGTTTAGTAATGTTTAGATATGTTGAAGAGGTTGAAGGAGTTGAAGTATTATTTATTCTCAGCACAATGAAATAAATTACACTCAGATTAGAAAAAGTCAAAACTAAATATAACTACACTTCTAAAATATCTACATCATGCGGAAATTTATGTTGTTAGCGTTGATATCAATTTCATTATTAGCGAATGCTCAAAAAACGATCCTAATCAAATGCGGAAAACTATTAGACGCTCGAAGTGGACAAGTAGCTGAAAAACAATTTATACTGATAAAGGATAATGTAATTGTATCTGTCGGCGCGAAAGCTATTGCAGCCGATAGCATCATTGATTTGAGCGACTATTTTGTTATGCCCGGCATGATTGATTGCCACACGCATGTATTGCTTCAAGGCGACATCACCCAAGAAGATTATGATGTGCAAGTACTCAAAGAATCTATTCCATACAGAACAATAAGAGGCATCAAAGCTGCTGAACGTGCATTGATGAATGGCTTCACTACCATCCGCGATCTCGGAACAGAAGGTGCTGGATTCGCCGACGTAGACATCAAAAAAGCCATCAACAGAGGTATTACCAATGGACCAAGAATGTTCGTATCCACGCTCGCCATCAACACAACTGGTCATTATCCCATCAAAGCATCCGATTATGCATGGGAATTAAAAATGCCCAAAGGTCTACAAGAAATTACCGGTGCAGATGAAGGCAGAAGAGCTGTCCGTCAACAAATTGAACAAGGAGCAGATTGGATAAAGATTTATGCAGACAGGGGATATTATAAATTAGCCGATGGTTCTTATCGATCACTTCCCAATTTCACCCCAGAAGAAATTAATGCCATCGGTGATGAAACACTTCGCAGTAGAAAAAAATTAGCCGCACACGCCATGACACGGGATGGTATCATTGCTGCCATCAATGCCGGCGCAAGAACAATTGAACATGGTGATGGTATGGATGATGAATGCATGAAACTCATGGCAAGCAAAGGAGTATTCTGGTGTCCAACTATATATGTAAACGAATTTGTTGCTGAAGGAAGGGCAAAATTGGGTAGTCCCATCAACCTTCAATTCTCAAAATCAATTCCCGAAACATTCAAGAAGGCCATGAAGGCAGGTGTAAAACTCACTTATGGAACTGATATTGGTGGGTACGACTGGAATCTCCCTCAGGCAAAGGACTTTACTTATTTTGTTGCGTGGGGACTAACGCCTATTCAAGCCATTCAAACAGCAACTACAACAGCGGCTGAACTATTAGACCAAGAAGGCAAAATAGGGGAAATCAAAGCGGGTGCATTCGCAGATATCATTGCATTAAAACAAGATCCTACCAAACATATTGAAGCCCTACAAAAAATTGATTGGGTAATGAAAGATGGGAAGGTGTTTAAGCATCAACTTCCCTAATGATAAAGTCGA
>CAJBBV010000054.1 GCA_903951405.1 uncultured bacterium
GCTTATCCGTTAGCGCTAAAGCCATAGCTTCCCCTAACGCTATACCAGTATCTTCAATGGTATGATGTTCATCTACATGTAAATCTCCTTTGACCTTAACTGAAAGATTCATATTGCCATGTTTTGCAATCTGCTCCAACATATGATCAAAGAACCCAAGTCCAGTGCTAATATCAGCTTTACCTTTACCGTCTACATTCAATTCAATATCGATCTTGGTTTCATTGGTATGCCTAGAATGCACTACTTTTCGAAGGCCATTCTTTAAAAAATGAAAGATCTCTTCCCAACTCGTCGTTTCTAACGAAAGGTATTTCCGAGTTTCAGGATTAATAGTATTCACATCAACATATCCAACTCCACCATTATTATTCAACCAAATACAGCCAGCACCTAAATTCTTAGCCAATTCAATATCCGTAACTCGATCACCAATAACAAATGACCCAGCAAGGTCATAGTTCGGATTATTTAAATATTTACCCAACATGCCTACTCCAGGCTTACGATTTGGAGAATTATCTTCCGGCATACTTGGATCGATATAAACTTCATGAAAGGTGATACCCTCACCTTTAAACGTATCAACGATCAAATCGTGAACGGGTTGGAAATCAGCATACGGAAACATGGGTAACCCTAATCCATCTTGATTGGTCACCATAGCAATTTCAAAATCAAATTCTTTGACGATCCTAGAGAGATACTGAAATACCCCAGGATAAAATATCAACTTTGCAAAACTATCAATTTGAAATGTTGGCGGAGCTTCATGTATAAGCGTTCCATCTCTGTCAATAAACAATACTTTTTTCATTCTTTCTAATTTCGATTTAGTATGCTGATTTTAATTTTCTCTTGACGTTATTTAGGACAAGTTGAAATAGCCGAAAGTAACGACTGATTCTCCTTTTCCGTTCCCACTGTAATGCGCAAGCATTCCTCACAAAGCAATACATTACTTCTATCTCTGGCTACAATGCCCAACCCCAATAAATGATGATACATTTTTTTAGCATCACTAAACTGAACCAACAAGAAGTTGGCATCAGAAGGATATACTTTTTGTACTTGATCTAATTCAAGTAAGTCAACTTCTAACTGCTTTCTTGCTTCAACTAAAAAAATAATCATATCATTCACCTGTCCAATTTCTTCCAACGCCTCCAAGGCTATTGTTTGAACAGGCTGACTAATATTATAAGGAGGCTTAACCTTATTCATATACCCTACAATTTCTGTTGAAGCGAACGCCATTCCCAACCTCAATGCTGCCAATCCCCAAGCCTTACTCAAGGTTTGCATCACGATAAGGTTAGGATACTCTTTCAGGTCAGAAACAAATGAATGCTGCCTAGAAAAATTTATATATGCTTCATCAATGACTACAATGCCATCAAAATTATTCAACACCATTTCTATATCAACTCTATTCAAACTATTGCCAGATGGATTATTGGGTGAGCAAATCCATATGATTTTTGTGTTAATTTGAATAGCCTCTTCTAAGGCAGGCAAGTCCAATTGAAACTCCTGGGTCAATGGAACTCGTTTCAAATCAATATTATTGATGTTTGCAGAGACTTCATACATGCCATAGGTAGGTGGACAAATTATGACTTGATCTTGTCCTGGCTCACAAAAACAACGGTAAATAACATCAATGGCTTCATCGCTACCGTGACCAATGAATATATTTTCTATGGGCACTTGCTTGATGCTTGATATTTTTTCTTTCACCTTTAACTGAAATGGATCAGGATATCGATTATACCATTTAAGTGTAGGAGAACCAATGGAGTTCTCGTTGGCATCAAGAAATATAGTGGCCTCGCCTTTAAATTCATCTCGTGCTGTTGAATAAGGCTTGAGCACCTTTATATTTTTTCTTACTATCGAATCAAGGTTAAACATGTCAACTAATTCTTATTGTTTATTGATGCGAATTTTAACAGCATTTGCATGAGCATCCAATCCTTCAGCCTCAGCCATGGCTATTATTGTTTTACCAAGTTTTTTAATCCCCTCCTCTGTAATGTGCTGAAAAGTAACCTTCCTCACAAAACTATCACAGCTCACGCCACTATATGCTCTTGCATATCCATTGGTTGGAAGGGTATGATTTGTTCCACTGGCATAATCGCCTGCACTTTCAGGAGTATAATGACCCAGAAAAACTGAACCTGCATGTTCAATGTGCTCAGCTAACTCATGGGCTTCATCACAAGCAATAATGAGGTGCTCTGATGCATAGGTATTGACTATAGCCAGGCCATCTTTAATATTATGAACAAGAATAGCTCGACTATGATCCAATGCTGCCATCGCAATTTCTTTGCGCTCTAATAGTTCAAGCTGACGATTGATCGATACGAGTGTTTTATCAATAATCAGCTTAGAGTTGCTCACTAAAATAACTTGAGAATCTGGACCATGTTCTGCTTGAGATAACAAATCAGCTGCAACAAAATCCGGATTAGCGGTAGAATCCGCCAATACACATACCTCGCTTGGACCTGCTGGCATATCAATGGCAATACCATCCATTTGAACCAATTGCTTTGCCGTAGTAACATATTGATTACCTGGCCCAAAAATTTTATCTACTTTGGAAATTGACTTAGTACCATATGCCATGGCAGCAATTGCTTGAGCGCCTCCACAAAGATGAATCTCCGTTATCCCTACTAATTTTGCTGCGTACAAAATAGCTGGATGAACAGTCCCATCTTTTGATGGTGGTGTACACAAAACGATCTCTTTACATCCAACAAGTTGTGCTGGAATACCCAACATCAAAATAGTTGAAAACAATGGGGCACTTCCGCCTGGTATATAAAAACCAGCTCGTTGAATAGGTAATGATTTTCGCCAACAAAATACGCCTGGTGATGTTTCAATGCGAGCAGAAACTTCTAATTGACTGGCATGAAACTTTTTAATATTATCATATGCCGATAACATAGCATCCTTAAGCTGTTGAGAGATCAACTTTTCAGCTTGTGTAATTTGCTTCTTCTTAACTAAGGATGACTTTATAGGTGTAGAATCAAATAGTTTAGAGTAACGTCGCAATGCCCTATCCCCATTTTTTTGTACATCCATAATGATTTTACCAACCTGCTTTACAAGCTGCTTATTGTCTAGTACAGGCCTAGTAAGCAATCCCGCTATCTCGTCGGGTGATGGATAATCAACTCTTTGCATAACAGGTTTGGTTTTATAATATCATTTTTTCTATCGGAACAACTAAAATGCCCTCAGCTCCGGCTGCCTTTAATTGTTCAATTTTATCCCAAAATTCTTCTTCACTCAGCACACAATGAACACTACTCCATCCGCTTTCTGCAAGAGGAAGTACGGTCGGACTTCTCATGCCTGGTAATAATGAAATGATTTTCTCTAATTGATCGTTCGGAGCGTTCAACAGTACATATTTACTTTTATTGGCTCGTTTTACTGATCTTATTCTAAATAAGAGTTTTTCGAGAATCGCCATGCGTTCTTGGTCTAACTTATTATTTGAAACCAATACTGCCTGAGAATCTAAAATAGTTTCTACTTCTTTCAGCCCATTCATAAACAAGGTACCCCCACTGCTTACTAAATCAGCCACTACATCTGCAAGTCCAATACCAGGGGCTATTTCAACAGAACCACTGATTTCATGAATAGATGCTTGAACGTTGTGCTTACTTAAAAAATCCTTTACCAACGTTGGATAACTTGTTGCAATCCGCTTACCCTGTAAAGTAGAAACACCATCATACTCCATATTTTTTGGAATAGCAATAGACAGTCTGCATTTACCAAAACCAAGAGATTCAACTAATTTAACCTGTCGACCCTTCTCGCCTAACACATTTTGTCCAACAATACCAATATCGGCTACGCCGTCCTCTACGTATTCAGGAATATCATCATCCCTCAAGAAAAAAACCTCAAGTGGAAAGTTCTCTGAAACTGTTTTTAATCGATCCTTCACATTTCGAAGATCAATGCCACATTCTTTCAAAAGCTTTACTGAATCTTCATAAAGTCGACCAGATTTTTGAACCGCTATCCTCAACACTGTCTTATTTTGCATAAACGTTAAATTGAATAAAATAAAAAAGGCTTACCCTTGGCAAGCCCGAATTATAATGACATAACACCAAGGCCTACCTAGCTTGCAAGTAATGGTGATGGAAATATGTGTTTGCTAACATGTTGCAAATTTAAACATCAAAAACATTATCGCCAAAAAACCTGCATAATTTATCAATTCAAGTTAATTTCGGCTAGAATTCCAATTTCGATTGAATTTCCTCCATTTTAAACAAAAAGGCCATGATTAGATCGTTTTCGCACTTAGTACTCGGGGTTGTATTACTCTTGATACTTTCCAATTCATCCGTGTTGGCACAACCTGACAGGTGGCAACAACGGGTAAACTATAAAATGGACGTGAAAGTTGATGCCGCATCTAACCAATTTTCAGGAAAACAACGACTGGAATACTGGAATAACTCACCAGACACCCTTAAAGTACTTTACTACCACTTGTATTGGAATGCATTTCAGCCTGGCAGTATGATGGATCAACGCAGTATTGAAATGGGGAAAAAACTGATTCGTGGACGGGCTGATTGGGATGCACGGGTTCAAGACAGAATTTCCAAATTAACCCCCTCTGAAATTGGCTATCAAAATATCCACAATCTTAAGGTTAATGGTATAACACAAAAGACTTCTCTATTTGAGACAATTTTAAAGGTCGAGCTTTCAAAACCCATCTTACCCAAAACAAAAGCAAGTATAGAACTTGACTTTGAAGCACAAGTACCCGTTCAAGTTAGACGAAGTGGACGAAACAATGCAGAGGGTGTAGTATTTAGCATGGCGCAGTGGTATCCTAAATTATGTGAATACGATTACCAAGGATGGCATCCTACGCCGTATGTTGCGCGAGAATTTTATGGCATTTGGGGCGATTATGAAGTTAATATAACCATCGACAAAAAATATGTTATTGGAGGGACTGGCTACCTACAAAATCCACAAGAAATCGGACATGGCTATGAGAAGTTTTCAAACCTACCTTACAAAGAATCATCCGATAAATTGATAACATGGAAATTCAAAGCCCCTAATGTGCATGATTTTGTTTGGGCTGCAGATCCAAATTATATTCATAATTCAGTAGCTGTTAGAAAAGGATTAGTCTTGCATTCGCTTTATAAAATTGATACAGTCGCTCTAACAAAGCAATTCAATAATTTATATGCCAAAATAAAAACAACAGAAAACTTAACTGCGTATAATAATAAAGCAGCAAACAGCTTAAATGCATTTATTGAAAAGTATAAACAAGAATGGGATAGTGTGTTAACTATAGCTGCAAAAGCATTGCCATTTATTGAAAAAACATTCGGAGAATATCCATACAAACAATATTCATTTATTCAAGGTGGAGATGGCGGTATGGAATATCCCATGGCTACATTATTAAAAGGTGCTGGCAATGGTGTTGTATTACATGAATGGATGCATACCTGGTATCAAATGATCTTGGCCACAAATGAATCACTCTACCCATGGATGGATGAAGGCTTCACGAGTTTTGCAGAATCGAGGGTTAATAATTGGTTGAATGAAAATGCAGATTCATTCCCACATAAATCATCATTCGATTCATATATCATGCTTTCAAAAAGTGAATTAAATGAACCCCTCACTACACATTCAGATCACTATAGCTCCAACACAGCATATAGCATTAACTCCTATTCTAAAGGAGAGGTCTTCCTAGAACAACTTGGTTATATCGTAGGAGCAGCTGTTAGGGACAGCATCCTAATCGATTACTTTAATACCTGGAAATTCAAACACCCCAATGTAAATGACTTTATTCGTGTTGCTGAAAAAAGAAGTGAATTGCAATTGGATTGGTACAAAGATTTCTATGTCAATACCAATAAGACGATTGATTATGGGATTGATAGCCTCTGGGATGAAGGTGGTAAAATGAAAATTCGGTTAAGAAATGCTGGAACAATGCCGATGCCCATTGATGTAGAAATCACATTCAAAGACGGCAGCAAAGAACTAGTTTACATTCCTCAATACTTAATGTTTGGAAGTAAAGCAAATGAAAACCCTGCTATGAAACGGACAGTTGGCGAACCATGGAAATGGACACATCCTACGTATACAATTGAAATTGAGCATAAATTATTCGAGGTAAAACGAATTGAGATAGACCCTCTTCAACGAACAGCAGACATTGAACGAAGAAATAATATGCTTGAACTGAAATGGTAAAATAGCTCAGTGCTTAACCTTCAAATCCTGTAAATTTAATTTTCAGATTTTCAAATAGTTCTATAAGTTGTGCATATAACAATAGGAGCTCTGATTCGGTTTTAATAATGCTGTCATCTTCTATTTCTTTCATTAATGCATCATACTCATTGATACCAATAGATTTTATCATCACTTTCTCGCGATGAACTATTCGCTTTGCTCTAACCCAATCTTTAGAGGCTACAGATTCTTTCCAACCTGATAAAGCATATTCAATCTCCTCTAATAAGTATTCCAGCATTCTAGAAAACTGAACGGAATCTTTTCCGGCCATATCAAAAATACTGGATACGATACGCTTATGAATTGAATTGTAGTACTTGTCTTTTACTGAACCATGATCAAAGAAATCGCATAGCCGATGTTGTAACGATTTTTGATCAATAGGCTTGGTAATGCAATCAGAAAAACCAAGATTTAAAATATGATTCACCTCAGACTTAAATGCTGATGCGGTTAGTGCGATAACAGGTATTGTATCTCCATATTTTTTTTTGATGGCTACCAATGCTTCTGTCCCATCCATAACAGGCATTTGTATATCCATTAAGATGAGGTCGTACTTAGTTTCTTCAATTTTCGTTAAGGCTTCCGCACCATTAACCGCTTCATCCACAATAACTTCTAAATTGGTGAGCATCATCTTGAATATCAATCGATTCAATTCATTATCCTCAACCAATAATATATGCTTTCCTTGAATTAAAGTACAATCGTCGTAAGTTGATTTTTGAGTTAACAATGCTTCTGTTGCTAGATCTTCAAATGGAATAGAAACAATCACCTTAGTCCCCAATCCTTTGATGCTATCAATAGTGATTTCGCCACCCAAAAGATTAACTATTCGCTTAGTAATAGCCAAGCCCAATCCTGTTCCCGTTTTCTTGTGGTGACTGTTTGAGTTATGCTCCTGATAAAATTCTTCGAAAATATGCTTAATGGCGTCTTCGGAAATACCTATCCCAGAATCTTCACAAATAAATTGCACAAGCTGCTTATGTTCATCTTTACTGTTCAATTTAATGGTAAGCTTTACATACCCTTTATCTGTATAGGTAATAGCATTACCTATAATATTTATTAATATTTGTCGGATTCGCACCTCATCAGAATAAAGATGGGTGCTAATCAAGGCATCATAGTCCGTAATCAACTGTATACCTTTTTCTTTAGCCTTAGGATTCAAAATATTTTCAACACTTACCATGATTTCCTGAAGATTAATGACTTCTTTTTCAATCGTCATTTTGCCAGCCTCAATTTTAGATAGATCGAGAATGTCATTAATAATACCCAATAAATTATGGGCTGAATCAGTAATGTTTTTTACAAAAAAAGCTTGTTGTTCTGATAAAGGAGTGAATGAGAGCTGTTCAGAAAGTCCCAGAATAGCATTCATCGGTGTTCTAATCTCATGACTCATGTTGGATAAAAAACTAGACTTGGCTTTTTCCGATTCCATTGCTCTATTCCTAGCTTCTACAAGACTCACCTGCAATTGCCTTGTTTGGGTAATATCAGTGCAACTCCATAATTGTCCTTTAAATACTCCATTAATAAAAACAGGAACATAATCCCTTAGAAGTAATCGCCCATCTTTGAAGTAGACCTCATCTCCTATTATGGGATCTTTTTCACCCAGTTTTTGATAAAAATGTAACCCTTGCTCAGCTTGCTTAAATAAATAGCTTGACTCAGAGACACGCTTAATGAAATTTGAACCGATTAAATTTTCAGGTTCAACTACAATATTAAAAAGAGTACAAAATTCGTTATTTACAAAAATAATGGCCCGATTTTCATCTTCTAACAAAATTCCTTTTCCTAGACTATCCATCAGGTAAGTAATGATAGAAGGATTTAACTGAAATGGATACTGCAGACAAATACAAATCAGATTATCATCTGGAATTTTAGTTAGCGATATGTACTTCTGTATTTTCTTTTCTTGCTTAGTGAGCAGAATGGCCTCACCCGTCCAACTCCCTTTCTCTAGTACAAGCGGTAGAATATTATCCTGAAGCTGCTTAGCGTATTCTGGAGAAAATGAGGTTGTCCAAGGCTTACCAAGCATTTCGTCAGGACGTTCATGCCCTAAAAATAGGGTATACGGTTCATTCAAATAATAATATTCTCCTTGCTTATTGATCAAGGCAACACCATCGCTGTATAATTCCTCAGTGGTATTGTTTAGGGTGTTGTTTAACATAGATAACTAAAAAATTAAATGTAGTTTAAACAAGAGTAGCAATTCTGCGTATATATACGCCAAATAAAATGTTTAATCTACTTTACTCTTATCGAACTATAGTTGATACACAAGTATACACTATATACGAAGGTTAATCTATGATTAGGTAGATCCAATTAAACTGAATGAATAAATAATTTCAGATTAATATTATCTCATAATTAAAGGAAGACAGATTCAACTATTTATCGTAATCTGCTCGATAAATAATCATGAGGTGAACGACCAGTGATTTGTCGGAAACTTAAAAAGAATGAAGTGTATGAAGTAAAGCCTACTTCAATGGCTAAGGATTCGAATGTTTGTGAATTTAAGTAGCCATTTTTTATTAAGCTCAATGCATCATAAATACGAATTATTTTTTTAAAGTCAATGAAGCTCTCATTGCTATGGTATTTGAATAAATATAAGATATGAGATGATGGAATTTTAATCTCTTTAGCGAGGTCATCTATTGAAGCATCCCCATTCCTTAAAAATTTATTAAAAATCGTAGCCTCTTCTATTCGATGAAAATGATCACGTAAAAAGGGTGTAATCTTTGGACCTAGACGCTGATCTTTCTCATTTGTAATGGCTTGAGTTTCTGAATAAGACCATATACTTTCCATGGCCAAGCCTGGAATGGCTACTGCGTCTATCTTGTTACTGAGAATATC
This sequence comes from uncultured bacterium, assembly GCA_903951405.1. Lineage (GTDB taxonomy): Bacteria > Bacteroidota > Bacteroidia > Chitinophagales > Chitinophagaceae > Pollutibacter. Next base: position 9,256 of record CAJBBV010000054.1, read on the forward strand.
ATAGCCATACAAAATTTTTGGAGTCATTAAAATTTTAATTAATAATCCTAGCCAAATAATTGAACTTATCTCCAATAAAGAAGACTGAGATTTAATGATATCATAAAAATTATACAGGAATACTCTTAATAAAAAACTTAGGACTAAAAGACAAGAACATATATATAAAAACACAGCCCATCTATAAATCACCCGATCTTGATTAGCGAAATTTTTAATGTCTTTAGCTCGATTCCATACATGCCTATTTAAAAGCATAAAAGTAACGATACAATAAAAAATTGCAATAACACCAGCACATGCTGCATATAGCATCCTAACCATAGGTCTGTACTGTTCATCAACAACTCGTATTAACAAAAAAACGATCATTAATAACAAAGGTGAAAAAAAATGCAAATAATTAATTTTTAGATGATTAGCCCTCAATACCAACCCTCTGATGTATAAATAAAAACAAACAATACTCATAGTGCCCAAAACATCAAATATATTAATCAAGGATTGAGTCAATTGTGTTTGATAAAAGAGGCTTATGGTATGAAAGAAAAAACGAAAGGACATAATTCCAATGGGGATCTGCAAAAATTTATTTATGCTGGAAAGGTCTCGGTATTTTGAATTAATAATAACCAAAATTAGAAACCCTAAAAAGCTGACAATGGTATACAATAAATAACTGAGCATAATTATTCAATAGATATATAAAACTATACTAATCCTTTTGCCTAAAAGAGGGTAAATTAGAATGAAAATTAAATGCAAAGGTACATTTTAGATAGAAATAAAGTTTTAAAAATGACAAAAACGAGACATGAATTTTCTTTACTAAATTGTTTGATGAAAAACATTAATTTCGACTAATCCATTAAACAAAATAATCCTTAAAATTCTGTACAACGTCTGTAACAGGATATAATTAACTCATAATCAATGAAATGATATGATGATAGAAAAATCATATCAAA
>CAJBBV010000055.1 GCA_903951405.1 uncultured bacterium
AGATTGTGCTCCGAAGAAATTCACGTACCAAATGCCGAGCAAGGCCATTTTTATGGGGATGTTTTCTTCAAAGCGTTGTTTCCTGAAGTGCTTGTCCATGTCATGGGCACCTTTTAGCAGTTCCTCAAAACGGTCATAGCCGATGGTTAGGGCAATGGAAAGTCCGATGGCGCTCCATAGACTGTATCGACCGCCAACCCAATCCCAAAATTCGAACATGTTTTCTTTGGCGATTCCAAATTCGGTGACGGCCTTTTCGTTGGTAGAGAGGGCTATGAAATGCTTGGCTACATGTGCCGCATCACCTGATTGGTTGATGAACCAATTGCGTGCCGTATGGGCATTGGTCATCGTTTCTTGGGTGGTAAAGGTCTTAGATGCAACTAAAAATAAAGTTTCGTCAGCCTTTATAACGTTCAGGCATTCAGCGATATGTGAGCCATCTACATTGGAAACAAAGTGCGTTTCTATGCCTTCAACCCAATATGGTTTTAAGGCCTCAGTAACCATCACAGGACCAAGATCGCTTCCTCCAATTCCTATATTGACGATGTATTTGATCTTTTTCCCGGTGTATCCCTTCCAGGCTCCAGAGTGTATTTTAGCGCAGGTTTCCCTCATTTGATGTTGCACCCGGTATACATCTGGCATCACATCTGCTCCTTCGAAGAGTACAGCGTCTTTGGAAAAATTGCGTAGGGCAGTATGCAAAACAGACCTGTTTTCAGTCTGATTTATTTTTTCTCCTTGAAACATAGCTTCAATGGCTTCGCCGAGTTGACAATCTTTTGCCAGATTGATCAACAGATCCAGGGTTTCTTTGGTGATGATATTTTTAGAATAATCAAACAGCAAATCACCTTCCGTTTGGGAAAAAAGGGAAAAGCGGGTAGGGTCTTGGGCAAAAAGGTTTTTCATGTGCGTCGACTTCATCGATGCAGCATGCGCTGTTAGTTTTTTCCAAGAACTGGTTTGGGTAGGATTGATGGAAGGGAATGGCATTAGTGTATTGTATTAATCGTTTCGGTAAGTTTTTGAATCATATCTGCTGTGATATCCAAGTGCGTAACCATTCGGAAACGGTTAGGGGAGAGCGATAGGAATAGGATGCCTTTCTCTTTCATGTCTGCAATAAAGCCAGGTAAGTTGAATGTTGGTAGACATTCTGCAATCAATATATTCGTTTCAACGGATAGAACTTCTTTGATGAATGACTTATTTAAAAAAGCTGCCTCAATGATTTTAGCATGATCATGGTCAATCGATAGTCGTTCAACGTTGTTTTTCAATGCATATAACCCCGCTGCGGCTAAGCTACCGGCCTGCCTCATGCCACCACCGAAAACTTTTCTGATGCGTTTGGCTTTTTTTATAAAGGCAGCATCTCCTAAAAGCAGACTACCTACCGGAGCACCAAGGCCTTTGCTCAAGCAAATGGAAAGGGTGTCGAATGCCTTGCCGTATTGTGCGGGAGTTTCATTTTTGGCGATCATGGCGTTGAATAGACGGGCTCCATCGATATGAAATGCCAGTTGGTTATCTGCACATACTTTACCGATATTCATTATATCCTTGAAATCATAACAGCTTCCTCCGCCACGGTTTGCCGTATTCTCCAACACCACCAAGCGTGAATGAGGTTTGTGGATATCATCGGGTTGAATGGCTTCTTTCACGTGGTCTGCCGTTATCCTACCACGGTTACCTTGCAGTAATCTTACCGATGCGCTTGAATTGAATGCAATTCCACCGCCTTCATATTGATATACATGTGAATATTCATCGCATATTACCTCATCGCCTGGCTGGGTATGGCATTTGATGGCAATTTGGTTGGTCATTGTTCCACTCGGACAAAAAAGCGCTTTTTCTTTACCAAACAGTTCAGCAGCATAGGTTTCAAGTGCGTTGATGGAAGGATCTTCTCCAAAAACATCATCGCCTAAAGGGGCTGTATGCATGGCTTCCTTCATACCCTGACTGGGCTGGGTGACGGTATCTGATCTCAAATCGATAATCATACCGCAAAATTAATGGATAAGGGGAATAGAGATTTAAGTATTTTTCAACCGTAACCATTTGAAATTGTTGAAATTGATAAGAATATGGATATCTTTTTGAAGATTAACTGTGATTTGTCGAAAATGAATTTTAAATTTGTCCCTATCCATCCCACTGAAGACCTCTTAGTGTTTCCATTTTTTAACAGAAGAAAATACGTCTTTTCCCTATAGAATAGACACGATTGATTACCATGAGGCAATTAAAGATAGCTACACAGATTACGAACCGCGATTCACAAGCGGTAGAGAAGTACCTTCAAGAGATTTCTAAGATTTCAATGATTACTCCAGAAGAGGAGACCATTCTTGCACAACGCATTAAAATGAACGATCAACGTTCATTGGATAAATTAGTTCAAGCTAACTTACGTTTCGTTGTTTCGGTAGCAAAACAATATCAACATCAGGGACTTTCATTGAGTGATTTAATCAACGAAGGAAATCTTGGTTTGATTAAAGCGGCTCAGCGTTTTGATGAAACAAAAGGATTTAAATTCATCTCTTATGCTGTATGGTGGATTCGTCAATCTATTTTACAAGCGTTAGCAGAACAAGGTCGGTTGGTTCGTCTTCCTCAAAATAAGATTGGAACATACAACAAAGCAAACAAAGCCTATATGGCGTTTGAACAAGAACATGAGCGGGAGCCTTCAACAGAAGAACTTGCCGAAATTCTTGAAATGAGCGAAACAGAGATCAATAATATTTTCCAAAGCAATACACGTCATACTTCACTCGATGCTCCGGTACACGAAGCAGAAGATGTTGCCATGGGTGACCTACTTCAAGGTGGTGATGATACTGACGATGATGTAATGAAAGATTCACTTCGCGCTGAAATTCGCAGGGTGTTGAAATCACTTAGTCCACGTGAAGCCGAAATCGTTAATGCGTATTTTGGACTTGATGGTGAAAACGGTGTAACCATCGAACAAATCGGACAGAAATATGATCTTACAAAAGAACGTATTCGTCAAATTAAAGAAAGAGCGATTAAACGTCTACAAAAAGCGCGATACAGCAATGCGCTGAAAGCATATTTAGGTTAATAAGTAACATATAAACCCCGCTTCTGCGGGGTTTTTTGATAATTCAAATTCATTTGTACTCCATGCGAAACATTGTTTTTTTATTCTTTCTAGTATCATTCACATCGTGTGAAAAAAATATCGATCTAAATTTTCAGAAGACCCTGAATAATTTAGTAGTTGATGCAACCATAGAAAATGGTAAACCGCCAATCGTTATACTATCTTCTACGTTTGGGTATTTTAGTAAAATTGATAAGGACTCTTTAGCCGCCTCTTTTGTTCATGGAGCTGATATTCGCATAAGCGATGGTACTAAGGAATATCCATTAGTAGAAGATTCTACACAAAACGCTGATGGGTTCAATATTTATTTCTATACATCAAAGCCCAATCCCGATATCTTAGTCGGAAAGTTAAATGGTCGTTATACGATGAGTATTTCATCCAAAGGGGAAAATTATACTGCCTCTACTACAATACCACCCATTACAACGAAGGTTGATTCTGTATGGTGGGATGAGGTTGGAGGTATAGCTGATTCAAACAATATTAAACTCATGGTTATGCAAACCGATAGGAAAGGCATGGGTGATTATATTCGATACTTTACAAAAGTAAATAGTGGTCAATTTTTGCCCGGTTTGAATAGTGTTTTTGCCGATGAGTTTACTGATGGTGTTAATTTTAGCATATTTTATGATAAAGGAGTAGATAAGAATAATAAAGAAGCTAGAACCAATCTAAACTTCAATAGAGGCGATACGATCACGTTCAAAATGTGCAATATCGATCAACCAACATTTAATTTTTGGAGAACATACGAATATAGCTATCAGGGTAATGGCAATCCTTTTGCCAGCCCGGTGAAAATCTTATCTAATATCGAAGGTCCGGGTGTTGGCTATTTTGGTGGCTATGCTGCTCAATACAGGACCCTCATCGTCCCTAAGTAAGAATTTTCAGCTTTAGGATGTAAATCGATTCATAATTATCCTATTTTACTTCCTTTTGCATAATTTCATTTTAATTAATCGCTAAACTCTTAGCGGTAAACTTTATTTTTGTAGACAGTAAATTATACCCATGAGTAATTCTACCATTGAAAAAGTAAGTTGCTTGATCATCGGATCAGGTCCTGCCGGATACACAGCCGCTATTTATACTTCTCGTGCCAATATGAAACCCTTGCTTTATCAAGGGATTCAGCCGGGTGGACAATTGACGATCACTACGGAAGTTGAAAACTATCCTGGTTATCCTGATGGAATTCAAGGTCCAGAGATGATGGTTGAATTTGAAAAGCAAGCCGCTAGAATGGGTGCTGATATTCGTTTTGGATTAGCTACTAAAGTTGATTTTTCGTCTAAGCCATTTAAAGTATGGATTGATGAAGAAAAAGAAATACATGCTGATTCAATTATCATTGCAACAGGTGCTTCTGCCAAGTGGCTAGGCATTGAAAGTGAGCAACGCCTTAATGGATATGGGGTAAGTGCATGTGCTGTTTGTGATGGTTTTTTCTTCAGGGGAAAAGAAGTGGCCATTGTTGGCGCAGGTGATACCGCTGCTGAAGAAGCACATTACTTAAGCAAGCTCTGCAGCACGGTTCATATGTTTATTAGAAAAGATGAAATGCGTGCATCCAAAGTGATGCAAGACCGAGTGAAGAATACGCCTAATATCAAAATATATTGGAATACCGATACGGATGAAATTTTGGGTGAGACCAAAGTGGAAGCAGTACGGATTAAAAATAATAAATCAGGTGAGACTACTGAAATTCCAATTTCAGGATTCTTTGTGGCTATCGGACATCAACCCAATTCATCTATTTTTAATGGATTCATTGATATGGATGAGGCAGGGTATATCAATACCATTCCAGGCACTTCAAAAACCAATATCGAAGGGGTATTTGCCTGTGGTGATGTTCAAGATAAAACCTATAGGCAGGCTGTAACAGCTGCTGGCAGTGGTTGTATGGCAGCATTGGATGCAGAACGTTATTTGTCTGCGCACGGCCTACACTAGTCTAGTTTTTCTTGATGTTTAAATCGTGATTTTATAGCCAACTCATGGCTAAGAATACAAGTGCGCCTGATAGGTATCCCAACAATACCCAAAGACTAATTTTGCGCATATACCAGAAAAATTCAATCTTGGTAATACCCATCGCGGCAACACCTGCAGCTGATCCAATAATCAACATGCTTCCTCCGGTGCCCGTGCAGTATGCCATGAATATCCAAAATGGATGATCCATTGGGAATTCTGATAATGAGTACATGCCTTGTGTTGCAGCAACCAAGGGAACATTGTCGATCACTGCCGAGAGTCCACCTAATGCCATGACAATGATTTTAGTATTGCCAATCCAGTTGGACAAAGACTGTGCAAGTTCAGTCAAGATCCCTACACTTTGCAAAGCCGCTACACTAATTAATATGCCAAGGAAAAAAAGGATGCTAGGGGTATCGATATTTTTCAATGCACTTTTTATCGACAAATTATCACTTGCCTCTGTATCTTTTTGGTGGTTGATGATTTCGCTTATTAACCACATGACTCCTAGGGAAAGCAACATGCCCATGAAAGGAGGGAGGCCTGTCATGGATTTAAATGCCGGGACAAATAGCAATGAGGCAACGCCAGCAAATAGTATAGTTCTTCTGTGTGAAGAGTTGGAATTAGTATTCGGTATTGTTAATGAAATGGATGAATTAGGTAAGCGAAGGCTGATGGCTATTAATGGGATGATAATTGATACAAGCGATGGCAGGAATACTTCTTTTATAATTTGCATTCCGCTGATTTGTCCGCCCATCCATAACATGGTGGTAGTGACATCACCAATTGGAGACCAGGCTCCACCTGCATTAGCAGCTATAACAATCATGGAAGCGAAATAAAATTTTTCGTGTTTGTCTTGTATGAGTTTAGACATCAACGAAATCAATACAATAGTGGTGGTCAGGTTATCCAATAAAGCAGAAAGAAAAAAAGCGATGAAGGAAATAATCCAGAGTAGCTTTCTTTTCTCTTGTGTTTTAATAGCCGATGAAATGATTTCAAATCCATTGTGTGCATCAATCAATTCTACAATCGTCATAGCACCCAATAAGAAAAAAAGGATACCTGAAATCTCACCCATATGCGTGAGCAGTTTTTCGGTAACTACTTCATGTGCTGTTCCACTAAGTGCATAGAATGACCAACAGAG
>CAJBBV010000056.1 GCA_903951405.1 uncultured bacterium
CTATCTCTCAATCAATCTATTGTTACATGTTGTATACATCTACCTGTACCTACCTCCTCCTCCTCTCTATCTAACTATATCTCTATCGAACTAATGTTACATGTTGTATACATCTATCTGTGCCTACCTCCTCCTCCTCTCTATCTAAGTAACTCTAGATCAATCTATTGTTACATGTTGTATACATCTATCTGTAACTACCTTTCTGTAGCGGTCGTAGTAAATCGATCCATCTTTCTGCCATCCACTTACAGCTGTCGTCAATGTAGTTATGAAAATCCTCGAGAATCTTGAAATCCGTTTGCGTAATAGGAGTGTAACGACCTTTGAAACCGTATCGGCTGTGCATGCTCGCATTGAACTCCTCGGTGTCAATTTTTTTCGGAATACATCCATTAGAAAAGCAAGGCAAAGAACGGAGGAAAGAGGGTGGACGGAGGAAGTCATCTAAGCCATCGCTGCTGCTGCTGCTGCTGCTGCTGCCTGATGGAAAAAGCGTAAGAACAATGTTAGGTACAGATGTTGTATACATCTCTCTATCGAACTATAGTTGTATATATCTATTAAGCAAATGAAGAAGTACTTCTTTTACCAACCTTGATTCGCATCTAGATCCGGAAAAAAAGCATCTTGATTCATTAAATGATCCTGAATTGTCTCGAAATAAAGATCGGGTGACTCATTCTTTGACTGATTTTGTTTGCCTTAAAATCAAAACTTGGAATTTAAACAATTGTCCTTATAATGAATTTAAGATTACCTGAGAGATTATTTTTATCATTGCTGCTGTTGGAGGAAAGAGGACTGATACGAGATGTTTCACCCAGAGAAATTGTTCTCGCCACTTGAGAGATACTTTGAGCTCGCACCACCTGAGAATGATCTTGAGTACGAATAATGCAAATTCTGATGTACCTATATATATATTTTAAGTGTTAGCTTTAGGTACCTGCCGAGCTACTTGAAGCCTCATGGAGGTGAAGTTTTATCGAAGTAATCCAGTTCGTAATAGGTCGTTTTGATGCTGCAGTATCCACGCAATTCCTGATAAATTGAAGCAGATCAACATGAACTTTAGTAACAGGCCTAGTAGGGATTTGCTCATCGGAGACTTCTCCTAGATAATTAGACATGTTTTCTTCGAAGCTTTTCGGATCAAAGGTAGTGACCCTCTGAGAGAGATCTTGATGCAAATGTTCCAAGAATGAGAGAAAATCGTCCGAGCTTTGAAGAGTGGTTTCTACAGAGACTCAAAACGTTTTATTATCTCCTTAGTTGTAATAGAAAAAAAATGCGAAAGGTTTACCTTGTTGCTTCTTCTCGTAACATCGAAGAATAACTATCCATGCTTCAACAAATGAACGATCTCCTGGCGGTAACTGTACTTGAAGCTCCATGAGTTGGTATATATGCCTCGATGGAACAGATATCTTCGGAGAAACCTTCTTCGATGCAGGCCCATATATTTCTTGCATTTTCTTCTTGAATAAATCATCATCTAAAGTACCATCTTTTTGTATAGAACAAATGATCGGGAATAAGTCATCGCATTCCTCGGGTGGCCAATAGTTTGTTTCTGCAGTAGGTATTATTTCTGATGCTACAAGATCATTTCTATCCTCGCTGTACTTGGGAGCAAGCTCTTTGTGTTGATTGTCTTGAGCCTTGTTGGCTTTCAAATCCTCCAGAGTCATAGTTGCTTTTGTTCTTCTCTTTATTTTAGTACAAATAACTCTTTTCCCATCCTTGTGGTAGACTTTAAGACGGCACTTGTACTTGGTTCCTCTACGACAAAAATTCTGGAAGACAGCTAAATCCAGTTATGGACATGAAATTTAAAAAGGAAATTGGAGATGAAAATTAGGATGATACCTACACCTTTAAATTCATCATCCAATTGCTTCCGTATAGCAGCATCGATTTCTATCGTTTGCAAATCCCCTACTGAAAAAAAGAAAGCTTTTATATGATCGATACAGTGCTCGCGAAGTTGGTTAGGCCTAAGTAGATTGTCCATTAAATAAGAGCTGCTTTCACACGTATCCTGTTCAAAAACTAGCTCTTTAACACCGGTACTTAATGAGTCGAAGTTCACAGCATTCCAACAAACGTCAGTAAAGGTATGGAAATTCCAGCGATCATCATACCCCTCAAGTTTACCTCTTTGAGCTTTTGGTGTATTGATTCTTTTCAAAATAGAAATGAAAATTTGAACATATTCCTCTGGGCTTCCTCTAACGCTTGTTTCATCCCAAATTCCTTCTTTTTCTTGAACTTTAGGATCAAGTATATCATCCTGGGTCACATCAATCTTGGAAGTATCACCATATAAAAATCTGTATAACTTTCTGCATTCTGTCATCCTCAATAGTTGTTGTATTCGATCATTTGGTAGCCTTAGTTTTACAAGATCTTTGAATTGTTCAAGTGACAATCGCGTCTGAGTAATCAGTACTTCATTTGCTTTTTGCTCTCGCTGCTCTTCCTCTTCTTGCACTTTCCGCTTTTTTGCAAGCGCCTTTGCAATTTTTTCTAAGCGTTCTACAAATTCTTCTTGAACAGCCTCTTTACTATTAATGACAAGAGTTAAAATTTTATTTGGATCCATATTCTGCAGCAAGGTTTCCATTTCCATGATTTCTGCTTTTGCTGTGTGTATGTGTGTATATAAATTTGATTTTTTGAAAAAAGGTGTCCATGTTATTTTCGTTATGAATCGTTATGTTCATTAACCCTGGGTTAAGTTTCACATTTTCTGATTTCTTTCATGAGATGATGGTTCCTTATGAAAAGCAGGAAACGGAAATAGTGCATGAGAAAAATTTAACGGAGGCTTATTTTAAACAATTGTTTGCGCAATTGAAGATCAATGAGAATCACCGTAAAAAACAAGAGACTTTGTTGTTAGAGATGTATCTTTCGCATATTAATCTAAAGTTAAAAGGAGAAAACAAAGATTTAAAGTTCAAAGAATTCATTAATATAATCGAAGATGAAACAATTCGACGTCCTTAAATAAAAATACATTCTGATAAAATATCGCATGGGTTTACTGCTGCACAGGTTTATACTCAAAAAAGGAGTTATTGCTCTCATGTATCAAATGACATGAAAGTCTTGTACTCTATTCTTCGAGACAGCTTATGCTTAGAACAAGAGAAGTTTTTCGAAAAATACAGATATTTAAGCATGCAGGGAACTTCATTTGACATATTAAAACACGCAGCTGGCTTTTTCAAAAGAGAAGATTTTTTTTGGATTGTATTTTTAAAGCTTGCATATAAGA
>CAJBBV010000057.1 GCA_903951405.1 uncultured bacterium
ACTGGTATTACAGCCCTGTAAGAAGATTGACCCCCCAATTACAGTACCACCTAAAATGAGGGCGACTCTTTCCAATGCAATACGTCTGTTCATAATGACCGCGATTTGTACTCTAATGTACAAAACTATTAGGATTTCCTTGTGCGATTATCTAGATGCATTTGGTCGGGTTAATACCGAAAAAAAGGAACCTTTAGATAAAACCTAAAGCAAAATATAGGTGTGATCAGGTGTTTTTCAATTATAAATGAATGGTGTACCTTGCATATCATGGCTTTATTAGAAATTAGATTGCCAAAATCGATTGCTCATGCGTTAAGTCTGCCCGAGAACTCTCCTAAAAGACAACAACTGCGGGTATTGAAAAAGCTATTAAAAAAAGCCAAACACACCCGGTTTGGTAAGCATTTTAATTTTGAGGAACTACTAAACGATAAAAGTCCAGAGAAAAAATTTCGTGAAACGGTTAAGGCATACGATTACAACACTATTCATGCTGAATGGTGGAATCAAACATTGAGCGGTGATGAAGATGTATGCTGGCCAGGGAAAATAAAATATTTTGCCTTAAGCTCTGGCACTTCAGAGGCTTCTAGTAAGTATATTCCGATTACAAAGGACCTCATGAAGGGCAATAGAGTAAGCATGGTCAAACAATTGCTCTCCCTCAGAAACTACGAAAACATCCCCTGGAAATCTGTCGGAAAAGGATACCTCATGTTAGGAGGAAGTACAGATTTGCAAAAGGGACCTGGGTACTTTGCAGGAGACCTTAGTGGCATTACGGCTAAAAAAGCTCCTTTTTGGTTTTCCCCTTTTTATAAGCCCGGCAAAAAAATTGCTAAAACAAACGATTGGAATAAAAAGCTTGAAGCCATTGTTGAAGAAGCACCAAATTGGGATATTGGCTTTCTAGTGGGAATTCCAGCATGGATTCAAATGTGCATGGAACTCATTATCAAACGGTACAATTTGAAAGACATTCATGAAATTTGGCCAAACCTGGCATTTTTCTGTCACGGTGGCGTTGCATTTGAGCCTTATAAAAAAGGATTTGAAAAGTTATTAGGAAAGCCGCTCACCTATATTGAGACATACCTTGCTTCAGAAGGATTTATCGCCTATCATGATAGGCAAGAGCACGATGGAATGAAACTGGTGCTGAATGAACATATTTTTTTCGAGTTTATCCCGTTTGACGAAGAAAACTTTGATGCAGCAGGTAATCTAACAGATACTCCAAAGTCATTATTGATTGACGAGGTTGAAAAAGGAAAAGACTATGCTATCTTGATGAGCACTGCAGCAGGGGCATGGCGCTATTTAATAGGAGACACGATACGCTTCGTCAACTTAGAAAAATCCGAAATCATTATAACAGGTAGAACAAAACATTTCTTAAGTCTTGCAGGCGAACACCTGAGTGTAGACAATATGAATAAAGCGATTCAAGAAGTAAGTGAAAAATTAAACATCAATGTTTCAGAATTCACCGTAGCGGGAATACCTATTGATCGATTTTTTGGGCACCATTGGTATATCGGCACAGACGACCCGGTAGATAAAAAAATATTAACTGAAATGCTTGATGAATCACTAAAATCGATCAACGACGATTATGCAACTGAAAGAATTAGCGTGTTAAAAGATATTACCGTAGATGTACTTTCTGAAAAAATATTTATGGACTTCATGGAGTTTAAAGGGAAAGTGGGAGGACAGCATAAATTCCCTAGGGTAATAAAAGGAGCTCTATATGAAGAATGGCTAAATTTTATAAAATAGAACAGGATCTCAGTTAAGTGCATCAGTCAGCCATTGCTAGCGAGTTGTTGAACTAAAATATTGAACTAAATAAGAAAAAGTGCTTGAATCAATTATAAAAGGGTTTGGCCTTGGGCTCATATTTGTATTATCGGTTGGACCGGTCATTTTTACTATCATAAAACAAAGTATCAATAACGGAACAAAAGGTGGATTTAGTTTTGTATTGGGCGTGTGGGTAAGTGATATTATTCTTGTTGTTGCTAGCAATGCGTTTTCTGATTTTGTAATGCAGGCTATGCATTTCAAAACGACAATAAGTTATGTTGGCGCTGCATTCATAATTTCAATGGGGGCATTTTATATTTTTTTTAAAAAAGTATCGTTGCCAAATGGGGTATCTGAAATGGAAGTGAAATTCGGTAAGAGAGATTTCACTAAAGCTTTTATGTCGGGTTTGATTATCAATACCCTAAACCCCAGTGTAATCCTTTTTTGGTTAATTAATGCTACTGCTTTTGCTGCTAGTCATAGCCTTGCAGAAAGAATTATTCTTTTTTCAACTTGCCTACTGGTAAATATGGTTGGTGATGTTGCCAAGATAATGCTCGCTGCTAAAATCAGGCATAAATTAACGATTCACAATATCAGAATCATCAATAAAATATCAGGGCTTATCTTAATTGGATTTGGTGTCGCCATCATATATGGTATAGTATACTTAAATAATTAAAATGCAACTAAGCGCTAAAGCCATAACCCTGCTTATCACTTTATTGATTATTTTTTCATGCCTCTCCACATATTCCCAACATTCTGATATCATTGTGTTTAAAAAAGGAAATAGCAGAACAATTAAAACCTATTTTCCGGGAATACAAATTCATTTTGTATCTATTGCAGGGAATGAGGTTGAAGGAATGATTAAAAAAATAGTGAAGGATAGCATTTACATTAATATATATGATTCACGTCCACAATATACTATTTGGGGATCTAGTTTTTGGGATACGGTTAGTGTTTCCCTATCAAAATACCATATCAAAGAGATAAGAGAAATTGTGAAACCACCGAAACGGTTTGCATACATTAAAAACGGATTCATATTTATGGCAGGCGGTGTTGGCTATGCCATTCTACATAGTGTAAACGCTTTATATTTAAAAGAAAAAATAGATCCAAAAACAATAGGGTTCTCTGCTGCCTCAATTGCAACAGGTATTATCCTAAAAAAAATTAATAGAAATACCATAACACTTGGCAAACGTCATTACCTTCAATATATTCCACTAAATTAATTAGCAGTTGATTCGATTATTAAAAAAAATATTTCTATTTCTGTTCCTTTCACATTTAGGCTATATTATACTGCTCAAATTTATTGATGCCCCCATTACATTAACCCAGATTTCAAGCATACTAAAGGGAGATGGATTTAACAGGAAGCATGTAGCGATGCGCTCCATTTCTAAACAAGCAAAATTAGCGGTTATCGCATCCGAAGATCAACTTTTCCCAGACCACAGCGGATTCGATTTTAAAAATATTCAAAAAGCACTTGTATACAACAAAAAAAAACCAGGAAGAGTGAGGGGTGCATCGACTATAAGCCAACAAGTAGCGAAAAATATTTTTCTATGGCAGGGCAGAAGTTGGATAAGAAAAGGGCTAGAAGTTTATTTTACATTCATGATTGAACTCATTTGGGGGAAAAAAAGAATTTTAGAAGTCTATCTAAACGAAGCCGAAATGGGAAAAGGAATTTTCGGAATTGAAGCTGCTTCAAAAAAATATTTTAAACATTCCGCATCAAAATTATCTAGATCTGAAGCGGCAATGATTGCAGCAAGCCTCCCTAATCCAGTTCGATTTACAGTAAAGCCTTTGTCATCTTTTGTATCAAGAAAATACCCTTGGGTAATGAGACAAATGAATAATCTTGAAGGAGATCCTGATATAAAACATATTATCTCAGATTAAGTATGCTAAGACATCTATACTATGCGATAGATAATACCTTTTCTTTATTTCATTTTTCAACAGAGAAAACTTATTCAATAAATTACTTCTCTTGAATAGATTTTCTCAGCTCCTCAACCCACTTTATCGCCTGGCTTGTTCTTTCAACATCAAGCCCTGTAACCTCAAACCAAGGTGTTTGTTGGTTGATAAGTATATCCTTGTAATAATTATATAAGGATTCACGCTTTTCTATTTCTGGATACTCCCTCAGCACATCTTTGGTCCAGGGAATATCGTTTTTACACAGAAGATATCCATCATATTTTCTTTCTGCAATTTGATTTAAAATCCAAGAATCGCATTGATCAAAGACAAATTCACTCCATACTTTCATCACATACATATCAGTATCGACGAATAAAAAAGGACGCTCTGTTGAAGGATTTGTTGAATGACGTATAGAAAGCTCTTGAAGGGCTTTTTCTTCCAACCCCAATTGACCCTTCGCAATCAAAAGCAAGTCCTCGTATGAATAGTCAGTTCCATTTTTAATCAAATAGTCACGCGCATATTCTTGACACCAATGCGTTGAAAAGTGTGCAGCTAATTCAGAGCAGAGCGTGCTCTTTCCGGTAGATTCTGGACCAATAGCCACAATTTTTAAAATATGATTAGTGCTGTTCAATTTCATTTGCTTTTTTTCTCCATTCCACTAAACCAAGAATTGCCAATACCAATAAAATCAAATAATAAAAGGATGTCTCATTAAACCCTTTTACGTAATACAATGGCACAGAAACGATATTGGTAATAATCCACCAAATCCAACTATTAACTTTCTTTTTTGCCATGAGCCACATTCCGGTAAATGCTGATGCTGATGCAAGTGCATCAGCCCATGGAATAGCTCCAGGAGCAAAGGCTTCTTTTATATATTGCAAGGCAAAAAATAGGATTATGTACATCCCCATAAAAAATAAAATTTCTTTACGCCATGCTGCAGTCGATGAATTTGAAATCCGAATAAGTAATCCTTTTTCATTATCATGTCTCATCCAATTATACCATCCATATACACTCATGATGGTATAGTACAGATTGACCGTAGCTTCCCCAAATAGATCCCCATGAAAACTCAAATAGATATAAATAATGGTGCTCAGCATTCCAATGGGGTAAACCCAAATATTCCCTTTTTTTGAAAACCAAACGGAAATAATTCCTGAAACAATAGCGATTTTCTCTAAGGCACTGATCATTTCCATACTGCAAAAATGATACGGAATTCGCAGAAAACCTAAAAGTAAAATTGATTCTATCATGCAATCATTGTTTTGAGTAAATTTGAATAACAAAGTATGACTCAATAGATAGTATATAACTTCCGTTTTCATCTTATAATCTACATCACATCAGTACTATAAACCATTCTACCATTGTTATTACCGGCGCGGCATCGGGCATAGGAAGATTGCTTGCATTAGAGGCAGCTAAAAAAAAGGCGGCATATATTATTATTCTTGATATCGATGAGCAGGCAGGAATAAACGTATGCAAGGAAATTAAGACAGTCGGGACCGATTGCTCATTTGTAAAAGTAGATCTCGCTAACCAATCTTCTATTGCACAAGCAGTGGAAAACATTTATGCTATAGTGCCATCCATTGATATAGTAATTAATAATGCAGGAATTGTAACTGGTAAATTATTTCATGATCATTTAGATGCCGAAATAGAAAATACTATTGCTATTAACTTGAATGCACCAATGTATCTCACCCATAAACTACTGCCAGGCATGTTGAATAACCACGCTGGGCATATTGTTAATGTAGCATCTGCTGCTGGAATGGCCGCTCACCCAAAACTTTCTGTATACGCTGCCAGTAAATGGGGAATGATTGGATGGAGCGAAAGCTTAAGGCTTGAATTGGAGCAAGGCAATACTGGCATTAAAGTAACTACAGTTACTCCATATTATATTAACACTGGAATGTTTAAAGGCGTTAAATCCCCCATTATTCCTCTATTAAAACCTGAAGTAGTTGCTAAAAAAATTATAAAGTCAATCGAAAAAAATAAAATCTTTTCAAGAATGCCTGGCATAGTGTATGCGATGCCTTTTTTTAAAGGTATCTTACCCCAACGGTGGTTTGATGCCGTTGTTGGAAAGGTATTTGGCGTATACGGTGCAATGGAATTTTTTAAGGGGAGAGAACAACTAGAACAAAAAAATAACGATATTAGTTAGAAAACTAAAACTTCTATATGAACATAGCTATACTTGGTGCAGGGATGGTAGGATCAGCCATGGCGAAAGACTTAAGCAGCCATTTTGATGTGTGCTCTTTTGATATTAATCAGGAAGCATTAAACACATTATCCGCAAGCGGATTTAAGTTAAAAACCAAAAAAGCGGATTTACAAGATTATGAGAACTATCCAGCGATGCTTGAAGGATTCGACCTTATCGTTTCTGCTGTTCCCGGCTATATGGGATTCAATACATTGAAAGCCATTATCAATTCCGGAAAAGATTGTGCAGATATTTCATTTTTCCCTGAAAATGCATTGGATCTAGATAGTTTG
This sequence comes from uncultured bacterium, assembly GCA_903951405.1. GTDB lineage: Bacteria > Bacteroidota > Bacteroidia > Chitinophagales > Chitinophagaceae > Pollutibacter. The sequence continues at coordinate 6,316 of CAJBBV010000057.1, forward strand.
GCAAAAGAAAAGCAAGTAACGGTTATAACTGATATAGGTGTAGCCCCTGGAATGAGCAACCTAATCATTGGCTTTTACAATCAACAGATAACCATAAACTCATTTGAAATCTATGTGGGTGGTTTACCTAAGGTGAGAAAAAAACCATTCGAATACAAAGCACCATTTTCTCCTATTGATGTGATTGAAGAATATACTAGGCCAGCTCGATTATTTGAAAACGGTAGAATCGTAGTTAAGCAAGCACTAAGTGAAAAAGAGCTTATTGAATTTGATGGACTAGGTACATTAGAGGCATTTAACACTGATGGACTTCGTTCATTATTATTCACGATGTCTCATATAAAAGACCAAAAAGAAAAAACGCTTCGATATCCTGGACATTCAGAGCTAATTATTGGACTTCAGCAAGCTGGATTTTTTTCTGAAGAACCCATGAAATTTGGTAATGAAATGATCAGGCCAATTGATGTTACATCAAAGATATTATTCAAAGAATGGAAACTGGCTCCTGGAGATGAAGAGCTCACGGTAATGAAAGTCATTCTTCATGGTACTGAAGACGGAAACCTTAAAAAAATAGAATACAACCTATTAGATAGGTATGATATCACCACGGGGATTTCATCCATGAGTCGCTCTACCGGATATACATGCACTGCTGCTGCAAACTTGATTGCACAAAAGATGTTTACTAAAAAAGGAGTTTATCCTCCGGAGCTTATAGCATCTACTGCAGGCTGCTTTCAGTTTGTTATGGATTACTTGAAAGCAAGAGGTGTAAATTGGATAAAAAATTACTAGATACTAGGCTAACGCCTAGTTCAAAAAGTTAGTGCTGTAAAATGGATCTGTAGATTATTCTGCTTCAGCAACTACTTCTGTTACTTCCGGAATCATTCGCTTCATCATTCCTTCAATGCCCGACTTAAGCGTGATCATAGAAGATGGACAACCGCTGCAACTTCCTTGAAGCATTAAGGTAACAATACCATCTTCAAACTTTTTGAATTGAATTGCACCGCCGTCCATTTCAACGGCCGGCTTAACATAATTCTCGAGCAATTCTTTAATGCGTTTAACCACATCGCCGTCTTCAGATAATACAATATTTCCGTCTGTAGATTGAGAAGCAGGTACCTCATCTTCATTAACAACTTGTTTGCCTTCTTCTAGGTAATCTTTTAGAAACTGACGAATTGATGGTTTTATATCTTCCCAATCTGCATCCCCATTTTTGGTGAGGGTCACAAAATTACTGGCAATGAATACACTTTTAACGAAAGGAAAGCTGAATAATTCCAGGGCTAATGGAGAAGGCTTTGCCGAATCAAGGTCCTGAAAATCAATACTCTTGCCTGGATACAACAATTTGTTAGCCACAAATTTCATGGTCTCTGGATTCGGGGTCATTTCCGTATAGATACTCACGGTTATATTTCCTGTCTTAATCATATTTTATATTGAAATCCAAAATTAGTAAGAAGTTCCGGTTTTGAGCAGTTCATACCTTCTTTTACCCTGGTTAAGTAGTGCTTTATGATTAAAATTTCCAAATTCGAAACTGATAGCCTCCAGCTCTAATCATGATTTGCTATTGGGTGACAAACAAACCAAACAACAAAACGCCAATTATGCAAAGAATTAAATGAATTTGACCTTAGAAAAAGGCAATATGCCCAGGGGTATTAACATGGAATGTCGACAGCAAAAATGACCCCTTAGGGTCATATTAATTGCGGTTTAAAGAAGTAGGTGTTTGATCTAAACGATATAGGTAACAACGGCACTCAGTAGATATAGTCTAAATCAGAGGTGATTTGCGTTAACGAGTCTCAAAGTTATGCTTGATTAAAGAGGTTAAATGACTACTATGGTATGAAATAGGTAACAAAGTATGTGATTATTTTTTATCTATCCATCAGATATTAAAATATGATAATCAATTCATTTTATATTAGTGATATACCTTATACGTATATGTACGCCGCTTAAACAAGTAATTCACTAAGTCAAAGATGGTGTTTAATGCATATTGCATATAGATATGAAATTCCACCTAATTATTGCTTTCCTACTAATTGGTTACGGACCAATTGCTCAAGAAAAATCACTCCCCCCAATAATTAAAAAATTATTGTCTTTCCCGGGAGATGTTCAGACCTACCCCCGAAACAATGATAAGCTAATACCAAACCTAGATCTTCCAAAAAATTATTACAATACGAATCAAATTGTCATTAAAACAAAGGACCAGTTGTTGGTGGGCATAGTTGGAACAGGAAGGCTGTACAAATTAGACACATTAGGGGAACGTTTTAGCTGGACTCGAATTGATTCAACCTACTTTACTGGGTATAATTTTGGCTGTATCTATTTTGCGTTGGATTCTACTATATATTCTTTTGGGGGTAATGGCTTTTGGCATACAAATGGCTCATTACGGTATTTCAACCCGATTAGCAAAGAATGGAATGCCCGTCCTCTATCTGAAGAAGTGCACTTCACTTCTGGGCCAGCAGAATACAATACTCGCTACTACTATATAGACCATGAAACACAGACTCTTTTCATCAATGGCATGAGTAGCTCTGCAGAATACCTTAAAGATTTAAGCAAAGACAATATTTATGGAAATAAACTAATGGCGCTCAACATCAATACTGGCGATTGGACAACAATAGGCAAATACAAAGATTCCAGCTATACTATTCTTGGGGCAAGCCCTTGGGGCTTATTTGTCAACAATAACAAGTTCATTGATATAAAAAATAATAAAATATATACGCTAAGCGAACGAAAGAAGAACAACATGCTTGCCATTTTGGAAAACTCAACACTCACTAATGATTATGCATTAAGTTTCATTGCAGACTCAACGCTATATATTGGTGATTACAAAGGCCATATTGACTCAATGAAAATTACCAGTGCTGATATTATTCAGACTAACGTTCCATTTTACACTCCAATAGAAATAGATAATGCATTTTCAATAGAAAAAATACTGAAGATCATTATTGCTATATTACTGGCAATCATTACTTTTCTACTCTTGCAGGTAACCAGAAAAAAGAATCAGTCGATGCCTATTGCCATTGTTGGATCAGGACAAAGTGAAAAAGATACAACAGAAAAAACTGCTGTAATACCCAAAAGAGTGAACCCGCTAGAATTTAGGTCATCTAAAATCATCGAACTGCTCGATGAACGTGAGAAAAGCCTACTAGCTTTCATATATTCACATTCATCAGAAGAACGACTAACAAGCATTGAAGAAATCAATAAAATTATAGGGGCAGCACAACGATCTACTGAAATACAAAAACGATTGAGAAGCGATATCATCACTTCAATAAATGATAAACTCTCATTGATATCAGATACAAAAAAACCCATCATAAGCAAACAACGCTCAGAATTTGATAAACGTAGTTTTGAATACTTTATATATCCCGATTATATGGAATTGGTTAAAAAGGTAATCGACCTTGACAGAACAGTTTAAATGTATTGAATACGCTCACTTGATGCAGTCCACTACAAAAGAATAGATTCGATTTTATCAATAATCATTTGTGGAGTAATCTGATTCATACAAGCATGATCACCACGCCAGCAGGATTTATTTCCAAATACTGAACAAGGTCTGCACGGAAGATTCACTTGAATTGCATTAGATAAATTTTGATTATACCCATAAAATCCAGCAAAAGGATGGGTTGCCCCCCATACTGAAACAACCGGAACATTGCATAATGATGCTAAATGCATATTTGCTGAATCCATAGTAACCATGACATCAATCTTACTCATAATCTCAAGCTCTTGACCTATAGAAAGCCCTTTTTGAATGGGCGCAACATGTTTAAAGTAGTTGATCCATTCAGAAACAATTCGTTTCTCAGCGCCACCTCCAGAAAAAAAATAAAGTTGATAGCCTTCTTTATCAAAATGACTGACTACTGTTTTAAACAAATCTAAGGGATACATTTTAGCATCATGCTTTGCAAATGGAGCAAAGCCAATGTTGATATTCCCTGCACTCGTTTTTTTAGATGAGCTTACTAGTGCTGCCTCAGTATGCTTCACTATTGCACGATCAAATCCTAATTCAGCAAAAACCTGTTGGTATCTTTCAGTAGTATGTGGCAGAGGCCTAAATATTTTTGACCCCTTGCGGGTAAGGGCAAATTTTTCAAAACGACCCTTATCAATAATGGCAGTTTTCTTACGTGTAAGCTTAAATAGGAGTCTAAGCAGATGACTTCTCAAAACGCCATGCACATCGGCCACAGACAAAATTTGATACTGCTTACGCAGCAAATTAAAAAGCCTTATAATTCCAATAATTCCTTTGTGCTTATCCCCTAAATCAGCCCCTACAAATTCTAACCGACCTATTCCTGTAAAGAGATCTGCATACTGTTTATTGCTCAATACTACTATCTCTTCATCAGGATAGTGATTCAGGAATTCTTTTACAACTGGAACCAGCATAGCCACATCGCCTAGTGCCGAAAACCTGATTACTAATGTTTTTTTATCCGTAAGCAATGAACTCATTATTTAGACTTATTATATAATATTGGATTTAACGAAGGGTCATTATACATTTTCATTTGTCTATATACCTTCATTTTCTTTTTTCCAGCTTCAATATCAGATAATAATTGATCGATTGAATTAGATAAATCATCACATTGCTCTAACAAAATTAATAACTTGGCTTTGCACTTATCTTTATGTTCTTCTGTCGCCTCTTTCCTATCTGCTTCCTCATTCATATGATAAATCTTCAACATCAAGATCGATAGCCTATCTATAGCCCAGGCTGGGCTTTCTGTGTTCAAGACTGCATCGGGTTGTGAAATCACTTTTGAATACAGCGCAAGAAAATAATCGTCTATATACTCTACCACATCTGTACGGTCTTGATTTGATTTATCAATCCGTCGCTTCAAAACAATACCCTCAATAGGGTCTATACTTGGATTTCGTATGATATCCTCAAGATGCCATTGAACAGTGTCGATATAATTTTTCCAATAAAATAGATGTGCCAATGATCCTTTTTCAAAAGGATTTATCAGTTCATGGTCAACATTATTATGTACGTGATAATTACGTATGCTTCGATTAAACGTTTCGATACAAAGTTTACTGATCATAATGGTGTAAAAATAATGAAACTAATTAGACCAACAGAATAAGATCAATAGAGAACAAACCACAAACTACTGCAGATTAAACCAACGATTATGCCTTAACGCGTCTGGTTTTAATCAAAATGGTAATATTCAATGCCAAAAGAATACAAACAGACAATGCTGCAGCGGTACTTACCTCTTTTGAATCTGTAAGCTGTTTGGCGTAAATCCCAAAAAAGGCCCAACTAAGTACAAAGCCATATGCTGGCTCTTTTCGCTTGCCGACAAAGATGATGCCTAGTAATAATGCTACAACAATCATTATGACACTCCAACTTTCTTCACCTAAGGGACTACCTTGCCACCCTATTCCAATAAAAAGTGCTGTAAAATTAGCAATGGTGGCAACACAAATCCAAGCAAGATAAACGACAAATGTATGGTAGACCCAAAAACGATAAAATGGAGTAAGGGTATTTTTAAGCCCGCGAATTTTGGTATACAATATGATTAATGTAATCAGAAAAGCAATCATAATAACTACTGAACTAGCTAAATAGAGATACTGCCAAGTTAGTAGCCACGCGATGTTTAATAGACAGGTAACCTGAAAATAGGGACTAGCTTTTTTAATGATCTCTTTTATAGGCTCAGCCATTTTTGCACCGGTTGCAGCAATACTACACATAACAAATCCAATGATCATGATGTAAATAACACTCCAAATAATAAAGGTAAATCCGGCTGGAACAAAATAGTTAGGATATAAATCAGAAATCTCACCTGTATTATACCCATTAATTTTTAATACACTAGCCATGGTATTCACCAACAATACAATAGCAAAACCTAGGGAATTTAAAAACGCATTTAGCCTCGATGACATAAGTAGAAGTTTAGTTTAAATGTAATGCTTCTAACATTTTAATATACCAATAAAGTTACAGATCTCCAATGTGTTTTCCCCCTTTCAACATAAAATAACAACAATACATTTGGTTATAGCCGTTGCAACTGACCTAAAATACCAAACTAAAATCAATTGTACACTAGTTAAAACAACGTCATTGTCAGTAATGAGAAAATTACAACCCAATAAGGAGTAATCTAGATTCTTTAAATTCATTACCTTAAGTGCATAATTAAAACTATGCAAAGAGTCATTACAGCCCTTTTCATGTTACTTTCTATATTTGGGTATACACAAAAAAAATACCCTCCTTTTTCAGTCTCAATCAATAATGTTGTAGTCAATGCAGAAAATACAAACGGCATTCTACATAATCAACTATCCTATAGCACTTCATCAAGTGAACATAAAGCCAATCAAAAAAGTATTGAATTCATAAACATATCTCCCGACACGATTGAAATTTCAAACGTACTTCCATTTGGTACGAACAGAGATCATCAATACATCACAGGATTAGGGGATCATCCACTTTCGAGGGCACATCTTTTTCTTCCAGGAAGAATTCCAATTAATGTGGTTTGTCCAGATAACGCTTGGGAACTTGGTTTTGCTTGTATTGAAGAAGAAGGTAGAAAGACTGTATCCCTTACTCGAAGAGATCGATCTAGCATTGAAAAAGGAGAGAGGAGACGGTTTGAAACCATCCTCTATCCAGGCGGTAAAGTAAATTATACGCAATGGACACTGCCTTTTGAAGGCGATTGGCAGGAAGGGCTTCGATTAATTTTTCAGGAGAAAATGTTATTTGATGTAGATCAATTTGACAATACTTTATTTGAGAGAAATGATTTAAAATGGATAAGGAATAGCTATGTCATGCACCTCATGCAAGCTTGGGACACTAAACTGTATGATTCAAAATCGAATACATATCAGTTGAACAATTTCATCGAAAAAAGTAAATCACTTTATGGCGGAGATGATGTCATTGGTATTTGGCCTACCTGGCCATCACTTGGATTAGACCAACGGAATCAATTTGATTTATTTCGAGACTTACCTGGTGGACTTAAGGCAATAAAAAAATTAGCAGAAGAAACCAGAAATAAATCAACTAAATTTTTTGTATGTTATAACCCTTGGGATGAAAGCACACGTAGCGAAGGTCATCTTGCCGGGATCAGTCAACTCATAAAAGAAACATCAGCAGATGGAGTGGTACTGGATACTAGAGGTGCTTCAAGCAAAGAACTTCAAGATGCTGCTGATCAAGTTAGAAAAGGGGTCATCATGTATAGCGAAGGCATGGCGATTCCCAAAGACATGCCTATGATTGTTAGTGGGAGAGTACATAATGCATTGTATTATGTGCCGATGCTTAAC
>CAJBBV010000058.1 GCA_903951405.1 uncultured bacterium
ATCACAATTAATCTAAATCTCTCAGCATGTCATTCAAGGAGACTTCAAATGGTTTACTTTTCTTTTCAGCAAAGAATTTTTCTGGATTCAATTGGTACTACCTTTGAGTACCGCTATACGAAAGCCGAGGATGGGAAATTCATTTTACAATTCCGCACATTGAAAGGCTCTGAATGGAAGACTAAGCCAGTATCGTTCTGTATTACCCATCATGGCTTGAAAAAAGATGAAGCCAATAACTTTTATTCACTGGAAGAAACAAGCCAAGATGCTGCGGATGAAGCCTTTGCTATTGTGAATGTTCAAGACTTCTTGAATCAACTTATGCTTGTCAATGGACCAGTGGGTCGTACTCCCATTCATAAAATTTACAAGGATGAATCGGAGCTCAAAATTATGAAGCCTTACCGCTTTCACGTACAGAACTTTTTTAATACACTTAAGGAACCTGGTCTTATTTGCTTGCGAGCTGGTAATGGATGGCTATTTGAAGCAGGTACTGATTCCTATTACTACGGAGCAAACTTGGGGTTCAACTCATGGAAGTATGTAGCTCTCAAGAAACGCAAGGCTGAAATGCAGGTTTACCCAGAGATGCCTGCAGAGGATATTGAAATTAAGCTAGAAGCCTGAATCTGTTTTGACTGTATTGTATGTGAATCATTATTAATTATGAATCGTATTTTAGATCACGATGATTTATTCCCTGCGTGGGTAACTAATTTATTATTGTTTCAACCAAGTATTCGGAATGAACCGATTGAACAATTTTTTGGCTCAGGCACGATTCAGCTAGAGAACTACAATCTAGTGTGCGTAGGGTATCGGGATAATAAAAAGTATCTAGCTGGCTTGCGTATTTTAAAGCAGTTTGAAAGTATACCACTCAAAGGTGCACATGAAGTTATGCTTACTCATACTTCGAGTGGCTTAAAAACAATGGAAGTCTTATCCCTAACATACTTAAAAAGGCATATACTTCAATTTAAAGATAGCTTATCATTCGAAAGATCGACTTTTTTAATTTTACCTGAACATCAAAAAGTTGTCCGCTTAAAATATATCCGAGGTCGGATATCATTACCAACAAACAATCAGTCATTTCAACATCCCACACTCACACAGCGTACACGCTTGCAAACACATAATCTCGTGCGGAACATCTATACTTCATTTCAGCGGGAATTATACGGTTGTGATGAAGAAACCATTAAAAAACAATTCAAGGAAGAAATGGAAACCGCAATCAGCACGTTTATGGGTTAGCATCGATAACAGCTTGAAGGTCTGGGTGCATTTTTTTATTATAAGGACGCCTGATGAAATCTTTTCTACCATTTGCATCCCTCTTTGCAATGATTCGTTCTCTCTTGGCCTTGGCTTTATTACGCTTCACTTTCTCAGCTTTCGAGTACCTCCCATGTCTTACATGATTCTTTTTATATTCATTACATTTATCTGCATACTTTTTTATACATGCCGAAAAAGACTTATGCCGAGCAGTCATATTAACCGCGTCTTTTTTTATATGAGCGTCGTCCTTTGCGTTTTTTACACTTACAAGAGCACATTAATTATACCCCTTCGGGGTATACTAATATCCGGAAAAACAGTTTGGTCAG
>CAJBBV010000059.1 GCA_903951405.1 uncultured bacterium
TGATCCAACTAAGTTAAATGCAGCTTCAGGATATTGATCAACCTCGCCATCCATAATTGCATTAAAACCGCGAATGGTATCTTCAATAGATACAAACACCCCTTTTAAACCTGTAAACTGTTCAGCTACGTGGAAAGGCTGTGACAAGAATCTTTGAACACGACGCGCACGAGATACGATTAATTTATCTTCATCACTTAATTCATCCATACCTAAGATGGCGATGATATCTTGTAATTCTTTGTAGCGTTGTAATATCATTTTTACTCTTTGCGCTGTATCGTAATGTGCATCACCTACAATCGCTGGAGTTAAAATTCTTGAAGTTGAATCCAAAGGATCCACCGCTGGATAAATACCCAAATCGGCAATTTTACGAGATAATACTGTAGTTGCATCCAAGTGCGCAAATGTAGTTGCTGGCGCTGGATCCGTTAAATCATCCGCAGGTACATACACCGCTTGCACTGAAGTAATGGAACCATTTTTTGTTGAAGTAATACGCTCTTGCATCAATCCCATTTCAGTTGCCAATGTTGGTTGGTAACCTACCGCAGATGGCATACGACCTAATAAAGCCGATACCTCAGAACCTGCTTGTGTAAAACGGAAGATATTATCAACGAAAAATAAAATGTCTTTTCCTTTTCCTGCACCATCTCCATCACGGAAATATTCTGCAATGGTTAAACCACTTAAGGCAACACGCGCACGCGCTCCTGGAGGTTCATTCATTTGTCCAAATACGAAAGTAGCTTTTGATTCTTTTAATTCCTCTAAGTTTACTTTGCTTAAATCCCATCCACCTTCTTCCATGCTATGTTTGAAAGCATCACCATATTTCATGATCCCTGCTTCAATCATCTCACGTAATAGATCATTACCCTCACGTGTTCTTTCACCCACACCCGCAAATACGGATAATCCACCATGCCCTTTGGCAATATTATTAATCAACTCTTGAATCAATACAGTTTTACCAACACCCGCACCACCAAACAATCCAATCTTTCCACCTTTTGCATATGGCTCAATCAAATCAATTACTTTAATACCGGTGAACAACACTTCCGTTGCTGTACTTAAGTCTTCGAATTTAGGAGCAACTGCGTGAATTGGACGACCATTAGATTTATCTAATTGTGGTAAACCATCAATTGCATCTCCTGTAACATTAAACAAGCGACCATTAATTCCTTCACCTACTGGCATTGAAATTGGTTTACCTGAATCTTCTACTTCCATACCTCTTACCAAACCTTCTGTTCCTTCCATTGCAATCGCACGAACACTATCCTCTCCTAAGTGCTGTTGCACTTCAAGAATAATTTTTTCGCCATTTGGTTTTAAGATAGCTAGGGCATTATAAATTTCAGGAAGTGCATTCTGATTAGGGAATTGCACATCCACTACTGCGCCAATAATTTGTTTGATTTTACCTGTTGTTGCCATAATATTCTATTTCGGCTGCAAAGGTAAGGTATTGCTAGATTATTGCAAAAATTGTAGATAGATAATCGCAGCTAAAATTCCCCCAATAATGGGTCCAAATACCGGAACCGCCGCGTAAGCCCAATCACTGGGACCTTTTCCCTTGATAGGTAGGATAAAATGCATGATTCTAGGCCCCAAATCCCTTGCCGGATTGATAGCCCAACCCGTTGGCCCGCCCAGCCCAAACCCTATTCCCCCCACTAAAAGGGATACAGGTAATGCAGATAATGACCCCAAATCGGATCCGGCGGGTTTTAGGAAAAAGATCCCTATTAAAAATAGCATGGTTGCCAGGGTTTCCGTAATGAAGTTTTGGGGCAAATTACGAATCGAAGGACCTGTACTAAAAACTGCCAATTTCGCCGATGCTTCGTTACACTCATTAAAGTGATCTTTATATACCATCCAAACGAGGAGGGCCCCGAACATAGCCCCTAATAATTGGGCTAAAATATATGATGGCACTAGCGCCCAATCAAATTTACTCGCACTTGCAAGTGCAATAGTTACTGCAGGATTTAAGTGTCCCCCACTAATACTACTTGTCACGTACACTCCTATAAAAACAGCAATCATCCATCCGAAAACAATGGAAATAAGTCCCCCATTATTTCCCTTAGTATTAGGAAGCACTACATTGGCTACAACACCATTGCCAATCGTGATGACAAGGGCTGTTCCTAAAAATTCAGCTGCAAAAGGAGTCATGTTGTTCTATTTGATATTTAAAATATATATTAAATTAAGAAAA
>CAJBBV010000060.1 GCA_903951405.1 uncultured bacterium
ATTGATATTAGTAGAGGCGACTCTATTGTGAATAGTAAAAACCTTCCAACTACACGTAATGAACTTGATGTTTTGTTATGTTGGATGGATGAGAAAACATTGCAGCCGGGAGGTAAATATTATATACAGCATAATAGTCAGTTGCAACGTGCTATGGTTAAGGAGATTGAGTATAGGATTGATGTCAACACCTTGGAACATCAACCCGTAGAAGGGCAAGTGAGGTTAAATGAAGTGGTAAAAGCTAAACTTAAGACTTCTTCTCAGTTGGTATTTGATTCATATGAAAAACTGAGGGCAAATGGAAGTGCAATTTTAATCGATGAAACCAGCAATAGTACTGTAGCAGCTGTTTTGTTCATTTAATAATTATGTACGAATGTTAAAAATATATAGGGGATGAAAGGAAAAATAATTTTGGCTGGAGCTGGACCTGGAGACGTTGAGTTGATTACACTTAAACTTCAACGAAGATTAGCGTCTGCAGATGTTATTCTCACAGATCGTTTAGTGAATCCTGATATTATTAGTCAATTTGCAAATCCAACTGCTGAAATTATTCTTTCCGGAAAGCAGGGATACAATGATGCATCATATACCCAGGAAGAGATAAATGAATTGATGATTAAGCATGCATTAGACGGCAAGAATGTACTTCGATTGAAAGGTGGGGATGTTGCATTCTTTAGCAACGTATTGGACGAGTTAATTGCTATTGAGCAAAATGAGATTGAATTTGAAATTATTCCTGGGATTACTGCAGCTTCAGGGGCATCTGCTTATTCGGGCATACCACTAACGGGACGTGGATATGCTCAAGGGGTAAGGTTTTTAACATACAATCCTAACATGAATTATACCCAAGAGGGTTGGAAGCAACTTGCTACAAGTAATGATACCCTTGTATTTTATATGGCGGTCAAAAATGTATGTGGGTTAGCTGAAATTCTATTGCGCTATACCAAAAAGCCTAATACACCTATGGCATTGATTGAGCAAGCAACAACTGCACATCAGAAAATACATACAACAACATTACAGCAGTGCGAGCAAGATTTTAAAGACAAACAGTTCAGTTCACCATCTTTAGTCATCATTGGTGATGTAGTTGAACTTCATCAACGTTTTAATTGGGTGAATACAGAGGTTGAAACAGGATCTGTGTTTAGGGAATTGGTAAAATAAACGGTAAACAGTTATTATGCTTCAGGAGACTAGATTTAAACAGTTACAAGAAATAATAGATTCGTCTACTCAAGATGAGTTGATATGGATAAATGGCTATCTAAATAATATCTTATCAGGTAAGTCACCCAAGTTGACAGGCACTGCAATCGCATCAAGTGGCATTAAAAAAATGACCATCCTTTTTGGGACAGAGACAGGTAATTCAAAAAATTTAGCCATACAGTTTGCCAGTGCTGCAAAAAAGCAGGGTGTGATGGTAAAGCATGGTGGACTGGATCAATATCGTCTTAGTGATTTATCTAAGGAAGAGTATTTATTTATTGTTGTAAGTACACATGGTGAAGGGGAGCCTCCCGAAACGGCCAAAAAATTCTATCAGTACATTCATGAACAATCTTTGTCTTTAGGGAATACAAAATATGGAATTTTAGCATTAGGGGATTCGTCGTATCCACTTTTTTGCAAAACGGGAGAGGACATCGATACTCAATTGAGCCTACTTGGAGCTACTAGGTTGTTCTCTTTAAAAAAATGTGATGTTGATTATGAAGAAGATGCAAAAGATTGGTTTCAGCAGATACTTGGTTATAGTACATCTTCAGAAATTAATTTAGCTCCAATAGTAAGCGAAGTTGCTAAGCAATCAGTTGCAAAAAAAGTTGGAAAAAAATATTATAAAGGAGAAGTCGTTACAAATATCAATTTAAATGATAGTGGGTCACTTAAGGAGACTTATCATATTGAAATAACGAGTGATGAAGTGATTGAGTATGAAGCTGGAGATGCTTTAGCTATGATTCCCTCTAATGATGAATCAATTGTGGATTCAATATTAAAAAAAGTGGGTATTGATTCAGAGACACCCATTACTACTGCAAAGCACAGC
>CAJBBV010000061.1 GCA_903951405.1 uncultured bacterium
ACCGGTTTTTCCATACTCTCTAATGCAAACCAAGTACTATTAACATTAGTAGCTTTTGAGTCATTGATAAAATCAATTCCTCTTACTGTTGCTACTTTTTCCATTCTATGTGCCAAACTTTCAAATGATGAAACAGCATCCCTGATTCGATCTTTTCGAATCCCAACAAGTGAAGAGGCCACTGCTGCTGCCATAGTATTGTACTGATTATGCTTTCCTTTAAGAGCAAAATCATAAATACTCATAGAAAGGCCTTCTCCATGCTTTAGCTTCATTATACCATTGGTTATAAAGGCTCCTTTGGGTTGTTCTTTTTGCATACTAATTGGAAGTGGTTTAGAATGAAATGGATATTGGTTAAGATATTTAACAGTAACAGGATCGTCGGCATTGTAAATAAAAAAGTCTTGCTCAGTTTGGTTCTTTACAATATTGAATTTTGATGCTATATACTTTTCGAAATTATGGTCATATCTATCTAGATGATCCTCTGTAATATTAGTTAGTACTGCCACATCAGGCCTGAAGGAAAAGATGTCATCTAATTGGAAACTGCTGATTTCTACTACATACAATGGTTTAGGATCTAATGCGATTTGCTTTGTTATGGAGATGCCAATATTGCCAACCAATGCGCAATTCAATCCACCAGATTTACAAATATGATAAATCAATGAAGTAGTGGTTGTTTTTCCATTACTTCCTGTTATTCCTATAATTTTACTCTCTCCCTTATGACGATAAGCCAATTCCATTTCACTAATAATGGGAATATTTCTCTTTCTGATTTCTTGAACTAACTTATTTGTATTTGGAATGCCTGGACTTTTCAAGATTTCATCCGCATTTAAAATATTCGCTTCAGTATGAAAACCATCCTCAAATGCAATATTATTTTCAATAAGCTCATTCCTGTATGTATCTTTCAAGATTCCACCATCACTAAGGAAAACATCATACCCCTGCTGCTTGCAAAGCAAGGCAGCACCGACACCGCTCTCTCCACCTCCCAGAATTACTATCCTCTTTTTCAACGCTTATTATGGTTTAATTGATCCTATTACTTATCTAATTTTTAATGATAAAATAGCCACTACAACAAACAACAATGTCACAATCCAAAAACGCACAGCTATCTTACTTTCATGGTATCCCTTTTTTTGATAATGATGATGCAACGGGCTCATCAGAAAAACCCTACGACCTTGCCCATATTTTCTTTTCGTATACTTGAAATATCCTACCTGAATCATTACACTTACATTTTCAATTAGGAAAACTGCACAGAAAATGGGTATCATTAATTCCTTTCTAACCATGATTGCAATTGAAGCAATAATTCCCCCTAAGGCAAGGCTCCCTGTATCTCCCATAAAAACTTGAGCTGGAAAAGTATTATACCACAGAAACCCGATGCAAGCCCCAATTAATGCTGCAATAAAAATGGAAACTTCCCCGAGATTAGGGATATACATTATGTTTAGGTAATCAGCCAGTAAAAGGTTGCCACTTGCATAAGCAAAAAGAGCTAAGCAAACACCAATGATTGCAGAAACACCTGTAGCCAATCCATCTAGTCCATCAGTAATATTTGCTCCATTCGAAACAGCAGTAACAATAAAAATGATGACTAACATATATAGCACCCAACCATAGGAACGAAGAGATGAAGGAAGTAGTTTTGAATAATTGAATTCGTGGTTTTTGATAAATGGAATAGTGGTGATAGGTTCATTTGCCTTCACGAAATACCTAACCCCTCCTTGATATTTGACTGCAATCGAACCTTCCGGTTTTACGGTCCCCTTATACTCTCGCATTACTTTTGTATTCTCATTGAGAAGAAGTGTTGCTGAAATGATAATCCCTAATCCAACTTGACCTAATACTTTGAACCATCCTGCAAGTCCATCTTTATCACCCTTTCGATATTGAATCCCTAATTCTTGTGATATTTTTTTTGCCCGGAGTTTTAAATAATCATCAATGAAACCAATTACACCTAACCATACAGTACTCAATAGCAATAACTTTATATATACTTTATCTAAGTTGGCGAATAGCAGTGTGGGAATTAAAATTCCAAGCAGAATAATAAATCCTCCCATGGTGGGCGTACCTTTTTTATTTTCTTCACCTTGTAAACCAAGTTCTCTCACACTTTCCCCTACTTGCTTATTTTGTAGAAATAAAATGACTCGCTTACCAAAAACCATTGTTATAAAAAGTGATAGCAAAATGGCTAATAGCGCCCTGAATGTAATAAACTGAAACAGTCCAATACCAGGGAATCTAATATCAACCTTTTGAAACCATTCAAACAAATGATATAGCATAGTTTCTTTTTATTTTTCTAATTCTTTAAATATTTCACTTAATACTTGCTTGTCGTCAAATGGAAATTTATTTCCATTGATTTCTTGGTATTTTTCATGTCCTTTCCCTGCAATCAAAATAATATCTTCAGATTTTGCCAACATCACTGCAGCTCTAATTGCTTCTCTCCGATCTACAATAGATAAATATTTCTTTCTCACACTAACATCTAATCCTTCCGCCATATTTTCTAGAATAGTTGATGGATCTTCACTACGTGGATTATCAGAAGTAAATATTGCCTTAGTGCTAAACTCTACAGCCGCATTACCCATGAACTTTCTTTTTGATTTGTCTCTATCCCCACCACAACCTACAACGGTAATGATACTGGATCCGCCGTGTTGAAGTTTTTTAATAGTTGAAAGGACATTCAATAAAGCATCTGGAGTATGTGCGTAGTCAATAATACCGATGATATTTTCCTTAGGGGAAAGCATATAATCAAATCGGCCCTCTGCACCAGTTAAATCGCTCAACACAGTTAATACATCTTGCCTATCTTCTCCTAAACAAATAGCCGCTGCATAAACAGCTAATAAATTATATGCATTAAACTCACCAATCAATCTAAAATGAACTTCTTGTTCATTAACCAACATTTGTAGTCCAGAAAGATTGTTATCTATAATCCTACCCTTAAAGTCTGCAACAGAACGAAGACTATAATAAAATTTATCCGCAATGGTATTTTGCAACATAATTGGGCCATTCTTATCATCCATATTTGAAATGGCAAAAGCATCTGCAGGAAGCTTATCGAAGAATAATTTTTTTACACGTATATATTCGTCAAATGTTTTATGATAGTCTAAATGATCATGAGTGATATTGCTGAAAATCGCTCCAGTGAAATGAAGTCCAGCTATACGTTGTTGATCAATAGCATGACTACTCACTTCCATGAATGCATAGCGACAATCAGCGTCAACCATTTGCTTAAGCAATGCATTCAAGCTTATCACATCTGGAGTAGTGTGTGTTGAAGGGATTATAACTTCGCCAATTTGATTTGCAACAGTTGAAATCAATGCACTCTTTACATCTAATGCCATGAACAATTTATGAAGCAACGTAGCAATTGTAGTCTTGCCATTGGTTCCTGTCACTCCAATTAACTTCAACCGATTAGAGGGTTCACCATAGAAAGCATGTGAAATGATACCGGAGGCATGTGCAGCGTCATATGTTTGAACATACGTGATGCCATCTACTTTATTTAACGGCAGTTCTTCGCAAACAACGGCGATTGCTCCATTCGATATTGCATTTTCGATAAATTCATGCCCGTCTGCAGCTACCCCTTTAACAGCAATAAAGCATGAATTAGATTGAATTCGTCTAGAATCAATCTGAACGTCCGATATGTGTATATTGGTATCACCCAAAACGGATTTAATTCTAACCTTATATAATATATCTTGTAATAGAGGCATTGTTAATTTATAGTTGTTCCAAGGGTTAAATAAATAGTTTGTCCCTTTTGAATAGGCGAACCTGCTAAAATCGATTGCCCTATTACCTTACCTTTCCCACTTGCAACAACCTGTAATTGTTGCTTCTCTAGAATTTCAAGCGCATCCTTTAATCCAAACCCTTTTAAATCTGGCATACTTTCAAATTGCGCCCTCCAACTATTGCCAACAAACGAATTATTTTTTGACGTCATACTACTCCAATCACCCTTATTACCAGTATCAATTATCTTGGTTTGAAAATCTCTAGCGATGCTTTCAAAATCTTTTTTAGCTCCATTCCAAACCGACTTAGAACTGTCTTTGAATTGTGGATGGCGATAACTGGCATACAAATCCGGATCAACTGTAAATAATTTATTGGCAATCTCTTTAAAAACGGGACCAGCTATTTGAGCTCCATAATATTTTGCTGCATGCGGCTTATTTTTTATGACTACTATGCAGGAGTATTTGGGATTGTCTGCAGGAAAATATCCAGCAAAAGACGATTGATATGTGTGATCCGAGTATCCTTTATTACCATTAGCAACCTGCGCTGTGCCGGTCTTTCCTGCAAGAGTATAAAAAGGGTTGAGTAAACTTTTTCCTGTTCCATTGGTAACAACACCTTCTAAACAAATTTTCAATTGCTTCAACGTAGTTTCACTAAAAATAGAATCGTCCAATACAACAGGCTTGAATTCCTGAATTACCTTTCCATCTTCGGTAACTGCATTCACTAAATAAGGACGCATCATCCTACCCTGATTTGCAACTGCGTTGTATACCATAAGTGTTTGAAGTGGGCTAACAGCTATATTATATCCAAAGCTCATCCAAGGAAGCGTGACAGCACTCCAATCACTTCGCTTGGGATCTGGAATTAACGGGAAAGATTCCCCTTGCAAATCAATGCCAGAGCGTCCAGTCAAGTGAAGTCGCTTTAGGTGATCGATATATCGTTGAGGATTTCTTGAATAATACGTCATAGCTAATTTAGCCATACCAACATTAGAGCTTAATTCAAATGCCTGCTGAATAGTAACATCCGTTCGATTATGCCGTTCACTATCCCAAACCGTTCTTCCTCCTACTTCCCACTTACCCCCTTCAATATTAATATGCTGAGAAAGCGTTGTATACTGATCTTCCAAAACTGCAATCATGGTCATTAACTTGAATGTAGATCCAGGTTCTGATCGCGTAATGGCATAATTCATATTTTCGGAATAACTACCATCACTAACCCTACCGAGGTTAGCAATGGCCTTAATCTTTCCTGTTTTAACCTCCATCACTATACACGTACCATTCTGACATTCATTTTCGGCTAACATTTTTAAAAGAGCCTGTTCTGCAACATCTTGGATATTGATGTCTATTGTTGTAATAATATCCTTCCCGTTTTCAGGCTCTATTTCTGAACCAGCTACAGGAACAAAACCACCTCCAGAAATTCGGCGAACTAACCTCTTGCCGGTTGTGCCCTTTAATAAGCTATCGTACGTTTTCTCTAGTCCAACATTTTTGCTCACGATATTTCCGGATGAGTCAAGATATTCTCGAGATAACCCAATTGTTCTATTAGCTAATAATCCAAAAGGCGTAAGCCGTTTTTCTTTTTCAATAAAAATGAACCCATTTTTATTTTTATTCTTTTTTATAAAAGATGTACCCCTCAATTGAGTGTATTGACTAAAATCAATATTCTTTTTCAATAAGTGATATCGATCTCTACTATTGAATACAGACACTAACTCTCTCTTATAAGAAGCCGCAGGTCTATCAGCTAGGATACTTGAAAGTTGAATAGATAAACTATCTACATGTTGCTTAAACCGAGCACCATCTTTTTCTTGAATCCCATCTGCGCCAAAATCCAGATAGATATCAAAAAAAGGAATAGAGCTGCTCAGCATCCTACCATCTTCACTAAATATTGAACCGCGCTCTGCATCCATTTCACGGTATTCAAGATGAAGCGAATCACTTAGCCCTTTCCAATAATTTCCTTCAATACGTTGTATATACAAGGCCTTAGCTAAAATAAATAAGCCAAATAGGAGCATTCCTATAAACACTAAATAACTTCTCCATAATATGTCTTTCCTGGTTTCCAAATTGCTTATTTCGTATTACGGTTTAAATCGGACAAATTAATTGGTGGCTCAAGAATTTCTTTAATCCCATACCCCTCTACTGACTTAACGACTTCTGATTGCTTTGTACTGAACATCCACTCACTTCGTTTCATTTTATATTCGTATTGCAATTCTTTTAGTTCTCGAGATGTTCTATTTATATCTTTTATAGCTTTCTCTGCGTGATGCCCGTTATAGATATACATAACAGCCAAAACGGAAAGAAAAAGGAAAAAGGGTACATTCTTAACCAGCATTTGCTGGCTGATTAAACTTTTCCGCCCTTCCTTTAGCGGCAATTCATCTACCTTCTTTGTTTCACTCATATTAAAACTCTTTTCACCTAACCTAATTCGAAATACAACTAAATTCCATCTACTACTTTTTAACTGCCACTCTTAACCTAGCACTGCGAGATCTCGGATTACGTTTAACTTCTTCAACTGAAGGCTCTATGGGTTTCTTATTTACAAGCTCAAAGGGTGACGGGGAAAGAGTTCCATAGATTGGATCTTTTTCTAAAAGAAGCTGATTTCCATGCCTCAAGTAATTTTTGACAATTCGATCCTCTATACTATGAAATGTAATCACTACAATTCTTCCTCCAGGCTTTACTAATGAAGCAGCTTGATTTAGCAAATCATTCAACGCCTCAGTCTCCTCGTTAACAGCCATTCTCAATGCTTGAAATACTTGTGCGAAATATTTATTTGGATTTCCCTTCACTACAGGAGAGAGCACTGCCTTCAATTCATTAATGGTGTTTATTGGACCATGCTTTGTAAAATCAGTCAATAACAACGAAACTGTTTTTGCATTGGTGACCTCCCCAAATTCTTGAAGGATTAATTGAAGTGCTTCTGCAGAGGTATTCCGTAAAAGATCAGCAGCAGTCTTCTCTCCATTTTTATCCATTCGCATATCCAATGGAGCATCAAATCGAATGGAAAAGCCTCTAGATGGCTCATTGAATTGATGACTGCTGACACCAAGGTCTGCTAGGATTCCATCAACTTGAGTAATTTTATGTAAACGAAGGAAGCGAGAAAGATGACGAAAATTATGTGGGATAAAAATCAACCGATCATCAGCAGGCACATTCGCTCGGGCATCCTCATCCTGATCAAAAGCATACAAGCGGCCATCCTTGTTTAATTTAGAAAGGACTGCCATAGAATGTCCTCCGCCACCAAACGTACAATCAACATAGATTCCGGAAGGATTAATGTTCAGTGCATCTACACTTTCATTTAATAAGACCGGAATATGATAGGAGTCATTACCACTTTTGCCTAATACCTCCTGTTGATCAATTCCCGGCATAATTATTGTTATTTACTCAAGGCTGATCTTTTTTTGCCATTACTTCAGCAGCAAGTGTACTGAAGGCTTCAGGTGAAAAAGTTTCAAAGAACTGCTGATACTTATTTTTATCCCATATTTCCAATTTGTTTACCGCCGATACCAACACAATATCTTTCTCCAACCCAGCATGCTCCATCAAATTTTTTGGAAGCAAAATTCTTCCAGCGGTATCAAGCTCTATTTGCATTGCCCCATTTAGAAAATGCCTTCTGAATTCCCTTACTTTAGGATCGAAGTCATTTAAGGCGCTTATTTTTTCGTAAATCGGAGTCCAGCTCTGAATCGGGTAAACAGTAAGGCATTTTTCAAATCCCCGGTTGACCACCAAAATAGGTTGCACTCCCTCAGGCAGCTGTTTTTTTATGCCCGCCGGAAGAAGAAACCTACCTTTGCTGTCGAGGGTAGCCTCATATTCACCTAAAAAGCCGATCATCTATATTGATTTAGTAAGAAATAAACATATAATGACACAAATTAACACAATTTCCCACTTTCATACATCAATTGAAGATTCTATATTTATCCACAGCTACAACACGCTATGGCAAAGAGTTTCAAGGGAATATGTTGCATTTTATGTGCGTATAGATAATATTTTTGTTAATAACCTGTGCATAATCTGTGAATAAGGAAAATAGTTTGCACATGTTAGAGCAAATAAAAATGGAGGAATATAACTATTCCCTCCCCCTAGAATCCATAGCTATGGCCCCTTCAGCCAACAGAGATGAATCAAAATTGCTGATTTATCAAAACCAACTTATCCAAGAAGACCAATACAAGAATATATGCAATCATCTGAAATCAAATGTGCATTTAGTATTTAATAATACTAAAGTGATTGCCGCCAGAATGCTTTTCAAAAAAAATACAGGAGGCGAAATTGAAATATTTCTGTTAGAACCTGCCAACAGTATGCCTCATGAGCAAGCGCTACAAGCTGATTCAACTAGCAAATGGAAATGCCTGATTGGCGGTGTTAAAAAGTGGAAAAATAATGAACCCATTTATTGCACTACTACAGGCATTGATCCTATTACCATAAGCGCTATGCTAAAAAATAAATATGATGATTATTATGAAGTTGAATTTGCTTGGAACCCTGCCAAATTAGCCTTTTCAACTATCATTTCATTGGCAGGAAAGATACCCCTCCCTCCATATATTAAAAGGGAAGCAACATCAGATGACATCCAACGATATCAAACTGCATATGCAAAAACGGAAGGATCGGTAGCAGCTCCAACTGCTGGACTGCACTTCACTCCAGCAATATTTACTCTACTTAACGAAAAAAATATAGCCCAATCGTTTATAACACTACATGTTGGCGCTGGAACCTTTAAGCCTGTTTCGAGCGAAACAATTGCAGAGCACACGATGCATGAGGAATATTTTGATGTTAGTAAAAAAACCATTGAGGATTTACTCGATAATGATAAGATGATTATTGCAGTAGGTACAACATCATTAAGAACACTAGAAAGCCTATACTGGATAGGCGTTAAGCAACTACTCCAACTCAATAATGATGACGAAATCCTACACCTTGGTCAATGGGAAAATATAACATTGCAAGAAAAATTAAGTGTATCAAAACAGGACGCATTAAAGGCGTTGATTGTTATGATGACCAATAAAAATCAACACTCAGTTACAGGAACAACTGGAATTTGCATCACGCCTGGTTATCAATTTAAAATAGCACAAGGGCTAATTACAAATTTTCATCAACCACAATCAACTCTTCTCCTGATTATTGCTGCTATAGTGGGCCAAAAGTGGAAGCAAATTTATGAGTATGCCCTCAAACATGAATTCCGATTTCTTAGCTATGGAGATGGCTCTTTATTATTTATTGAATAACATAATAGAAATGCATATCATTCAAGCGGAAGTGATATCGTAAAAATTGTTCCCTTACCCACTACACTGTCCACTTGAATCTTACCGTTGTGTGCAGCAACCATCTTTCTGGTATAATTCAAACCAAGTCCAAACCCTTTTACATTATGGACATTCCCAGTATGTGCTCTGTAGAATTTATCAAATACTTTCGAGGCTGTTTCCTTGCTCATCCCAATACCATTGTCTTCGACGGTAATCAAAATAGTATTACGGTAATTTGAAGTTGTAATAACTATTATTGGATCAATATCTTCCTTAGAATATTTTAATGCATTGTCTACTAAATTACTCAACATATTTACGAAGTGAACAGGATGTCCTGAAACTGCATCGTCAGTTGCAATGAAATTAAATTGTATTTGAGCTTTCTTTTCCAGCAATTGCAACGAAAAATTATCACTTATCTTTTGCAACACTTCATGAACATGTAGCGTGACTTTTTCCTTTAATACCTGGCTTACATCTAATTGAGCAGCTTGAAGAATCTGCTCAACCTGAGCGTTCATGCGACTATTTTCAGCTTTAATAATACTACGAATTGATTCTAATTTATCTCTATCCCCTATTACCCTCTCATTTTTTAGTGTGTCTACAGCAATTGAAATCGTTGCCAATGGAGTCCTCAATTCATGAGTCATATTGTTAATGAAATCCGTCTTCATTTCACTCAACTTCTTTTGTGTTAGTATGGTTCTAATAGTAAGATAAAATGCAGTAATGATGACCAATGAGAAGAATATGGCGGCAAGTATCATCCATCCTACAGAACGCAGAACAAAAACTTGCATATCGGAAATGACAATTATTAATTTTTCGTTGGGCATTAAATTAGCCCCATCAGCATCAGTCAATGACACTAGTGGCCAAACATCTATCCAATGATTTGAAGTATCTTTTAATCCAATAGTATATTGACTTTCAAAACCAGGGGAGGCCAACTCTGGGCCAGCATTATTAGTGGCTGAAAGTATAGCAAATTGAAAACTTGGATTCGTTAATCCATTTGCCTCAAAAGCAAGATTTATTTTTTTATTTATTTCATCCACTGAAAATCGTTCAGCGATTGATTTACTTCCTAACATCCTTAAAACCTCTTCGCTGGGGTCTTTAGGCAAAACATCCAATGGCAAAGCGGGGATAGACAATTGAGTTGCTTCCACTAACGACTCAACAACTTCATACTCCGCCATATTTACTTTATCGCGCACTTGCTCATTCTTTATGGTAAGCACATTTTTAAGCCAAGAGTATTGAATTAAAATTGTGCCAATGAGCGACAAGGAAATTAATATCGTAATTAAGGTGAAATTTTTTCTCATGGAATGCAAAAATAAGCAGCGAGCTTATTGAAGATACGCAATGAGACAATAATTAACGTAGGTTTAAGATGCGATCAAGTAAAAAATGTATTGTTTCTATGTTAAGGTTGATAAAATAATGGACAATTTGTTAAATTAGTTATATGATTAAGATTAAGAAAGGTACCCTACTCATTGCAGAACCATTTTTGAAAGACCAAGATTTTCAACGTTCAGTTGTATTGATTTGTGAACATCAACAAGAGGGAACATTTGGCGTCACAATAAACAAACCAATTGACATTAAAATTGCCGAGCTCGTTGAGGGACTCGAAGCATATAACAATCCGATTTTTAATGGTGGTCCTGTGAACCGTGAGCATATCCATTTTATTCACATTTTTCCAAATCACATTCCCGGTGGGGAACTTATAAGCGATCAGATTTATTGGGGAGGTGACTTTCAAATTGCAACTCAACTTATTCAAAAAAACAAAATTGATCCGGATGGAATTAAGTTTTTTGTTGGGTATGCTGGATGGGGTGAAGGGCAACTAAAAAAGGAAATGGATGAAAAAAGCTGGCTAATCACCTCCGCGACGAGAGACATTGTATTTCATAAAAACCCTGCAAAAATTTGGGGGAATGCAGTTAAAAAACTGGATGATGATTTCCATCCCATCATCAACTATCCGTTAGATCCCTCATTTAATTAATCTGTACTTACTTTCACATACCTACTTAACAACCACATAGTAAAACCTAGTAAGCAGACAACAATTAGCGCAAGACGAAGGCCTATTTGATGAGCAATGAATCCGATGCAAGGTGGCCCAAGCAGAAACCCTGTAAATCCTACGGTGCTCACTGCGGCAAGGGCAGCTGATGGCGCCATAGTCTTGCTTTTTGCTGCAAGGAAATAGACGATTGGAAATACAGAAGACACGCCCAATCCTACAAAAGAAAATCCAATAATTACTGCTATAGGTAGGCTTATAAATAAAGCTAGCCCCATTCCGACAAACACAAAAAATCCATTCAATTGCAATACTTTTTTATACCCAAAATGCTGAACCAATCTATCCCCCATAAACCTTCCAACAGCCATAAAAAATGCAAATGAAATATACCCTGCTGTACTAACTTTTTGCAATCCGACTAACAAATTTCGGTAATATAGTGAACTCCAATCTGCCATTGCACCTTCACACATGGCGGCACAAAAACAAATAAAGCCCAATACCAATAACCCTTTAGTAGGAAGTACGATTATTTTTGTTTGGTGTTCAACGGTCTTATCAGCAATGAGATAAAATGAAAGGAGGATACTCATAGCTAAGCCAAAACCTCCAATCAACGAAAGATGCTCTATGGTTGAAAAATTCTCCTTCATTGTCCAACCCCCAATTAACGCAGCAGAAAATGCTCCAACACTCCACATGCCATGAAAGCCTGATAGAATGGGCTTAGTTTCTGTTTGTTGAACGGAAATAGCTTGTGTGTTCATTGCTATATTTAACAAATTTCCAATAAATCCAAAAAAGAAAAGTGTTAGGGAAAGTAATGTTGTTGTATCTACAATTGAAATAAAATACAACAATAATGAATAAGAAATCAATGAAATGGTAGTAATTAATTTACTTCCGAATTTATGGACAATCCAACCAGCAAATGGAAGAGCAATCAAGGCTCCAAGTGGGAGTGAAAATAGGACAGCCCCTAGTTCAGCTTCATTATAATGAAATGCATCCTTAACGGAAGGGATACGTGAAGCCCAGGTTGCAAAAAACAAACCACTGTTAAAAAAACAAATAGAAACTGCAATTCTTGTTAAAAGCTTTCTTCTGTACACGTCAGTGGATGATGATTCTGTAAGCTGATTGAGCCTTCAGAAAAGTTTGTCTTGAGTAGAAATAAGCCCGAATACTATGCCACTTCTGCCCCTTCGAGCAATATAGTTACTTTGTTATTCAGTACTTCGATAAAACCACCTGCAATAGAATACTTACTTGACTTACCATTGCGGTCCAATAACAATTTCAAAATACCTGAACCCAATGCACTAACCAAGGGTGCATGTTTTTCAAGTACCTCAAAAGAACCATTTACACCGGGTAATTGAACACCATAAACATCACCTACGAACAATTTTTTCTCCGGTGTTAATATTTCGATCTGCATGATTTTAAATTTGATTTAGTCATTAAGACTTTGCAGATTCCATCATTTTTTTACCTTTCTCAATAGCATCTTCAATACTACCAACTAGATTGAATGCTGCTTCTGGGTATTCATCTACTTCACCATCCATAATCATATTGAATCCACGAATGGTATCTTCGATATTAACAAACACCCCTTTGAGACCAGTAAATTGTTCTGCCACATGGAAAGGCTGACTTAGGAAACGTTGAACCCTTCTTGCGCGGCTCACCGTTAATTTATCCTCATCGCTCAATTCATCCATACCAAGGATTGCAATAATATCTTGCAATTCTTTGTAGCGTTGCAAAATAAGTTTAACCCTATTTGCGCAATTATAATGGGCATCTCCAACAATCATTGGAGTAAGAATTCTTGATGTTGAATCCAGCGGATCAACCGCAGGATATATTCCAAGGTCAGCAATTTTCCTACTCAATACTGTCGTAGCATCAAGGTGAGCAAATGTAGTAGCTGGAGCTGGATCGGTAAGGTCATCAGCAGGAACATAAACAGCCTGAACAGAAGTGATTGAACCATTTCTTGTTGAGGTAATTCTTTCTTGCATCAATCCCATTTCAGTAGCAAGTGTAGGTTGATATCCTACCGCAGAAGGCATCCTTCCTAGTAAGGCTGACACTTCAGATCCTGCTTGTGTAAAACGGAAGATATTGTCAACAAAGAATAAGATATCCTTACCTTTTCCTTCGCCATCACCATCACGGAAATATTCTGCAATAGTTAGTCCACTCAAGGCAACACGAGCACGTGCGCCAGGTGGTTCATTCATTTGTCCGAACACAAATGTAGCCTTGGAATCTTTAAGTCCTTCCATATCCACCTTCTCTAAATCCCAACCACCTTCTTCCATGCTATGTTTGAACTCGTCGCCGTATTTCATGATACCAGCTTCGATCATTTCTCTTAGTAGATCATTTCCTTCACGAGTACGCTCTCCTACACCGGCAAAAACCGATAGACCACCATACCCTTTTGCGATATTGTTGATTAATTCTTGAATCAATACTGTTTTGCCCACACCAGCGCCTCCGAACAATCCAATCTTTCCCCCTTTTGCATAAGGTTCGATAAGATCGATTACTTTAATACCTGTGTATAATATTTCGGAAGCAGTACTAAGGTCTTCAAATCGTGGAGGTTGAGCATGAATTGGACGTCCATTTGCTTTAGAAACAGCTGGTAATCCATCAATAGGATCACCGGTCACATTAAATAAACGACCATTTATTGCCTCTCCGATAGGCATTGCAATTGCCTTACCTGTATCGAAAACAGGCGTACCCCTAACCAACCCTTCAGTTCCATCCATCGCGATACACCTAACACTATCCTCACCAAGGTGTTGTTGAACCTCCATCACTAGCTTGTCTCCATTTTCTCTCTGGAGTTCTAATGCATTGTAAATCTCAGGGAGTTGACCCTCGAAATGTACGTCAACAACCGCACCAATGACTTGCTTAACTTTTCCTGTAATAGCCATAATTCTATTTTATATTGAAATGAGTCTATTTTCGGCCGCAAAGATAAAGAGGAAGGGTAGATTAGAAAAATAGAAATCAAGATTTTTTGATATTCCCCATAAAATAAATAATTCAAGGTCATAAGAGCCTAAAAAGCAAGGCAGCTAAAACTGCACCAATAATAGGACCAATCACTGGAATCCATGCATATGGCCAATCTCCCGAACCTTTGTTGGGAATGGGTAAAATGCTATGCATTATACGAGGACCTAGATCCCGTGCAGGGTTTATAGAATACCCCGTTGGGCCTCCCATGCTAAGGCCAATGCCTAAAACCAATAAGGCAACGGGCAAGGCGTCTAATGACCCAAGCTTCATCTCGCCTTTTTGAATAAAAAAGATAGCCATCATGAATACAAAGGTGGCGACAACTTCAGTCAAAAGATTGCTGAATGAATTTCGTATGGCAGGTCCAGTTGAAAATACAGCAAGAATATGTTCAGCGCTTTGGGTTGCTGTAAAATGATCCTTATAGGTCAGCCATGTTAAAATTGATCCAATAAAGGCCCCAAAAAATTGGGCTAAGATATATGCTGGAACTTGATCCCAGCTGAATTTTCCAGCAACGGCTAAACCTATTGTAACTGCAGGATTCAAGTGAGCACCACTTGAATCTGCTGATATAAAAACACCAACAAATACGGCAACAGTCCATCCAAAACCAATCACAAGGAGCCCCGCATTATTGCCTTTTGTTCCATGAAGTAATACATTGGCTACGACACTAAGTCCAAGAGTAATCAATATGGAAGTACCGACAAGTTCAGCAACAAAAGGCGTCATAGTAGATTAGTTTTATACAAAATAAGAAAAAAATCAAACTTTAATCAGATAGCTTGAAGCAAGTTCAGAGAAGTCGCTCACTTGCTCCTGCTGCCAATCAGCATCCTTACCCAACTCCTTAGCCATCAATTGTGCTACTAATGGAGCAGATTCAATGGCAGCCCTTGCATTTAAGAAGAGTAATCTACATCGTCTTGCTAAATAATCTTCAACATTCATTGCCATCTCGTTCTGAACAGACCAAATCACCTCTGCTTGGCAATATTCATAATCTGGATGAATTTTTTCAGATAACGATGGCTGCGCTTCAATCATCTTGATGATGAATTCAGCATCAGAACCAAATGAAGAAAATTGATCACCATATTTTATCTGTGAGGAGTATCCATGTAGCCTTAAATTCCGTGTAGAACATTTAATAATCGGTAGTTTCCCAACAAATGCAGCATTGCTAACAGCATCCTTAGCCATCTTTCTATAGGTTGTCCACTTCCCTCCAGTTATCGTAATGAGATTGCTCTTTGATACGAGGATAGTATGATCTCTTGAAGCGAGGGCGGTGCTGCCCGTATTTGATGCTTTAACCAATGGTCTTAGGCCCGCAAAGACAGAAAGCACATCGCTCCTTGTTATTTTCAGTGCATTATATTGATTAAAGTTTCTAAGTATAAATTCTATTTCTTCATCCAAGGCTATCGGCTCTTCACTAATGATATTGAGTGGGGTATCTGTTGTACCAATAACTACCGAATCATGCCAAGGCAATGCAAAAAGAACACGACCATCAGTTGTTTTTGGAATCATCAAGGCACCCGAACCTGGAAAGAATTTTTTACTCACTACCAAATGAACACCTTGAGATGGCATAACCATTGCAGGTGTTTTTGCATCGTCCATGCCAATGACCTGGTCAACAAATACACCTGTTGCATTGATAACTGTTTTTCCAAGAATAGAATACGTTATATCTTCTATTTCATTCATTGCTTCAACGCCAGTTACTTTCCCATTTTCTTTTATCAAACCGATAACACCAAAATAGTTGACTACCGTAGCGCCTAAATCTGTTGCAGTTTGAGCAAGTGCAATAGCAAGCCTTGAATCATCAAATTGCCCATCTGAATAAGCAATACCGCCCTTTAATTTTCTTCCTTCTAGGGATGGCATTACCCTTAACAATGATTTTTTTCCAATGATGGATGTTCTTCCTAAGCTCAATTTGTTGGAAAGCAAATCATAGATCAACAAACCGGTTCCGTAAAACAGTTGTTGCCAATAAGAATAGGCAGGGATAATAAATTGTTGAATACGCGTAAGGTGTGGAGCGTTTTTTAATAAAAATCCACGCTCTCTTAAGGCATCCATCACGAGCTTTAAATTACCTTGTGCTAAATACCTTACACCGCCATGCACAAGTTTTGTGCTTCTACTTGATGTGCCTTTGGCAAAGTCATTTTTTTCAAGGAGTAGCACACTAAACCCTCGTTTTGCAGCATCAACCGCAATCCCAAGCCCAGTAGCCCCTCCACCAATAACAATCATATCCCATACAGCGGTGTGCTGTATTTTTTCAATTGCACTTTTTCTATTCACTGCTTAATATTATAATGAGCTAAATTCAATTACCTAACACAAAAAACCTACCCTCTACTCCAGGCTAGAACGGCATTAACTGCTCTCTGCCATTGAAATAAATATTTTTCTTTTTTATCAAGATCCATCTTAGGAATAAAAGAAGCCGATTCTTTCCATTGAGAAGAAATCTCATCAATGCTTCCCCAAAAACCAACGGCTAGTCCAGCTAAATATGCAGCCCCTAATGCAGTAGTCTCGATAACTTCAGGTCTGATTACTTTCACACCAAGCACGTCACTTTGAAATTGCATCAACAAATCATTTACAGTGGCGCCTCCATCAACGCGTAGTTCAGCAATGGGTAGTCCTGCATCAGACTCCATGGCTTTTAACACATCATAGGTTTGAAACGCAATGCTTTCGAGTGTTGCACGTGCAATATGTGCATCAGTTGTTCCTCTAGATAAACCAAAAATAGTACCCCTCGCATATGGATTCCAATGTGGTGCTCCAAGTCCAGCAAACGCCGGAACGACCACTACTCCATCACTATCTACAACAGAAGCCGCTAGAGGTTGAACATCACTTGAAGTTTTGATTATTTTTAATCCATCCCTCAACCACTGTACTGCAGCACCTGCGATAAACACACTTCCTTCTAATGCATAGGATGTAACTCCGCCAACCTTCCAAGCAACTGTTGTTAATAAATTATTTTTAGAAGATACCGCAGTTGTTCCGGTATTCATCAACATAAAACAGCCTGTTCCATAGGTGTTTTTAACCATGCCAACACCGGTACACATTTGTCCGAACAGTGCAGACTGTTGGTCTCCAGCCATACCAGCTACAGCAACAGTAGAAAGTCCAATGCCAGAGGCAAACCCATACATCTCACTATTGCTTTTCACTTCTGGCAAAACACTTTTAGGGATATCCATCAGCTGTATTAATTCTTCATCCCAGCTTAGCGAATTTAAATTAAACAGCATCGTTCTTGAAGCATTGCTCACGTCGGTAGCATGCACTTTACCCTCAGTCAACTTCCACAATAACCATGAATCAATTGTACCAAAAGCAAGTTTACCTTGATTAGCCAAATCCCGTGCACCAGACACTTCATCAAGAATCCATTTTAGTTTTGTTCCTGAAAAATAAGCGTCAACAATGAGTCCTGTTTTATCTTTAATTAAATCTGCTTTCCCTAAATTTCGAAGTTCTTCGCAGTATGATGCAGTGCGACGATCTTGCCAAACAATAGCATTATAGATTGGTTCACCCGTTTCACGATGCCAAACCACTGTTGTTTCGCGCTGATTGGTTATTCCAATAGCGGCGATTTGTTCCCCTGTCAGCTTCATGGATTTAATTAGATCCAACACAACCCCACGTTGTGATTCCCAGATTTCATTCGCATCATGTTCAACCCAACCTGGTTTCGGGAAATGTTGTGTAAATTCTTTTTGTTCCACTTTACAAATAGCACCTTGGTGGTTGAATAATATGGCTCTTGAACTGGTAGTGCCTTGGTCTAAGGCAAGAATATAACGCTCCATGGAATTAATTTGACGGAAGTTATGAAAATCTGGGAATTAGAAATTGTGTAGGATAATATTGATTTTGACATATTGGAACTAAGTCCTAGTTGCCAATTTATATTATCTTGCAGATGAATGGAAAATTTCGTTGTCTCAGCCAGAAAATATAGACCGCAGCACTTTTCAACTGTAGTGGGGCAATCACATATTACCACAACATTGAAAAATGCAATCAGAAATAATCACCTTGCCCATGCCTTTCTATTCACTGGGCCAAGAGGTGTTGGCAAAACGACCTGTGCTCGTATTTTAGCCAAAACCATCAATTGCGAGGCTTTAACGGATGAAGGTGAAGCCTGTGACCAATGCCCCTCATGTTTATCATTCAATACAGGAGCCTCTTTCAATGTGCACGAACTAGATGCAGCTAGCAATAATTCTGTTGACGACATCCGAGAGCTTACTGAACAAGTTCGCTTTGCTCCACAATCAGGAAAGTATAAAATTTATATAGTTGATGAGGTTCATATGCTCAGTGCTTCAGCATTCAATGCATTTTTAAAAACCCTCGAGGAACCACCGGCACATGCCATCTTTATTCTAGCAACAACAGAGAAGCATAAGATTATCCCAACCATTCTTTCTAGATGTCAAATCTTCGATTTTAAACGAATAACCTCTTCAGACATCGTTGAACATTTACAAGAAATTGCAACAAAAGAAACCATTACGGCAGAAGCATCTGCACTTCAAATTATTGCGCAAAAAAGTGATGGATGCATGCGTGATGCGTTAAGCATGCTCGACAAAATTGTAAGTTTCACCAATGGCACGCTAACTTACGCCAATACCCTTGAGCACCTTAACGTATTGGATGAAGATTATTTTTTCAAAATGCTCGAAATGCTCCAGCAGGAAGACCTCCCGGGAGTGCTGAACTTATTTGACGAAATAGACAAAAAAGGATTCGAAGGTGATATGGTGTTAAATAATATAGCCGAATTTTTTAGGAATTTATTGGTGAGCAGGGATGCTAGATCTATTGGACTACTTCATGTGGTGGAAGAATTCAGAAATAAGTATATATCATTTGCGGCAAGTATTTCTCCTGCATATATGATTGGCGCCCTAAATATCCTAACAGAGGCAGAAATAGGATTTAAGCAAGCGAAAAATAAAAAGTTACATGTAGAATTTCATCTCATAAGACTAACACATCTATCTCAAGCGATTACCTTAGTAAATCATGGAGGCCTAGAAAAAAAAAAGCGAGTTGATGACATAAAGCCAATCGCATTTAGGCAAATCAACTTCACCGCCTATCGTCCAGTAGAAACGAAAAAAGAAGCGGCTAAATCATCCATACAAGATGCTGTAAAAGTTCAATCTCCTGAACAAAAAGCGACACTTATCATAGATAAAGGTGTTGAGGTCAGCCAAGCACCAATCAGAACAAACAAAGAGAAAGAACCCGTTCAAGAAGCAGGACCAGGTCTAGGTGCCTTAAAAAAAATAAGGGAACAGATTCAAAATAAAAAATTAGACCAAACAGTTATTCATTCACTTTCAGACGAGCTACTAGCAAATTGCTGGGGTAAATATTTAGAGAAGCTGCAAGAGAATAGCCAAGTAACGAGCCATAGCAACTTACGAATGGCATCCCTTCATATTGTTGACGAAAAAATGTTTGAAATAATTGCAGAATCCAGAATTCAACAACAGTTTATTGAAAATGAACGGATCCCTTTATTGAGCTTTATTCATGATTTCTTCAATGACCGAAAAATTCAAATTCGGATTATACTCAACCCCGACTCTGATAAAAACGAACCTGAAGCTGAGCAAACCCTTTCTCAAAAAGAGCAGTACATCAAAATGGTAACGATGTATCCAATTATTAAAGAGCTTCGAGATAAACTCAATTTGGACCTAGACTACTGATTTACTTATACTAAATCCACAATCAGCTTTCAGTGCAAATCTTTATACTTTCGGCATTGGATTTCCCTATTTTGACGTAATTTCGACGTTCAAACCTTTTAATAACCAAAACGGAAATCTAGGTTATGGCCGAAGTGATAAGAATGCCTCTGCTCAGCGATACCATGACGGAAGGTAAGATCGTCAAATGGAACAAGAAAGTCGGTGATCCTGTAAAAAGTGATGACTCGCTTGCCGATGTTGAAACCGACAAGGCCACCATGGAAGTTATAGGTTATGCTGACGGCACCCTGCTATATATTGGCATAAATGAAGGTGAGGCAGCAAAAGTAAATGATATCATTGCCATTGTTGGTGCTCCAGGTGAGGATATCCAACCTTATCTAGCTAATGCTTCGGTTGCAACACCAGCAGCTATTCCAAGCGCGCAATCTACTCCTGCACCTCCTGCTCCTGCTTCTGCAGCTCCATCCGTCACTCCAGAACAATTAGGCGTTACTGTTATCAGGATGCCATTATTAAGCGATACCATGACTTCGGGTAAAATCGTTCAATGGAATAAAAAAGTTGGAGATATTATTAAAAGCGATGACAACCTCGCCGATGTGGAAACAGACAAGGCAACTATGGAAGTGATAGGATATACCGATGGTACACTATTGTATATTGGTATTCAAGAAGGTGAATCTGCAAAAATAAATGACGTAATAGCTATAATCGGAAAGCCAGGAACGGATATTAGTGCTTTATTACCGGGCATCAATAGTTCAGCAGCACCAATAGCAGCATCGCAACCGGTATCGACTCCTCAGGCGCAAACAACGAATACCCCTGCGGTAGCAGCAAACCATACAACCAATTCATCCGATAATAGATTAAAAGCATCCCCACTAGCCAAATTGCTTGCAAAAGAAAAAGGGATAGACTTGAATCAAATTGCTGGTTCAGGAGATGGTGGACGTATTACTAAAAAGGATGTTGATGAATTTAAAGATTCTGCAAGTGCCCTAAGCGCTGCAGTCCCTGTTGCAAAAAATACGGCTTTTGGCGTAGAAGGATATTCTGATACGCAACTCACATCAATGCGAAAAACCATTGCGCGTCGTCTTGGTGAAAGCATGTTCACTGCACCCCATTTCTATTTAACGATGGAGATTAATATGGACAATGCAATGAAAGCTAGAGCTCAAATGAATGAGTTCAGTCCAACAAAAATCTCTTTTCAAGACATGCTTATCAAGGCTTCTGCCTTATCACTAAAAAAACATCCTGCCGTAAACAGCAGTTGGATGGGTGATTTCATAAGAACATATGACCATGTACATATTGGATCTGCCATTGCATTACCAGAAGGCTTAATTGTTCCTGTACTTCGCTTTGCAGACCACAAAAGCTTATCAGAAATTGCAGCAGAATCTAAGGAATTGTATGATAAGGCTAGAAATAAAAAGATTCAACCATCAGATTTTACAGGGAATACATTTACCATATCTAATCTTGGCATGATGGATATTGATGAATTTACTGCCATAATCAATCCACCCGATAGCTGCATCCTTGCAGTAGGTAAAATAAAAGAAATTGTTGTCAAAAAAGGAGAAGGCTTCACGACAACTAACGTGATGAAGCTCACCCTAAGTTGCGATCATAGAAGCGTAGATGGAGCAGTTGGAGCATCATTTCTCCAAACACTTAAAAAGTACATGGAGAATCCACTCGCAATGCTACTATAAGAATATAACATACAAAGCCGGTTTAACACCGGCTTTTTTATTTTGAACAATATGCCATCAAAAAAGACATTAGTACTTGGCGCCTCTATAAACCCTGAGCAATATAGTAATATGGCCATCGTTCGTTTACGATCACATGGCCATGCAGTCGAGGCAATCGGAAAAACGGCTTTCCAAATTAAGGATGTTCATGTAGGAACTGAAAAGATCGATTTCCATGATATTCATACGGTAACATTATACCTGAATCCTGCAAGGCAAACCGAATATGTGGAGTATATTTTATCACTTAATCCCACTAGAATTATTTTCAACCCCGGTGCTGAAAATGAAAATTTAAAAAAACTAGCTGAAAATCAAAGCATTGAAGCCATAAATGCATGCACATTGGTGCTTCTTTCTACAGGCGCATATTAAATCTACGCGTCAAAATACGTAATTACTGCAAAAAGAAACTTACGCCAGTTAGGTACTAATACTCAATTTGATTGAATTTCTACGAGGCGCATACTATTAGGAGAAAAAGCTCCGTTATAGTCATGTAACCGTTCAAAATCCAAATCATGAAAAGCTTTATTACCTCAATTGTCTTCACATTATTAATCACAGTTAGTGCTAGCAAAAGCGCAAATGCACAAAGGCTGTTTGATGGCATA
Organism: uncultured bacterium; assembly: GCA_903951405.1. Taxonomy (GTDB): domain Bacteria; phylum Bacteroidota; class Bacteroidia; order Chitinophagales; family Chitinophagaceae; genus Pollutibacter. The sequence goes on from CAJBBV010000061.1 coordinate 22,515, forward strand.
CCAGAGCAAATGAATTTCGATAATAAAATTATCGAAGGCCTCTTCAACATGAATGCTGGATCTGCAATCAATGTAAAGTTCTCACAGAATTTCCACCTTACTGGGATGATCAAATCTAATGACAAGGTGTATGCAAACTTGCAGACTGTTGTAATCGAATGCACAAATTATAATAAGGTTAAACTCTTTATATCAAAAAGAATAAATGATGATAAATCTATCAAATACGTTGGACGAATCATTGGTCGAACGGCAGAAGATGGATTCGAAATCAAAGGCGAACCACTCGCTGGAAATAGTTCACTCACAAAAATTAACTTAAAAGAAATGATTGTCGAATAGGCCCGTTTTTAATCCTACCCCCTACCCCTACCAAATCCTATACCAAACCCTACAATTACCCTCTATGAAATACTTTTACACAATCCTAACTATGCTAACCTTTGTTGGCATACTAGAAACAAAAGCTGCTCCTTCCCTAAACAGCTACCCTGTAGCAAAAGCAACTATCTATTTAGACTTTGATGGTCATAACGTAAACAGTTCAATGTGGAACTTTGGAACACCAATCAACTGCTTACCAGCCGGAATGTCTGACGATCAAATCACCGAATCATTTAATAGGGTTTCTGAAGACTTCAGGCCTTTTGATGTAAATGTCACGACTGATTTGGCAAAATTCTTAGCCGCTCCACTTGATCAACGTATTCGTGTAATCATAACTCCAACAAGTGATTGGTATCCTTCAGTATCAGGCATAGCATATGTTACATCATTCATTTGGGGTGATGATACACCTTGTTTCGTATTCAGTGATCGACTTGCAAATGATGCAAAGCGAATTGCTGAAGCTATCTCTCATGAAAGTGGCCACTCTTTAGGACTTTCGCATCAGGCAAAATATACAACTGCTTGTACATTAAAAAGCTCTTATAATACAGGAACTGGAACTGGCGAAATTTCGTGGGGACCAATTATGGGGAATGTTGCCTCAAAAAACCTGACTCAATGGAACTTCGGACCAACTCCAAGTGGATGTTCATTCCTTCAAGATAACTTGAGTATCATCACAAGCAATAACGGATTTTCATATAGGCCTGATGATTTTAGTGATATCTATACCACAGCTGCAAACATAAACGTTTCAGGAAACGCATTTTCTGAAGTTGGAATTATAACCACTACAGCAGATAAAGATATTTTTAGATTTGACTTATTAAAATCAGGCAAAATAAAATTGAACATTGAACCATATAGTGTTGGAGAAGCATATAGCGGAGCAAACCTTGACGTTAGAGTTGAATTGCAAGATGCAAAGGGTACAAAAATAAATACCTATGATATTGCTGATTCATTGAATGTTAGAATTGATACATCGTTAAGTGCAGGCACTTACTACCTTGTTGTTGATGGAACAGGAAATATTAACACTGAAAATGACTATGGAAGCTTAGGAGAATATAGCATTACAGGAATCTACAATGACGCAACAGTAAATTCAAATCCTGGAACTGGAACTGGAACTGGCACAACCATAAACCCAGCGTTAGGAAGTCTTATTACTGGCGAAAGAGTTAAAATTGGCAACAAATTGACTTGGAAAAATGACGTTGTAAAAACTGGTGAAGCCATAACAGTTCTTTATACCACAGAAGGCAATGCAGAATTCAAAGAATTAAGTAGACCTGATGCTACAGCACTTAGCTATATTCATCAGATTTCTAGCCCTGGAGTTTTCATCTATAAACTGAAAATAATTGAACCTACCGGTAGTGTTCGATTCAGCAATACAGTAACGATAGATGCAAAATCAACTATGAGCATATTTAAAATAATAAAACAAGCACAACAACCCGTAGTGATAAATGCAACACAGGCATACGATTATCAAGTAATTGACAACTCAGGGCATGTTATTCAAATTGGAAAAGCAGCACCTGGAACAAAGTCAATTGACATAAGAAACTACCCCGCTGGTATATATAATTTAAAACTTAGTAATGTGAATGAACAACGCGTAGAAAAGTTCATTAACGGATAAACTCTCTTTTCATTGATCGGTAATAAATGGTAGGTATGGTGGCTTCCCTTGAAAAAGGTGAAGCCATCTGCTATTTAAGAAAGTCCCTAATGAACTGGTTCTGCTTATCTTTGCATTATGGCAGATAAGCAAATAAGAGTACGATTCGCCCCAAGCCCAACTGGTGGACTTCACCTTGGGGGAGTAAGAACAGCCTTGTTCAATTATTTATTCGCAAGAAAACATGGCGGGAAATTCGTTCTTCGGATTGAAGATACTGATCAAGGCAGATACGTTCAAGGCGCCGAAGAGTATATCCTTAACTGTCTGTCATGGTGCGGAATATCACCTGATGAAGGGCCCCATAAGCCAAGTGAATTTGGACCTTACCGTCAAAGTGAACGCAAAGCACGGTATCTCTCCTATGCTAAAAAATTAGTTCAGATGGGCTATGCATATTATGCATTTGATACACCAGAAGAATTAGACCTGATGCGTGAGAAATTCAAATCACTCACCAACCCTTCACCACAATACAATGTTATAACGCGTGCTCAAATGAAAAACTCCCTCACGCTTACTGAAGATGAGGTAACAAAAAACATAGACAATAGAGTTCCGTATGTAATTCGAATAAAAATACCTGCCGCACAAAATATTGTATTGAATGATATGATTCGGGGAGAAGTGATTTTTAATTCCGATGAAGTAGATGATAAAGTTCTACTTAAAGCAGATGGCATGCCCACCTACCACCTTGCTGTTGTAGTAGATGATTACGAAATGGAAATCAGTCATGCCTTTCGAGGAGAGGAATGGCTCCCCTCTGCTCCTGTTCACATTTTACTATGGGAATACCTTGGCTGGAAAACTCATATGCCACAATGGGCTCATTTCCCATTGATCTTAAAACCAGACGGTAAAGGCAAATTAAGTAAACGTGATGGAGATCGATTAGGGTTCCCTGTTTATGCAATGGATTGGACAGATCCTAAGTCTGGCGAAATCACTAAAGGATTCAAAGAGATGGGATTTCTCCCAGAAGCATTTATCAACTTACTTGCACTGCTTGGGTGGAATGATGGTAGCAGTCAAGAAATATTTGAAATAGCAGAACTCGCAGAAAAGTTCAGCATAGAACGCATCCATAAAGGAGGTGCGAAATTTGACTTCGAAAAAGCAAAATGGTTCAACGGTGAATGGATAAAAAGAAGCAGCACAATCGATTTATTACCGTTGGTGAAAAAAGTACTGGAGACTAATGAGATCAATTCATCCGATGAAAAAATAGTAGCACTTATTCCGTTAGTAAAGGATAGATGCCAACTGCTTAATGATTTCTATACTCAACTAGCCTACTTTTTTCAAGATCCACACGAAATTGACATAAATGCTATTAAAGCAAAATGGGATGATTCTAAAACAACCTTTTTAAAGGAATGGATTGAAGAATTAAAAACCATGCTGGAATGGACTCCGTTGAAATTAGAAGATTCATTCAAACAAGCTATTGCATCAAAGCAATTGAAAGCAGGAGAACTTCAATTACCCCTTCGCATCATGCTAGTAGGTGGCAAGTTTGGGCCTCCGGTATTTGACATTGCGAGTTTGATTGGTAAAGATTCGACCATTAGAAGAATTGAACATAGTTTAACACTACTAAACTAAAATGTTATCATGCCTAATCAACCACAGAAAAGACCTATTCGCATTTTAGTTGCAAAAGTTGGACTAGACGGACATGATCGCGGAGCAAAAGTCATAGCCACTTCACTGAGAGATGCAGGCATGGAGGTTATTTATACAGGACTCAGACAAACACCCCAAATGGTCGTAGATACAGCTCTACAAGAAGATGTTGATGCTATTGGCGTTAGCATTCTCTCTGGTGCTCATATGACTGTATTCCCGAAGATTATCAAGCTCATGCATGAAAAGAAAATGAATGACGTGTTGATCACCGGTGGTGGAATTATACCTGAAAAAGACCGAATAACATTGGAGGAATTAGGAGTTGGAACGCTCTTCCCTCCAGGTACCCCTTCATCAGAAATCGTTGCTTACATAAAACAGTGGGTGACTGTAAACAGATCATTTTAACAATATGATACAAAGTAATAGTATTTCACAAAATCTAACTGATGGATTAATGACCATAACCATCAATAGGCCAGAAAAATTGAACGCACTCAATAATGAAGTGTTAAGTGAGATTGAAAAAATAATTGAACTAGTAAATAATCATTCGGAAATAAGGGGCGCAATTATAACAGGGGCAGGCGATAAAGCCTTTGTTGCAGGAGCCGATATTGGTGAGTTTCTAAATGCCCCAAATAATCAAGGCGTGGAACTATCTAAAAAAGGACAAGCTATATTTTTAAAAATAGAACAAAGTAAAAAACCAATTATTGCTGCTGTAAATGGTTATGCCTTAGGTGGTGGATGTGAACTCGCATTGTCATGCCATTTCAGGATAGCATCTGAACAAGCAAAATTTGGACAACCAGAAATCAATCTTGGCATCATTCCTGGATATGGTGGCACCCAGCGACTTCCTAGACTGATTGGAAAAGGAAGGGCAATGGAAATGATGATGACGGGCGAATTAATGAATGCGGAAGAGGCTTACCGAGTAGGACTTGTAAATACAATTTGCAAACCAGAAGAACTTTTACAAACAGCAGAAGTAAAAATGAGGATTATATTAAGCAAACCTAAATTTGCTTTAGAACAACTGATAAAATCAACAAATGCAAGTGATGGTGAGCAAGCAATTGGTTATCAAACTGAAGCAAATGCGTTTGGTGAATGTTTTTCAAGCGATGAGAAAACAGAAGGGGTAACTGCATTCCTTGAAAAAAGAAAACCGAATTTCAAATGATAGTAAACTGAATAAAAAAAGAGAATCACTAACTTTGTACACTCAAAACAAATTCATGGAATACAGGATTGAAAAAGACACAATGGGCGAAGTGAAGGTACCTGCGAATGCATATTATGGTGCTCAAACTCAACGAAGCATTGATAATTTTAAAATTGCGCAAGACATCAATAAGATGCCAAAAGAAATTATTCATGCGTTTGCATACTTAAAAAAAGCTGCAGCCATAACCAACTTTGAGGCAGGTGTATTATCATCAGAGAAATCTGTCCTAATTGGAATTGTGTGTGATGAAATTTTAGAGAATAAAATCGAAAGTGCTTTCCCTCTAGTTGTTTGGCAAACAGGTAGCGGTACACAAAGCAATATGAATGTCAATGAAGTTGTTGCTTATAGAGGACATGTTATAAACGGGGGAAAGCTAACAGACAAAGATAAATTTCTACACCCAAATGACGATGTCAATAAATCACAATCTTCGAATGATACATTTCCAACTGCAATGCATATTGCTGCATACAAAATACTTATCGAAGTAACGATCCCAGGAATAGAAAAATTGAGAAATACTCTAGCAGCAAAAAGCTTAGCCTACATGGATGTTGTGAAAATTGGTCGAACACATTTCATGGATGCTACTCCACTAACTGTTGGCCAAGAATTTAGCGGTTACGTGTCGCAGCTTGACCATGGACTAAGAGCTATTCGTAACACGTTGGCACACCTTTCTGAACTAGCATTAGGAGGCACAGCTGTCGGAACAGGAATCAACACCCCAGATGGTTATGCTGAAAATGTTGCTAAGCATATTGCATTATTAACTGGATTACCATTTATTACAGCTGAAAATAAATTTGAGGCGCTTGCTGCCCATGATGCAATCGTTGAAGCACATGGTGCATTAAAAACAGTGGCAGTTAGTCTAATGAAAATCGCCAATGATATTCGTATGTTATCCTCAGGTCCTAGAAGTGGCATAGGAGAAATTTTCATACCAGACAATGAACCGGGATCATCCATTATGCCAGGCAAAGTAAACCCTACACAATGCGAAGCCTTAACGATGATTGCAGCGCAAGTAATGGGGAATGATGTAGCCATAAACATAGGAGGCGCCACTGGTCATTTCGAACTTAACGTGTTTAAGCCGATGATGATATATAATTTCTTGCATAGTGCGCGACTAATTGGAGATGGATGCGAGAGCTTCAACGAAAAATGCGCAATTGGAATCGAACCATTGTATGCTAATATCGACAAGCACTTGAATAATTCCCTCATGCTCGTAACAGCACTGAATACAAAAATAGGCTATTACAAAGCGGCTGAAATTGCTCAAAAAGCACACAAAGAGGGCACTACACTTAAAGAAATGGCTGTGAAACTTGGGTATTTAACTGAGGCTGAATTCGATGCCTGGGTTATTCCTAAAAATATGGTCGGGGAAATCAGTTAATAAACAACTATCTAGTTCATTATCGAATTAGTCATTGCAGATACAATTGATTCTATCCTAAATCAATTTCTGTATTATCTCCAATATTCAATGTGCGTGTTTCTCCTTTAATCTCTGTATCACAACCGATTAAGGAATCATTCAAGACAACATCGTACAACTTAGAAAACGAACCAACAATAGAATCTTTCACAATAGAATATTCTATAATAGATTTTTCGCCAATTGAAACGTTGGGGCCAATAATTGCATTCTTTATAGAACATCCTTGAGCAATGCTTACCGGAGGAATAATGATGGTGTTTTCAAAAACATGTTCATCACTGATATCACCACCCCATTTTTTTAATAACGTAGCATTGCTTTCTAACAAGGTTTCTTTTTTGCCACAATCGAACCAGTTGGAAACTTTAAATGCCTTGAACTGAGTCCCCTTTGCTACCATACAATCAAGCGCTGATGTAAGGTTCAATTCCTCGAATGTGTCAGTTTCTACCGAAACCAAGGTTTCTAAACAGTCAAAGAGCAACTCCGATTCAGCTACTTTATAAATTCCAACCAAGGCATTATTCGATTTTGGAATCTGGGGCTTTTCGATCAAACGAGTAACATTATTTTCCTCATCTGTTTCAGCGACTCCAAAATCACGCGGATCGTCTACCCTTTTTACGCCTAATACGGATCCCACAATGGATAAAAAATCAATGACATTATATTCACAAATAGTATCCCCCAATACAATAATCATTTCATCACTACCTACTTCTTCCTTGCATAAATAAACAGCATGACCCAAGCCTCTTCTCTCATTCTGCTGAATAATCACAATATTTAGAGTAGGATAATGTGCCTTGGCATAGTCTTGTATTTTATCGCCAAGGTAACCCACCACAAGAATGAATTCGGTTACTCCTGCTTCTACTAATTGATCAATAATAATACTCAATATTGTTTTTCCTGCAAGCGGAATCAACGCTTTAGGTTGTGTATAGGTATGTGGACGTAATTTTGTTCCGGCGCCTGCAACAGGGATAATTGCTTTCATTCTTTTCGATTAACTTTTGTGAATTTAGGAAAAAAGAAATTAGGGAGTTTGTCTAGACTAGGATGAAAAGATGAATTCAATTTGTGTTGCTCAACGTTGGCTTGCAATCAACAAATTTAAATCGGTATATTTTAATTTGAACCGTTGGCTAAGATGAAAATTTGTGAGTGCCCCCTTAAAGAGGTATACTCCGTTTCGGATATTTAATTGATGCCAAATTAATTTTTCCAAACCCCCTTCATCACTAATTTTTAACAAAAGAGGCATCAATACATTACTTATTGCTTGCGATGCAGTTCGAGCAAATCCTGAAGGAATATTTGGTACACCGTAATGTATAACACCAAATTTTGTAATCACAGGCATCTCATGAGAAGTAACTTCAGATGTCTCAAAACAACCGCCCCTATCGATACTCACATCCACAATAACACTACCAGGCCTCATCATAGAAACCATTTCTTCTGACACAACAACAGGTGTTCTTCCACTTGCAGAAGTTAAGGCTCCAACTGCAACATCGCAGGTCTTAAGTTGTTTGGCTAAAATTTTTGGCTCCAATACTGAAGTCCACAAACGAACACCAATATTATTTTGAAGGCGCTTTAATTTATAAATATTATTATCGAATACCTTAACACTTGCGCCAACCGCTAAGGCAGTGCGAGCCGCATACTCTCCAACAATTCCAGCACCAATAATAATAACTTTAGTAGGAGGTATTCCCGATATACCTCCAAGCAAAACACCTTTTCCACTATTTACACTGCCTAAATATTGACCCGCAATTAACATCACTGCACTGCCTGCAATCTCACTCATACTCCGTACAATTGGATTATGACCAGATTCATCCTTCAAGTTTTCAAATGAAAGGGCCGTAATTTTCTTTTCCATCATCTTTTCCAGAATATGCGTTTTCATTACAGGAAGATGAATAGGAGAAATAATGGTTTGCCCTGCTGTCAATAACGGCAACTCAACATCTGACACTGGTGCCGACTTTACTATTAAATCATTTTTAAAAAGCTCCTTTTTATCATGAATAATTAAAGCTCCAGCCTCCGCGTAATCATTATCTGAAAAATGAGAGCCTTCTCCAGCTTTATATTCTACGGCAACCCGATGGCCATTTGACACAAGAACACCTACCGCATCGGGTGTAAGAGCAATCCTATTTTCCTGAAAGGCATTTTCTTTTGGGATAGCAATAGACAACGATGCTGCGGATGGCTTTATGTCCAATGTTTCCGCTAATGTCTCATAACTAAAACCTGAACTAATATATGGTTGCTTGGGGTTCATTGGCCTAAATCTAATAGTAAATTAATCATTTTTTATGGATACAACACCAATTGTCCTGCTCGTTTCTCCATCATAATCAAGTCGAATTTTAATGAACTCATCAGGAAATATGGATGGAACACGTTGAGGCCATTCTACAAAACAACGTTTCCCACTATATAGGCATTCTTCAATACCTGCTCTTCTTGCTTCATCTTCATCCTCCATCCTATAAAGATCTATATGAAAAAGGCTAGAATTCAAGCCTTCAAGCAAGTAAGCGTATTCATTTACAATTGCGAATGTAGGACTACTCACAGGATCAATAACACCAAGTTGCTTACACAACTCACTGATCAAGGTAGTTTTCCCTGCACCCATTTCACCCTCAAAGGCCCACACCTTGATTCCTCCAACTACTTGCAATAACTCAGCCGCAAGAGTTGGTATATCACTTAAACCATACTGTCTCTCTAGTACTACCATCGTAATGCGAAGATAATGTGATTCATGAAGAGGTATAGCATACTCAAGCTAATACTATGAATTACCTAAAAAGGCATAGCCGAATAATGCTTTTTCACATTTTCGAGGAGAGGAAATGCGGGTATATTCAGTAAATTTACATTATGGAGAAAATACAATGGAAAGTTGATGGAATGACGTGTGGCAATTGCGCACTCACCATAAACAAGTTTCTCGAAAAACAAGGCATGCAAAACATCAAGGTAAATCCGATTGATGGTGATGTATCTTTTGAAATAGTTGAAAATATTGCTCCAAGTACCCTAGTAAAAGGGATTCATGATCTTGGCTATGAAGTCATCAAGCAAAATAATATTGAGACACCTAAAAAAAGAAAAATTCTTTCTACACATGTTGAACGATTCTTTTTTTGTTTGCCTTTTACTTTAACCCTTATGCTTCACATGCTGGAACGGTGGATACATATCCATTGGCTTATGAATCCGTGGATTCAACTTGCCATCTGTATCCCTGTGTATGTTGTTGGAATGGCATATTTCGGAAAGAGTGCAATAAAAAGTTTGAAAAATGGTATCCCAAACATGAATGTTCTGATTACTATTGGAGCCTCAGCAGCATTCATCTATAGTCTTATCGGATCATTCATTGGCCAAGCAGAAGGCTTCCTCTTTTACGAAACAGCTGCTACCATCATAACTCTAGTATTTTTAGGCAATTACCTGGAAGAGGCATCCATCAATTCTACCCAAACTGCCTTAAAAGCCTTGGTGCGATCTCAGAAAGTCATGGCAAACATGATTGCATTTGATGAAACTCATCAGGAAGTCATTTTCCCAATTGAAAATACACAACTCAAAGTTGGCGATTTGATTTTGATCAGAACAGGTGAACAAGTACCGATAGATTGTAAAATTTTATGGGGAGAAGGACATGTAAACGAAGCCTTACTTACAGGAGAAAGTGTTCCAATTCATAAATTTCAAAAAGATAAACTAATAGGTGGAAGCATTATTGAGTCGGGACAAATCAAAGCACAGGTTACTGCAGTAGGCGCCGATACAGTATTGTCTGGAATTTTAAATTTAGTAAAACAAGCACAAGGCGAAAAACCACCCATTCAAAACTAGGCAGATAAAATTAGCGCCATATTTGTACCAGTGGTTTTGGGAATTGGACTAATCACATTTATCGCAAATTATATTTACCTGGATGAATTCACTCCTGCGCTAATGCGAAGTATTGCAGTACTCGTAATTGCCTGCCCATGTGCTATGGGATTAGCCACACCAGCTGCTATCGCTGTTGGACTTGGTCGTGCTGCGCGATCTGGCATCCTCTTTCGTAATGCTAAAAGCTTAGAAAATTTTCGCACAATCAAACAAGTTGTTTTTGATAAAACAGGGACACTTACTACCGGATCTTTTACCTTATCGGACCATAAAATATTCGATACAAATGAAGATGAATGGTATAAAGTTGTCTATTCATTAGAAAAATATTCTAATCACCCAATCGCCCAATGTATTGCAAAAGCTTTCAGAACAAAAGAAGAAATAAAATGGCAAACTACCGAGGAAGTGAAAGGCATAGGCATGAAAGCAACTGATAAGGAAGGAAATGTCTATTGGGCTGGCTCGTATAAAATAGCCAAGGCTCTTACACAAGAGCACTATCACAATGTTTATATCCTAAAAAATGATAAGCTCATAGGTTGGATTGATGTGATTGATGAGATAAGACCTGAAGCAAAAGAAATCATAGACTACCTAAAAAGTAAGCAGATAAAAACAATCCTATTGAGCGGAGACCGTAAAGAAAAGTGTGATCACCTAGCTGCATTACTTGGAATTGATGAAGTAAAATCAGAACAAAGTCCCTCTGAGAAATTAGAAACCATATCATCCCTAAATGCCTTGTTGCCAACTGCGATGGTAGGCGATGGCATTAACGATGCACCAGCTTTAGCAAAAGCTACAATAGGTATCTCTCTGAGTGATGCCTCACAATTAGCTATACAGAGTGCACAAGTAGTATTGATGAATCAAGGCCTTAAAAAACTACCCCTTGCATTAGGCCTAGGAAAGAACACTTACCTAACTATCAAACAAAATCTATTTTGGGCGTTTTTCTACAACGTAATAGCCATTCCAATTGCTGCTTTTGGTTTTCTTACTCCAACCTTTGGAGCGTTAGTAATGGGGTTGAGTGATGTTGTACTAGCCATTAATTCTGTTAGATTGTTTTTTAAGAAAGTAATTTGATGCTAAAAAACTAAAATGACCCCAAAGGAAATCCTAAAAACATATTGGGGCCATGATTCATTTAGGCCATTACAAGAAGAAATTATTAATTCGATCTTAGACGGGAGGGATGCATTAGCTGTACTACCAACTGGTGGAGGTAAATCAATTTGTTTTCAAGTACCCGCATTAACGAAGCCGGGGTGCTGTCTAGTTATATCACCCCTTATTGCACTCATGGAAGACCAAGTGCAAAATTTACGAAATATGAATATCCCTGCAGCTGCAATTGTTTCCGGGATATCACATCATGAAATAGCTGAAATACTAAGAGCAGGACTTGATGATGAATTAAAATTCATATATGTTTCACCAGAAAGGTTAGAATCAAGATCGTTTGTTGAACGAATCAGTCAATTACCCATAACCTTAATAGCCGTAGATGAAGCGCATTGCATTTCTCAATGGGGATATGACTTTAGACCTTCTTATCTGAATATTGCCAAAATAAGAGAACAGTTCGAACAGGTACCACTTATTGCACTAACTGCGTCTGCAACAGAATTGGTAAAAAAAGATATGATAGAAAAACTAAGGATGGAGAAAGCCGAAACTTTCATGACATCTTTTAACAGAAAGAATCTAATCTATCAGGCAGAATTTTGCTTAGACAAAATAAATAGGATCAAATCTATACTTGACACAGTTCATGGAAGTGGCATTATTTATTGCAAGACCAGAAGGAAGACTAAAGAATTATCAGACTTACTCAATCAGCTAGGCATAAATTGTGATTACTATCATGCAGGGCTTAGTCAAGAAGCAAGAAAAGAAAAACAAGAGAAATGGATTATTGGAACAACACGCATTATGATTTGCACCAATGCATTCGGAATGGGAATTGATAAATCCAATGTGCGCCTAGTAATTCATGCTGACATTCCAGATTGCCTAGAGAACTATTATCAAGAAGCCGGCAGAGCTGGAAGAGATGGAAATGAAGCATATGCAATTTTGCTCTACAATGAAAGTGAATTAACAGAATTAAAAAATCAACCAACAATTAGATTCCCCGAAATCAAGACCATTAGAATAGTCTATCAAGCATTAGCCAATTATTTTCAAATACCAACAGGACTAGGTGCCGATGAGTCATTTGATTTTAACCTAGAAGATTTTATTAAAAAATTCAAGCTTAACCTTAATGAAGTCATCTATTCCCTACAGGCATTAAAACAAGAGCGGATCATTTCCTTTATGGAACAAGTCTTTAAGCCATCCTTAATTCAATTCACGTCTACTAAATCAGACCTAAATGAATTTGAAAAAAATAATCCAATTGGTGATGAAGTTGTTAAATGTCTACTGAGAACGTACAGCGGAATTTTTGATATTCCGGTTCGAATTGATGAAATGCAGTTAGCCAGTATACTAAAAATGAATTATGCCTTTTTAATTACTCAACTTGAGTTTTTAAATAAAAATAATATCATTGAATATTCCCCTCGAAGGGAAACACCACAAATTGCTTATTTACAAAACAGAATAAAGACAGAGGAGCTTAACCTTAACTACGAAAATTACCTAAAAAGAAAGAACCAATTCATAGAAAGAATAAATGCAATGATCAACTATTGCAATTCGCAAACATGCAGATCCACTTATATTGGAAATTACTTTGGCGATTTAACAATAGTTGAATGTGGCAAATGCGATAATTGTACTAGAAAAAATAAACAACCTATTCAAAGTGATCAATTCACAACAATCTATACTAAAATTAATGTATTGCTAAAAAGTGAACACCTTGACATCAAAGTCTTAGAAGAAAAAATTGACACAAAAAAAGAAGAGCTATATCAGGTACTAGAAGAAATGAAAAAAGAAGAAAAAATTGGTCTAGACCATAGCGGTAAGTTATTCTTAAAATAAAAGAGGGCCAGGATAGAAATCCGGCCCGTTTTAAAATCCAATATCCTATGAAAAACCGGCATAAAGGTAAATATTTTGGCCAATTAGCGACTAAAATCTAAAATATCTCTCGATAAAATGCGATTAAATTGAATTTCAAGTAATTAAATAGTACATATTTAGTTTAATTAATCAACCTTATACCTGCCTAATTTTGCATTTCCTATCAATCGATGCTATCGAATAGTAATTTTTAATTACAATCTGTCTCGGTTTAACAAAATTTTATTGCAAATAGCTACTTAATATGGCAGTTAATAATTTTATTTGTTGAAAATCAATAGATATGAGCACAACCAATCCAAAACATAAAATTCTTCTTTGCGAAGATGATCCTAATCTTGGCTTAGTTTTGAAAAATTTTTTAGAACTAAATGACTTCGAAGTCATTTTGGAAAGAGATGGCCGACTAGGGCTAGCTGCTTTTCAACGTGAGAAATTTGAGCTGTGCTTATTGGATGTCATGATGCCAAAAATGGATGGCTTCATGCTTGCTGAAGAAATTAGGAATACCAATCCTGATGTTCCCTTATTTTTTCTTTCAGCTAAATCGATGAAGGAAGATCAAATCAAAGGATACAAACTTGGCGCAGATGATTATATCACAAAACCATTCGACTCTGAATTGTTACTTTTTAAGATCAAAGCAATCCTAAAAAGAAATGAAGAGCAAAATAAAGAAATCGTAAACATTGAATATGATCTTGGCAATTATCACTTTATCCCAAAACTAAGAGAGCTGAGTATTGCTGGAAATAAAACAACGTTATCCCCCAAAGAAAATGAGTTACTGAAGATGCTTAGTGAATATAAAAATGATTTACTTCAGCGTGATCTTGCACTAAAGAAAATATGGGGCAACGACAATTACTTTAATGGTAGAAGCATGGATGTATATATTGCTAAACTCAGAAAATACCTGAAAGAAGATCCGATGGTAGAAATTGTAAACATTCACGGAAATGGTTTCCGACTACTTGTAAAAGAAGATTAAACTAATATCTATAAATAGAAAAGCCATGTTATTATAAAACATGGCTTTTCTATTTATATGTATACTGATCCTAGAATAACATATTATCATTTCGTTTAAACATTGTCCTGCCAAGGTGTTCGTAAGCCTTAGAAGTAACTTCTCTTCCACGAGGCGTTCTCTGAAGAAAACCTTGTTGAATCAGAAATGGCTCATAAACATCTTCAATTGTTCCAGACTCCTCTCCAACAGCAGTAGCAATTGTTCCTAGTCCCACAGGACCACCTTTGAATTTATCAATGATGGTTGTAAGAATTCTATTATCCATTTCGTCAAGTCCATGCTCATCCACATGCAGCGCTTTTAGTGCATGTTTTGTGATATCCATTGAGATCACCCCATTTCCAAGTACCTGAGCAAAATCACGAACTCGCTTTAATAAGCCATTTGCAATACGGGGAGTAGCCCTACTTCTTCCTGCAATTTCACGTGATGAATCCGATGTGATTTTCACTCCTAATATAGAAGCAGATCGTGTGATAATACGATCCAATACATCAACAGGATAATACTCTAAACGAGATTTTATTGCAAACCTAGAAAGTAATGGAGCAGTAAGTAATCCACTTCGTGTTGTTGCTCCGATTAACGTAAACGGATTGAGATTGATTTGAATTGTTTTTGCACTTGGTCCACTATCAATCATAATATCAATCTTATAATCTTCCATGGCTGAATACAAATACTCTTCAACCACATTACTCAATCGATGGATCTCATCAATAAACAGGACATCATTCGCTTCTAGACTAGTCAATAACCCTGCTAAATCTGCAGGTTTTTCGATCACAGGACCTGAAGTTTCTTTTATTTGAACCCCCATCTCTCTAGCAACAATCCGAGATAACGTTGTTTTACCTAACCCTGGAGGACCATGAAAAAGCACATGATCGAGTGCTTCTGATCTCATCTGAGCTGCTTTGATAAAAATTCGAAGATTCTCAATGATATCAGGTTGGCCAGAGAAATCTTCCAAAATACCCGGCCTAATAGTATTTTCAAATTCACCGTCGGTTGAGCCAGTAGGATCCTCAGCAGGATTCAAATGAGGGTTGATCATAATGTGAATTTACACCCAATAGTCAAGATTCTATACTATAAATTAAACCTGCCAAAACTAAAAAAAATACGACTCCAAGAAAATGCCGCAAGGACCCAACTTGCGACTGCTAAATAACTACATTAATCATTTTGTTTTTGATAAATATAATTTTCTTAGGTGGCTTGCCATCTAACCACTTCATAATCATAGGCTCCTTAAGCACTAGAGCTTCCACATCTGCTTGGGTAGCATTTAAATCAATATTCAAAATAATTCTCGTTTTGCCATTTACGGCAACAGGATATTCTTTACTCGTTTCAATTAAATATGTTTCATCCACTATAGGATATGATGCATCCAAAACAGATCCTACTTCACCAATCTGTTTCCAAATTTCCTCACAAATATGTGGGGCATATGGAGTCAATACAATTAGGAATTTTTTAAGCAACTCAATCGAATGACAATTCAAGTCTGTCAGCTCATTCACCCCAATCATAAATCCACTCACAGCAGTATTGAATGAAAAACGAGCGGTATCTTCTTCTACTTTTTTTAGCATCTTATAAAAAACCTTCCACGATGCTGCATCTGCAGGGCTTGCATTTGCAATTAATCCTTTTTCTACATCAAAAAACAGACGCCAAAATTTTCGAATAAACCTGTGTACCCCTTCGATCCCCTTTGTGTCCCAAGGCTTGTCTTGTTCAACAGGACCAAGAAACATTTCATACATTCTAAATGTATCTGCACCATATTTTTCAACAATATCATCTGGATTCACCACATTAAAATAGCGTTTACTCATTTTTTCAAGTCGAGCACCACATTTATACTCCCCATCTTCAGTGACGAACGTAGCATCAGAAAAATCAGGCTTCCACTTTGTGAAACCTTCCATATCAAGTAAGAAGCCATCAACTAAACTTACATCTACATGAATCTCATCAGTTTCATAATTGTCTTTCAAACCTGCTGAAACAAACTGCTTTGAATTTCGTATACGATATACCAATCTAGAGTCTCCCCCAATCTTTCCTTGGTTCACTAGCCGCTTATATGGTTCATCAAAACCAATATGACCTAGGTCAAACAATACCTTAGTCCACATTCTACTATACAATAGATGGCCAACAGCATGCTCAGTACCCCCTATGTATAAATCAACCTGTCCCCAATAATCACTTGCTTCTCTGCTACAAAATTCACTGTCATTTTGTGGATCCATATAACGAAGGAAATACCAACTACTACCTGCATAACCTGGCATCGTATTCACTTCACGAGCCCCGCCATCATAACTCACCCATTCAGGTAAGTTTGCAAGTGGCCCTTGTGCATCAGGACCTGGCTTAAGATCAGATAATTCAGGTAGCGCTATGGGTAACTCAGTTGCAGACAACGGGATGGCAATATCATCCTTCCATACTATTGGAAATGGTTCACCCCAGTAGCGTTGCCTACTAAATGCGGCATCACGCATTTTATAATTCGTTTGTCTTTTACCTATTCCAAGTTCTTCAAGTTTGTCTAATGCAACGTTTATGGCATCAGACATTAATTGCCCATCTAAAAATCCACTGTTTTCTAAACGAGCATCTTTTGTTGGATTAGCCTCATTACCGTTAAAAAACTGTCCGATAATATTGGTTATAGGAATGCTGAAATATTGTGCAAATTTAAAATCACGCTCATCACCACAAGGCACGGCCATAATCGCACCGGTTCCATAACCAGCTAATACATACTCACTGATCCAAATGGGAATCAAGACATTATTGAATGGATTTTTACAATACGCCCCACTGAATACGCCAGTGATTTTCTTTTCGGCCATTCGTTCACGCTCACTTCTACTGTTAACATATTCAAGGTACTCCTCAACAGCCTTTTTTTGTTCAGGAGATGTTATGGTTGTGATGAGCTCATGCTCTGGAGCAATAACCATAAAATCGACTCCAAAAATGGTATCGGGACGAGTAGTGTATACTTTTAAGTAACTAGCAGTAGCTAATGTATTTGCTGCTGCAATTTCAAAATCAATTTCTGCTCCAAAACTTTTTCCGATCCAATTGGTTTGCATATCCTTCATGCTATCACTAAAGTCTACTGTCTGCAATCCAGCCAAAAGGCGTTCAGCATATTCGGTAATACGGAGATACCATTGACGAAGTTTTTTCTTTACCACGGGATGCCCTCCTCGTTCACTAACTCCATTTATAACTTCATCATTAGCAAGCACTGTGCCAAGGGCCTCACACCAATTAACTTCTCCTACTCCACAAAAAGCAAGCCTATATTTCATTAGAATTTCAGACTTTTTCCGGGCATCATAACCCTTCCATTCCTGAGCAGTAAAAGACAGCTTTTTATCTCCTGGACATGGCACATTACAATTTCCTTCAGCATTAAAGAGAGAAATAAGTTCATTTATACTTCTGGCCTTTTGTCCTTTTCGGTCAAACCAGGAATCAAACAATTGTAAAAAAATCCATTGTGTCCATTTGTAGTAATTGGGATTCGATGTCCTGACTTCCCTATCCCAATCATAGCAAAAACCAATTTTATCCAATTGACTTCTGAAATTATCAATATTACGATCCGTTGATATGGCTGGTGCTATACCATGCTCAATAGCATATTGCTCTGCTGGCAAACCAAATGAATCGTATCCCATTGGATGGAGTACATTGAATCCTTTTAGCCTTTTATATCGACTAAAAATATCACTAGCGATATACCCTAAAGGGTGGCCTACGTGTAATCCAGCCCCACTTGGATACGGGAACATATCCAATACATAATATTTAGGCTTAGAAGGGTCATTATTAACCTTATACGCCTTGTTTTTCTTCCATGCTTCCTGCCACTTCTTTTCGATCGCACTAAAGCCATATTCCATCTTACGTTAATTTTATTTGGGGTATCAATATTAAAAGCCAAATATGCCTGTATTGGTCATAAAAGCTCCGTCTTTCCAATGCACGTTTAGGCTAAACAGACAATAAGCCTGTTAAAATTACAACGATTACATCCCGAAAGACGTGCAAAAATACATAAACCCTTTAAAATTGTTATTTTTGAATCTAGAAGGCAAAAAACAGCCCTGCATCTAATTGTAAAAAATATGACAGCACAGAGTAAAGCATCGATGAAACGGAGTAAACCATCCTATTTTATGGCGATATTTGGTGTTGCCCTAGTGCTTTTTATCCTAGGTATGCTCGGATGGCTAGTCATAAATGCTAGTAAATTACAGGATTATTTTATGGGCAGTGTACAAGTGCATGCCTTTATCCGTGAGGGAAGCCCTAAAAATGAAATCGATAATGTAAAAGATAACATATCAACAAAACCTTACGCCAATAACGTAGAATTTATTACCAAGGAAATGGCAAGAGCTAAATTCATAGGTGATGGCAATGAGGATTGGAATAAAGTACTTGATTATAATCCTCTTCCTGCAAGTATAGATTTCTATTTAGATCCTCTATATGTAAATAAGGATAGCATAAAAATAATTTCCGCTGATTTATCAAAGAACTTTATAATAAGTGAAGTAAAATATCCTGATGCCGTTGTTAGCAATCTAAATAACATTGTACGAAAAATTGGGTTTTTTCTATTGGGATTAGCTATTGTTTTAGCTGTTATCGTAATTATATTAATTGACAACACGATAAAACTAGCTATGTTTTCAAATCGATTTTTGATTAAAACCATGCAAATGGTTGGTGCTACGAGATGGTTCATTTCAAAGCCATTTGATAAACGAGCAATTATTAATGGATTAATTAGTGCTCTATTAGCAATAGCATCCATTTCAATAATTATATATGGAGTTGAAAGTTGGTGGCTGCCAGAAATAAAAGCGCTGAGAGATAATAGTATGTTGGCATTGCTTTTTTTAATCATTACACTCATCGGCATAAGCATAACATTCATCAGCACACACAGAAGTGTAATGAAATATTTAAAAATGAAACTCGACGATCTTTATTAATACAATAAAAAAATCATGGAAAACAAGAAGAATACACTTTTCGGAAAAGACAACCTCAAGTGGATGTTAATTGGTGCTGCTGTCATCATCGCAGGCCTATTCCTTATGTCTGGTGGAAAAGGAGATAACCCAGCTGTATTTTCAGAACAGGAAGTATATAGTAAGACCCGCATAACTGTGGCTCCGATCCTGATTATGCTTGGCCTGATTATCGAAATATTTGCCATCATGAAAAAGAGCAGTTCAAATTCTTGATTTTACTTTATACCTCTTCATGGATACATTTCATGCCTTAACCCTTGCAATCATTGAAGGCATCACAGAGTTTCTACCTGTTTCATCAACAGGACATATGGCAATCGCATCGCGTTTTTTTCATATAGAGCAGGATGCCTATACCAAATTATTTGAAATAGTCATTCAGTTTGGCGCCATATTATCTGTTGTAGTTCTCTATTGGAAAAAATTTATAGACTTTAGAAATCCTTCATTCTATGCAAAATTATTCATCGCAATTCTGCCTGCTATAGTAATTGGTGGATTACTGAAAACATATATACAAGGCGTGCTAGAAAATCCATTATTCATTGCATTCGCATTACTTGGGGGTGGAATAATCTTGGTATTTGCAGACAATTGGTTCAAGCAAAGTCATATCAATAGTGAAGCAGATATAACCCCTAAAAAAGCTTTCTTGATAGGCTGCTATCAAGTACTGGCTATTATATTTCCTGGATTAAGCCGAAGTGCTGCTACGATCATTGGAGGAATGCAACTTAAATTAACCAGATCGCTTGCGGCTGAATTTTCATTCTTCCTTGCAGTTCCTACAATGCTTGCTGCCACAGTTAAAAGCCTATATGATATCTGGAAAGAGCAGCCAGCTGTGCTAGGTCATGAAGGCATCAGCTATTTACTTATTGGAAGTGGCACTGCATTTATTGCCGCCTTAATTGCAATCAAATTTTTTATTCAGTTTCTCAAACAAAATGGTTTTAAATGGTTTGGGATTTATCGAATTATTGTCGGAAGCCTGCTAATCGTATTAATTTTAACTGGCAAACTCTAATTTCTTAAGGTCCTCCTACAAACTGCATTCATTTTTTTTCTTATCTTACTTCTAGACTTTAAAAAAAGCTATGGTAAAAGGATCAAAAAAAATAGAAAATGCATGGGCAATGTATGATTGGGCAAACAGCTCATACAACTTAGTCATTACATCAACCATTTTCCCTGCCTATTATGTTGCAGTAACGAGCAATAAGGATCCTTCACAATTATCCTATGTGAAATTTTTTGGACTGGAAATTATCAATACTGCTCTAGAAAACTATGCACTAGGTATCGTATTTCTAATAGTAGCCTTTACTTCTCCTATTCTTTCATCTATTGCAGACTATAGAGGAAACAAAAAAGCCTTCATGCGTTTTTTTACAACCTTAGGAGCTTTTTCGTGTGCGATGCTATTCTTTTTCACACCTGATCGTGTTGAATTGGGAATTATATTTTTTGCAATCGCCGCTCTAGGCTTTTGGAGTAGCTGGGTATTTTATAATGCCTACCTACCAGACATTGCCTATCCTCAAGACAGAGATAGAGTTAGTGCCAAAGGATATGCGATGGGATATATAGGAAGTGTGATTTTACAAATCATTTGCTTTGTCATCTTACTAAAACCAGGTTGGTTTGGTCTTGATGAATCAGACAAAACCATTGGTGCAAGAATTTCATTTTTATTGGTTGGCATTTGGTGGTTTGGATTTGCACAAATCACATTTAAAAATCTGCCCTCCAATACAGCAGTAAATAAAAAATTGAAGAAAAATATCCTCATCAATGGATATCATGAATTAAAATTGGTGTGGAATCAAGCAAAGGAACTTCCAACCCTGAAACGATACCTTCTTTCATTTTTCTTATTTAGTGTAGGGGTTCAAACAGTAATGTTGGTTGCAGCAAGTTTTGCAAAAAAGGAAATTTTCCCAAAAGCAGAGGATGAGCCGAAACTATTGCTGACTATCATTTTAATTCAACTGGTTGCCATTTTTGGTGCTCTACTCATGAGCAAGCTTTCCAGCAAAATCGGAAATATACCGACACTGATTGTGGCTGTTTCTATTTGGATTGGCATATGCATTGTAGGGTATAACGTCTATTCGCAAAGCCAATTTTACTTACTAGCTGTATTTGTAGGACTAGTAATGGGCGGGATTCAGTCGATGAGCAGAAGTACTTATTCAAAACTCCTGCCAAAAACAGAAGATACTACTTCGTTTTTTAGCTTCTATGATGTTACTGAAAAAATTGCTCTTACCATAGGCTTGTTTCTATTCGCTAGAAACGAAGAACTAACAGGAAACATGAGAAATTCAATACTAGTACTAATGTGTTTCTTCATCCTAAGTTTCTTTGCACTATTTTATACTCGTTCTTCCATCACAAAAGAAAATAATGCAGATCTACTCAATTGATACTGGCCTTTTCAAACTAGATGGCGGCGCTATGTTTGGTGTAGTACCTAAGACCTTATGGCAAAAAGAAAACCCAGCAGACGACAACAATATGTGCACATGGGCAATGAGATGTATGCTCATTATAGATGAAGAAAGAAAGATTTTAATCGATACAGGGATGGGTAATAAACAATCTGAAAAGTTTTTTAGCCATTATTACCCACATGGCGAAGCTTCTATGATGAATTCTTTATCAAAACTAAACATAGGGCCAAAAGATATAACAGATGTAATACTTACTCATCTGCATTTTGATCATTGCGGAGGTGCTGTAAAAATGAATAATGATGAGCTTTCATTAACATTCCCCAATGCAACTTACTGGAGTAATGAATCTCATTGGAATGACGCACTTCATCCTAATGCAAGAGAACGAGCTTCATTTTTAAAAGAAAATATCTTGCCCATCCAAGAATCAGGCAAACTTAAATTCATTAGTGAAGAAGTAGGTCAAAGAACTCAGTTCTCAAAAAACATTAGCATCCAGTTTGTACACGGCCATACTAGCTCGATGATGATTCCTTTTATACAA
This sequence comes from uncultured bacterium, assembly GCA_903951405.1. Taxonomy (GTDB): domain Bacteria; phylum Bacteroidota; class Bacteroidia; order Chitinophagales; family Chitinophagaceae; genus Pollutibacter. The sequence goes on from CAJBBV010000061.1 coordinate 45,021, forward strand.
CTAAATGGTAGAACAATTGTGTATATGGCAGACCTCATACCTTCTGCAGCCCATATACCGCTTCCCTATATTATGGGATACGATATGTTCCCGATGACTACATTGAAAGAAAAAGAAACCTTTTTAAAAGAAGCTGCCGAAAAAAATTATATCCTATTTTTCGAACACGATCCGTTGATCCCAGCGTGTACTATAAAAAAAACAGAAAAAGGGTACAGAAAAGATGAAGTTATACAGCTAGAGAAGATGAATTTATCAATTTAAACTGATCAAAGCCTGCATCGGATTTCTTAAGTTCTTATAACCCATCATATCCACCTTAACAGTACCCACTGTGATGGGACTCTCAATTCGTAAAGGCAGATGATTGGCGTCATCAGTAACCCAGACAGTCATTAATTCCCCGCCCTGAAAGATTGTCCCTTTTATCAACATAGGCTTAAACTTAATGGCATTAAATTGACCATATTTTGTCTTTATCACCTCCTTACCCAGATACCGAATATATATACTATGTACTTCATCATCTAGAAACATCGCTATTGGGATCTTATCGCCTATTTGATATTTTAAAAAGTCGATATTTCTAGCATAATAGATTGAGCTAAGCACATCTTGTATGCATTCAGGGATAGAATATGTACCTCGTGTAGAAATTGCTTTTTTATCGGCGTGATTGAAAATGACAGCTTCATCCTTTCGATAGCTACCTTCCTCCACATGCCGTAAAAATTTTTGGGTTTTTAATGTAGCCGTATCAATAAAACTTTCATATCGATCTCTTACTTTAAATATCCAATCATATGAAGGATTTGAAAATCCAAGTCCTTTTACATGATAAACTGGACGATTATTTAGTTGAATATTTTCAACCGAAAAAACAGCTGAACCTGCATCTACATATAGGCCAATTACATTATAAAATATTTTAAAGCGAATTTCCTCACCAGAAGCATATGATGTGTTGGTAAGACGACAGGTATCAAGTGCTGCGCTAAGCTTGGCAAATGAAAGAATAAAAAACAAAAATAAAATCAACTTTGGTTTTCTGCGCATACACAAATATAAAAACAACAAATGGCCTTTTTAGTTCAAACTAACCTCTTAAAAATAAAGTTTTCATAATTTTCATTCTATAGAGTAGGATTTTCTCTATTTATTCGAAAAACTGAAAAGACGCCCAACAGGGCAGGTACAATTAAGTTAATGAACCAAATAGCAGTAACGGCTATGGAAATGCCCAATCGATTATCACTAAGCCCCCCTAATAAGATCAATGCGAACTGCCACCTTACGCCCAATTCAAGAAATGCAATCGTAGGAAGAATAGCAAGCCAAAGAAACATAATAGATATAGTCACTGTAGTATCATATAGTGAAATAGATACTTGTGTTAACTGAAACAACAAGAAGTACTGAAAAATAAAAATGCAGAAACGAATTGCTGATAATAAAAAAACACGTGCAAGGATATGAAGTGGCAGCTGCTCTAATAACACCAACCGAGACCTTACTTTTTGCATGAATGAAAATGAAAAAAGATATTCAAAAGCAGATCCAAGTTTAAAATAAATTACTAAGCAGGTAGTCGTGAGAAGTGGTATTGTGCACTGAAATAAAAATGTCAACCTTGATAAGACAGCGGAAGAATCAGTTGCTAGCAAAAATGGATCAATCAAAAACAGAGATGCACAACCGAAGATCAGGGTAACGATTAATTGCGCAAAATTTCCTATGAATGTTAGCGATGTGCCAGCTAATCGCATGCTATTTGGCAAGAATAAAATTCGACCAGCAAACTCCCCCAATCGATTAGGTGTTGACATTGAAAAGGATATGCCGCGAAAAATAGCGGAAAGGGAAGTACGCATAGAAATTTCATCAATAGGCTTCATCAATAACTGCCACTTTTTAGCTTCAAGAGTCCATTGTAAAAGCATTAAGCAGAAAACTAATATTAAAATGAGGACCCCCTTGGTCTGAATACTCTTCTTCAGCAACAGAACATATGATGACAGATCTGGCTGATTACTAATTTGATGAATAACACTATATAAAAGCCAAATGAATAGAATTGGCCCAACTAAATAGTTGAGTAATATTTTGATACTTTTGTTCAGTGTTTGAGAATATCAGCCAAAATTAACCCCCATTGAATAAGAAAGGCAAAATTATTTTAGGAATCGACCCGGGTACAGTCATAATGGGCTATAGCGTGATATCTGTTGAGGGCAATGCCATTCAATTGCTTGAGATGGATGTTGTGAAACTGAATGGTAAAAAAGATATGTTCGAACGACTTGGAGAAATCAATCAAGTAATACATCAACTTATTAATCAATATAAGCCAACTGAAATGGCCATTGAAGCCCCTTTCTTTGGGAAAAATGTTCAAAGCATGCTTAAACTAGGCCGTGCACAAGGCATAGCCATTGGGGTAGCCATGACTCATCAACTTAACGTGTCAGAATATTCACCTAAAAAAGTCAAACAATCAATTACTGGAAATGGAAACGCTAATAAGGAGCAGATATGGAAAATGCTCAATAATATAATCGTAATTAAACAAGCTATCAAATATTATGATGCCTCAGACGCACTTGCTGTAGCCATTTGTCATCACTTCTCACTACAAGGCATCAAACTAACTTCCCTTCCAAAAAAATCAAGTAAAAAATCAACATCATCAAGCTGGGATTCATTCATTAAAGAGAACCCGGATCGAATAAAGAAATAGCATCATTCTTTTTTACTTTCCCAAAGAAATATAAAGAGCATTAAAGGCACAAACAACAAAAGCTTTAGAACTTGGAATGCCCCCGCATACAAATCAAGCAAAAGATGAAGTATAACTATTGCGCCAAAGAGGTATAATGCCCATTTCTCTTTTGACCAAATAAATGAAAGAGATAGAAATAGAATGATATGCAATAAAACGTGCGCTGCAGGATACAACAACCCATAAATTGCGTATGCGCCAGTAAATGAGTATAGTAAATCAAATAGGCCAAGACCGAATAATATCGCAATCAATACTTTAAAAAAAATCTCTCTTGTAAACCTAAAGTTGGGGTTATTCATGGATTTTCAATTGAGCAAGTATTTTTTGCTGAACGTCTAAAAGCTCATCTGGAGTAGACCTGAGTTTAGCTCGTGTAAAATTAAGGTCATTAGCACTATTAATAGGCACAACATGCAAATGTGCATGTGCTACTTCAAGTCCAATGACAGAAATACCACAGCGCTTGCATTGAAATGCGGATTCAATAGCTTTAGCAATTGGTTTTGCAAAAGTCAAAATAGACGATAATTGATCTGTACCTAAATCAAAGAAATAATCAATTTCCTTTTTAGGTACTATTAAAGTATGACCAGGCACTAATGGAAAAACATCTAAAAAAGCATAGAATAATTCATTCTCAGCTATTTTATAGGAAGGAATCTCACCTGCAATAATTTTTGAAAAAATAGTTGACATGAATCTGTTTCTTTAGACGGAAATTTTATCAATCGAAAAAACAATTTTACCATTGGGCGCTATGATTTCAGCTTCCTCTCCTTCTCTCTTTCCAAGCAATCCTTTTCCAATTGGAGAGGTAACAGAAATTTTAAACAACTTTAAATCAGCTTCTTTCTCAGAAACAAGTTGATAGGTAACTGATTTTTTGGTTGCCTTATTAGTAATCGTCACTTTAGTGAGAATGGATACTTTACTTGTGTCAATTGTTGATACGTCCAAAATACGGGCATTAGCCAGCTCACCATCCATCCGATTTATTCGGGCCTCAAGTAATCCCTGTGCTTCTTTGGCTGCATCATATTCTGCGTTTTCTTTAAGATCACCCTTTTCCCTAGCCTCGGCAATTGCTCTGGAAGCGGCTGGTCGTTCAACTCCCTTAAGATGCTGCAATTCAATTTTCATTTGCTCCAGCGTCTCTTTGGTTACGTAGATTATATCGCTCATAAACTAATTTTTACATGCTTAACTTGAAAAAAA